>JBBDHZ010000152.1:0-22537 GCA_040880645.1 Minisyncoccota bacterium
ATGATCGGCTCTATCTGGGTGAGGATCGCGTCGCTGAGCTCCCAGCCTTTTTCGGAAAGGCGCGATGAGCGTAGCAAGAAGTCACGAATGTTCGCCCGAAGGGTTTCGGGGTCAAGTTTCTTAATGTGCTCGCGGTTGACCCAGCGCATCTTTTCTTCACTAAAGATCGCCCCGCCTTTGTGAATGCGCTCGAGGCGAAAGGTCTGAAGCAGTTCTTCGCGGGTAAATATCTCCTGTTCGGTCCCCGGGTTCCAGCCAAGAAGAGCCATATAGTTCAAAAGAGCGTCCGGGAGAAATCCTTCGTCTCGGTAGTCCAGAATGGCGCGGGCGCCGTTGCGCTTGGAGAGCTTGCTTTTATCCTCGGCCAGGACCAGCGGGATGTGTGCGTAGAGCGGCCGCGGTACGTTCAGTGCTTCCTGGATCAGGATCTGGCGCGGCGTGTTGGAAATGTGGTCTTCTCCGCGGATCACGTGAGTCACGTTTGAATCAGCGTCGTCGACGACAACCGCCAGATGGTACAGTGGCTCAGTCATACTTTTGGCAATAACAAAGTCACCCAGATCGGTGGTGTCGAAGGTGACGGTACCCCGGACGATGTCGTCAAAGGAAAGCTCGGTATTCGGGTTCTTGAATCGGATCACCTCGGCGCGTTGTCCTTCTTTCTTCACTTCCTCCTGTGAAATATACGCCGCGCCGTTGTCGATAAGTTCTTGGAGCACCTGCGTGTGGCGCTCGTGTCGGTCGGACTGCGTGTAGCGCTCGTCTTCCTTCAGGTCAAGCCATTCGAGGCTCTCGAAAATATTTGCTTCAAACTCCGGTGTGCTGCGTTCACGGTCGGTATCTTCGATACGGACAAGAAATTGTCCATTGGTCTGCCGGGCGAAAAGCCAGTTGTATAGAGCGGTGCGGTAGCTTCCGACGTGCAGGACTCCGGTCGGTGAGGGCGGAAATCGGGTGACAACGGGGTTTGAGGAATTGGTGGTCATACGGGGTGGTTGTTAGGTCAGATGCTCGGTCTGTGCGGCGGGAGCGGTGCGGGGTACGGTGGTTGCTTCGGCGTACAGAATAGCGGTTAATGCTTGTGTGCGATGGCGTAGAGCTCGTTCGCGATCGTCTCGGCGGCGTCCGGGGAGACGAACGCCTGTGTACCGGCCTGCATTTGTTTGTATACGTCCGGCTGATTGAGGATACGGTGGATCTCTGAGAGAAACACGTTGACGGTCAGATTGCGCTCCTCGATCACAGCCGCCGCGCCGGTGCGGGCGTAGGCGAAGGCGTTGGTTCGCTGATGGTCGCCGTTTGAATCTTCGATCGGGACGATGATACTCGGAATACCCCAGCGGGCAATCTCGAAAATAGTTGATCCGGCTCGCGAGACAACGAGCGAGGTGATCCCGGCCGCGCGCGCCAGCGCGGTACTGTCGAGCGACCCACGCGGGACGTAGCGGTCCGCGTGCTCGTGTCCGTACAGGACGCTGCGGGCGACCTCGGTGACCTCTCGAAGGTTGTCTTCTCCGGTTTGATGGATGACCACGTACTCATTCAAAAGCTGCGGGAGAGCGTTGAGGATAGCGCTGTTGATATTCTTCGCGCCCTGCGACCCGCCCAGGATGAGCAAAACCGGGGTCTCCGGCTCAATCCCGAAATGTTCGCGTGATCCGTCGCTGATCGGTTCCTGAAGGTGGCTTCGGATCGGCTGGCCGGTGTGAGCTACGATCTCTTGGGGAAAATGCTCAGCGGCTTCCTTGTATGATACAGCGATCCGCGTGGCAAATGTACCGGCCCATTTATTTGCCCGGCCCGGGACGCTATCTGATTCATGGATCATCACCGGTATACGCAGGAGCCGTGCCGCCCAGAGAACCGGTACGGAGCCATACGCGCCTTTGGCGAAGACCACGTCTGGATAGATCGCAAACAGCTTCCACAGCGCCTTCAGTACTCCGCCAACGGTCCTGAAAATATCAAAAAAATTAGCGATCGAAAAATATCGCCGAACCTTGCCGGCCGGAATAGGAATGTAGGTCAACCCGACCTCCTTGAGAAGGGCTTCGTCGTAGGCTTCCGGAGCCATATAGTAGAGCGGCGCCGCTTCCTGTGGCGGGTCTGCTTGGTCATCGGCAGTACTGCCCGGCGCGCCGGTAAGACGAGCCTGCAGTTTCTCGGCGACGGCAATGACGGGGTAAAAATGCCCCCCTGTTCCTCCTCCGGTAAATACAAATTTCATAGAGACACGCGTGGCTAGGTTTGTGCGGGTTTACTGGTCATATACTTGGAAACATTGAGGATGATGCCGACTTCAACAAGTGTGATCAAGAGCGCGGTTCCACCGTGACTCACAAAGAGAAGCGGCATCCCCGAGAGCGGTATTAGGCCAAGCATTGCCGCAATGTTCATAAACGACTGGATCACGATCAGTATAACAATTCCGACGACCAAAAGTCGAGCGAACAGATCAGGTGCCCGAACAGCGATATACAGACCGCGATACGCAAAAAAGATGAACAATCCAATGATCAAAAAGCTTCCGATAAATCCGAACTCTTCGGCAGCGACGGCAAAGATCGAGTCGCCGATCGGTTCGGGCAGAAACTCAAACTTCTGAATACTTTGGCCGAATCCGCGTCCGAATACACCGCCCGAACCGATCGCAATCAGCGACTGGCGGATCTGGTAGCTCGCCCCGAGCGGATCCTGGGTGGGGTCGAGAAAGGTCAAAACACGGCTCATAATGTACGGTCGGGACATCACCAGTACCGCTGCTGCGCTTGCTCCGGCAAGTATAACGATGCCGATGTCTCGCCATCGGCCGCCGGCCACCATATACATCGCCAGGCCCGCCAGCGCGATCATAGCAAAGGTATCGGTGTCACGCTGCCCGAGCACAATGGTACCGGTTATGGTGAGAAGAATAAGAAACGGAAGAAGGCCGTAGCTGTAGGTCTGAATGTGTCTGCGTACACCCGACAGCCAGGCGGCGAAGTAGATAACAAATCCGATCTTGAGTATCTCGGACGGCTGCAGCGTGATCGGGCCGAAGGCCAGCCAGCGCCGCGCGCCTCCGTGCTCAAAACTGATCTGGGGTACAAAGACAAGCAGGGTCAAGATGATCGATGCTAGAAAGATGTAAAACGCGTAGCTGCGCCAGGTTCGGTAGTGAATATGGCTCACGATGAACATCAGTCCGGTACCGCCGACAAGACCAAAAAGAAATTGCTTGAGGACAACGTCCGAGAACGTAACGGTCTCTCGAGCCAGAAGCCCAAGCGAGGCAGAGATAAATATGAAAAAACCGAACACCACGAGGATGATCGTGGCGATGAAGAACGGTCGGTCAAAGGTTCGTTTTCGTGGAGCCATAGACGGGAAGATCGGTGATTAGGGAGAGTACCGTTGTACGAGTGCACGCTGGGTCCCCGTGAGGAGCGGCGCGACGGTGTGTTCCGGAGTTGTTAGCCGATGAGCGCTAGGATCATTCCGAGCAGCGCGGTCACGATGCTCAGAATCCAGTACCGCATCGTGACTTTGTATGCCGGCCAGCCGATCGCTTCGAAGTGATGATGGATCGGGGCAACAAGAAAGACCTTCTTCCCTCCCCGAAGGCGCTTCGAGGTGACCTGAATGATATTGGAAAGCACGGTCATAACCAGCGGAAAGGCGATGATCGGCAGAACAAGCAGGCCGTATCCCCCACCGAGTGAGTCGGTGGTGAATGCCACCACGCCCAGGGTGATCGTTAGGGCCATCGAGCCGGTCTCAGACATATAAAATCGTGCCGGAGGGATATTGAACCATAAAAACGCCAGGATGGCGCCGACCATCATTGCGCTAAATGCCGCGAGGTTGATCTGTTGCTGGTAAAACGCGATGCCGGTGTAGGCAGCGAACATTGCCGCAAAGACCCCACCGGCCAGACCGTCGATACCATCGATCACACCGCCGGAGTAGATAGCAACGAGAACAACCGCGAAAAGCGGCACGATAAGCCAGCCGACGTACAGGCCCTCTTCGAGAAAGGGCAAACCGATCGCGACTACGTCAAGTTTTACAAAAAACCACAGACCGCACAGGACACCGACCGTTGTGACAATAGCCAACCGGACCTTCAGGGACAGACCACCCGAGGCGCGTGAGATATACCCGGTGATCTCAAAGAGGTCATCAACTAACCCCACAACAGCCCCGATCAGCAGCGTCGCCAGCGGGATCCAGGTTTGGTTCTGGGAAAGAAAGTTCAGCTTGGTTGTCGTCTCGTTCGGTATCAGGACAGCAAGAAGCCAGATGCCAAGTATCGTAACCGCCGCCGCGGCCCAGATCACAATACCGCCCAGCCGCGGCGTTCCGACCTCACGGGTCATATGGAGCTGGTTGAAGATCTTTGTGGCGATCCCGTTCGAGTCTTTTTTCCCGGCTTTTTTCTTCCACATTTTGTGGGTGTAGAGGAAGTTCGTCAAAAACGGGGTGATCGCGATCCCGATCCAGAACGCAAGTATCGCCGGCAGAATGACTTTAACAATATCGATGATCATACGGTGGTGCTTATAAGACAGGTTCGTCCGGTCGCGTGACGTCCGCGACTGAACTGACCGAGGCTTCCACTAATTGTAGCATATCGTCAAATCGGCTATTGTAGCTTGATCCGAGTACCACCGCGATCATTGGCCGATTCAGTCCGGCATCAAAAGCGACCACAAGGTTTCCTCCCGAAAGATCCGTGAAGCCGGTTTTTGACGCGAGCAGTCCGGGAATTTGATCGACCACGTCGTTTGTGTTGGTTGCGACGTGAGTGATGCCGGAAAGTGACGTTGACGTAACAAAGGGTGACCCGGTTGATTCGAGCAGTCCGGGATACTCCTTCAGTGCGTACTGCATCAGAGCGGCGGTATCGCGGGCCGTGCCGTATGATCCGCTGGTGAACTCATCCGTATCGAGGCCGTGGGGGTTCATAAAACGGGTATCCTCAAGACCGATCTCTCGAGCCTTTTGGTTCATTGCTTGAACGAATAGATCTACGTTCTCTTGAAATGTGCTGGTGGTGTGGGGCCCACTGATCGCGCCGGCAACCGAGGCAATGGCCCCCATTGCGTCGTTTGAAGAAGCAACGAGGCTGAAATCCAGCAGATCCTCGATCGTCCAGCGCTCTTGGCCGTAGAGTCCGTTATCCCCTTCAAGGATGAGCGCGTCGTCGGTAATGGTCACAACCGTGTACTGAGGCATCAGGTCAGTCGCGGTAACGGCAGACATTATCTTGGTGATCGAGGCAAGCGGGTACCGGGCAGTGGCGTTCTTCTCGTAGAGTATATCGCCGGAAGAAACGTCAAGGACGTACGCCGATGCGGCCTCCAGACGGACAGCATCGAACGGATCGGTCCGCACGACCGGCTGGGGTTCTTGAACAACCGGTTCGGGTTTTGGTGATTCCACCACCGAACGCGGCTCTCCGAGCACCGCCGTGAGGATCAGCACCGACAGTGCGGCAACGAGAACACCGTACCCGAGTGCCTTCCTTCCTGAGCTGGTGAGTTCTTGAATAAATGAGTGCATACAAAAAATAACCTACCCCGTTCTACTGTCGGTACTTTCATTAGAACGGCTCGTTTCGCCGGCTCCCTGATCGCTCGGTACGTCGGCAGATTCTTCCTCGGCCGGCCCGCTGACGTCTTCCGGTTCGTTTTGTTCGTGGTAAAACTGTTCAACCTCACCGGCGATCTCGTTGTACTGAGGAAGATCTTCGCGGCGCGACAAACCGAGGTGGCGCAGAAGCTCGGTTGTTGGTTGGTAGACAAGCGCCCGTGTTCCGTCATCGGACTCCTGCTGCTCGATCAGACCGCGAATGGTCAGGTTGCGGAGGATGCTGGTCGAGTTCACACCGCGAATATAGTCGATGTCCCGGCGGCTCACCGGGCCTTGGTACAAGACAATGGTCAGCGTTTCCAGCCCGGCCTTCCCGAGCCGCTTTGTCAGTTCCTTTGTGTTGAGTGATCGGATCAGCTCACTCGCTTCCGGCGCTGTTGCCAGCTCGGCAGTGGTGTCGGTCTGAACCAGACGAATACCACGCTCGCTCCCCTCTTGGGCCAGGGTGTGTTCGAGGTCATTGAGGGCGTCCTGGAGCGCTTGGCGGTCCGCACCGGTGTGCTCAGCAAGCGCCTCAAGGCTCATCGCCTCGCCTTTGGCAAACAAGATACTCTCGATCTGTGATTGAAGGGATAACGACATAGGCGCTATTCTAGCGAATTATACCGAGGAACACCAATATCTCTGTGCTCGATCTCGATCTCGTCGAAATGAGCTCGCTGACTGACCTGTACCAGACCGGTCTTGACCAATTCAAGCATTGCAAGAAAACTCACGACCACCGTGACCCGCTCCTCTTTGCTCAGTGGCCTGCCGCGCTCGTACCCGGAAAACTCTGAGAAGCGGCCGCGCATACTGCGTTGGATGCGTTCGGTCAGCCGCTCGATCGTCTCACGCAAGCTGATCACTTTTTTGACCTGGGTTTGCGGGATCTGTTGGCGTTTAGGCAGGCGGCTCAGGACGGCGATCATCGCCAGGGCCAGGGTATCGGTCGTAAGCTCATCCGTAGGTGAGAACGTGACGGTCTTCCTCAGGTGCGGTGTGCCGCTTGCCATTGTGTTGATGCCGTAGCGTTCGCTGATATGTCCTGAGAGATCTTGGATCCGCTGGTACTCCTTGAGACGAGCCTCGAGTTCCTCGATGTCGTCTTCTTCCTCGTCTGTCAGGTCGAGTGTCGGCAGAAGTGATTTTGATTTGATCAAAACCAGGATCGAGGAGGTGAGAATGAATTGGGCGCTGTCAGCGACCGGAAACTCCTCGAGCTCCTTAAGATGGGCAATGTAGTCGTCGGTCACCCGGGCAAGCGAGATATCGCTGATGAACAGCTTGCGTTTCTGGATGAGCGACAACAGTAGATCCAACGGCCCCTCAAAGGCCGCTGTTTTGACCTGGTAACCACTTCGGTGCTCGTTCTGGGTCTCGGGTACTTCGTCACGCATTTGCCGTAGTATAGCAGAAAAACGCGGTTTTTCGGTAGTGGCCGGCCTGTCTGGCGGGATGTCTGTTCCGGGATTTCATCAGTACCCTTTCAGGCTCTTTTGCAAAGGAGCGAACGGTGCATACGGTAACGGCGTGTTGTGTCCTAATCGCTCACTCCCCCGGTTTCATTTGAGCGAGACGAGTCGTGGTTCTGTGTGTCGGTTCAGTCACTCTTGGGCTTATTGTCGATTCTGTTGTTATTACTGTCTGCATCAAGGTGGAAGGTTGCCCCGTTTCTTTCGTATGGTAATCGTCGTTTTCCAGCACAGTAACGTCGGAGAACGTAATAAGTACCGTTAGAAAGGAAAGTGGTAGTTTTCTAGAGATGATTGATCAGGGGTTGATGGATTGGCTTGTGAGGTAAATCTATCAAACAGGCGCTCCTGCTAACAACTAATTTCCACACCGGCCTGACGAGGTATAAGTGTCTTGGGTAAGAAAAAGCACCACGCTTCGGGGCGTGGTGCAAGGGGTAGATTTACTTGACGTGACCGCTTCCAGACTTGGCCGAGAGCGCGCCGGTGAGGGCGCGAACTTTTCGGTCTGCCCAGGCAGTTGTGCGTCGCTCGCGCCGGATCAGCCAGTAGCGTGACCCTCTGAGTCGGCGCACAACGAATCGGTTTCTGTTTCTCCGAAGGAGACATCGCCATTTCATTCGAAAAGTGCGTGTCTTTCGCGTGAGCCAGGAGTCAGCCAGTTTCACCTGAATTTTAGCCGCGATCCTGGTATAGAACGGTACGCCAAATGGGATGAGCCACAGGCCGACGCCGAATGATAGCGCAAGCGCTACACCGCCGACGAGTACGATCGCTTTCACATACCACGGGCATCGGGCCCAGGCTGTTTTTACCCTGGTGATAAATACCGATATTCTTGGTCCGACGTGTCTGCGCCCAGAGCGAACAAGATACGCCGCAAGTGCTGTCAATCCGACAGCACGCCACAGCGGTTCCAGGCTTTTTCGGATAACCCAGGAATGAGTTGCCTTCCAGGTTACCGCTCGTACAAACATCCAGATC
Source organism: Minisyncoccota bacterium (assembly GCA_040880645.1). Taxonomy (GTDB): domain Bacteria; phylum Patescibacteriota; class Minisyncoccia; order Phycocordibacterales; family CSBR16-193; genus JBBDHZ01. The sequence goes on from JBBDHZ010000152.1 coordinate 8,073, forward strand.
CAGCGGCCGGCATATACAAGCCAGTTCCAGATCGAACGGAACAGAACAATGGCGATCTCATACTTCAAGATGAGGTAGCCTGTTATGACAAGCGCCCCCACAAGGAGAAGCGCACGCCAGACGAGATGTCGTCGTGCCATACGTTTCCCCTTACGTGCTATTCCATAGTGCCCTCACCGTGACTGATCGAGCGCATCAGTGTATTGCTGTTGATCTGAAACGCAGCCGGAAGTTCGACGGCGAACATAATGACCAGGCAGAAGAAGCCGAAGTTGCTGTATGTACCGACCCACCGAAGCTCATTGATACTCAGCGTCCAGCCGACAATGGCAAGAATCGTCTCACCGGCAAACGGTAGAAGTCCGAGAATGATCCACGTGACTGTCAGGACAATGCAGCGCACTGTTTTGTTGACTCCAGGTTCAGATATTTCGATCAGCTCGGCAAAGCCGAGAGAGCCGGCAACAAGGTAGACGATATCGATGAGCGAAAAGTCCCAGGTCCCAACGCTCACAAACACTCTTCTCACATCCTCAACAGAAAGTTGGACGATGGTAAAAAGGATGAAAATATGCACAAATGCCGGGAAATAAAGTGCAATATGGATTCCTTTCAATGACGCCCGTTTCGATAAATTAAGAACACGCCGCAGGCTAGATCGCTTGCCGGTATCAGCCCCAACCACAGCTGCGACTTCGTTTTCTCCTTGCGGGCTGTGGTTTGAGGACCGCTCATCCTGCTCAGTGTCGGGTTCGTTTTCTGCTTCGTCGCCTGATTCAATAACAGCCTCTTCTTCGACCATGGTATTCTCCCTCAGGTAAGCCGTTCAAATCAATCACAGATAGATACAAATCAGTCTGTGCGTAAATCTAATGTAATGATCATTCAGTCAGTAATATAGAATAAAAAATCTTAAAAGTCAATTTTTCTGTCCGGTTTGTGCGGGATTGTGTTCGACAGTTGCGTACCACGATTATTCATTGAGATACATTAAAAAGCTATTCAAAGCAGGTACGGCACGAGGGGATGAGAAGCCCGGCAGGAGATCGGATAGAAACCGCGGCACGTCAAAAGTCGCGTCATCTGATGAGGAACGCTGCACTGTCCCTCAGTACGTACAGCAAGGTCCAGACCGGGCTGAAAACCCAGCTTGGTAAATTGAAGGCAATTTTTCAAGTGTTATTACGTACTATGACTTAATTGCCGGCACAGTGAAGTGGGTGCCGATAAAGCCGACCGCAAGTGGCGTGATAAGGGAAAGAATGAATTTTATAAAGGTCATAGAGCGCTTCGTCTATGTGTAATGATTTGATACAGACTAAAGACTACGCCGGAATTGACGAGCAGCGCTCCGGCGATTAAGGACCAGTCTTCATAGTACACGCCTTTTACAAACAGCACGCACTGAACAAGAAAGACGACGGCCGGCAGAATTACCGATACGTGATCGGCGCTCCCGCTTCTGAACACAAGCCACCCCTGATGAAAGTAGCCAAGGGATACAACTGTCCACAATATGATCAAGATCACGCTCCAGACAAACTGTGACTGCCAGAACGCTGCGAAGTCCTCGACAAACGTGTAGACGAGCAAGGTGCCGATAAGGACAAAGGCGACTCCGGCGAGTATCTCTATAAATGTTTTTCGTAGTTTTTTGTTTGTTTGTTTTTTCATATACCGTACGTCCGCCGGGCGCTCGTTTTAAGTTAGGAGCGCACCCCCATCTGCCACGATCTGAGAACCGGTCATATAACTAGATAGATCAGAGGCAAGAAAGAGCACAACTTTACCGATCTCGTCCGGATCGCCGATCCGTTTCATCGGGATCTCTTGGGCGAACTGATCCATTCGTTCTGCAATGGCAGGATCAACGTCACCTCCCATTGCGCCGGTGCCGGGAGTCGCGATAGCTCCGGGAGCCACGGCGTTTACCCAGATACCGTGTTCGGCGAGTTCAAGCGCTGTATTTTTCGTAAAGCCCCACATCCCGTGTTTCGATGCGTCATACGCCGCAAGACCGGTCATTGACGGATGGAGCGCATCGATCGATGAAATGTTAATGATCTTTCCCCCTGACCCCTGCTTGATCATTGCTGAAGCGGCAGCTTTCGTGCACAAGAACGTTCCTTTGAGGTTTATATCGAGAACACGCTCAAAATCCTCTTCCGTCATTTCAAGAACGGACGTGTTCGGGTAGATACCGGCGTTGTTTACGAGTATGTCTATGTGACCAAACTCTTCAACCGTTTTCTTTACCACCGCGTCTACGTCGTCGGTGTTTGCTACATCTGCTTGTACCGCGAGAGCGCGCCGGCCGTCACTTTGAAGATCCTCAGCCGCACGGGCTGCTGCGTTGCCGTTGATATCGGCAATACCAACGGACGCACCGGCCTCGGCAAGGCGATGCACGATACCTAACCCGATACCGACAGCTCCTCCGGTTACGAGCGCCGTCTTCGAGGAAAGATCACAACACTCTGAGATCGATAGATTGGTATTCATAGAATTGGTGAATATGGTTATATCTGATAAGTATAGAAGATACCCCGCGTGTTGTCATCGAACTGCTTCCGATGAGCGGAGAAATGAGAAAGCGGCAAAGAGCCTCTTTTGATCGGTTGTTGAAAGGCAAAACCGCCTCTCTAAACACTAAGACCTATAGGTCTTAGTGTTTAGAGCCTTTTTCTGACTTTTTGTAGACTACTGAACGGCCGGTTTTTCCGATCTGCTCGATCTCACCGTCCTGCTCGAGTTCTTCTAGGTAGGTATAGGCACTCACGCTCGATAGCTTGAGCGCTTCGGCCACGTCGCTGTTACTGATCTCGTTTTGTGTGGCAAAGAGATTTATAATACGTCTTTTTCGCGCGGCTTTTTTCTGTGCCTGTTTTTCGTTAAACTCTTCCAGGCTTCCGGCATCGGCGATTTCACGCCCCTCCTGTGTGAGCTCTTGTTCTGCCCGCTCTAATTCTCTCTGTGCAGCCGTAAGCCGTCGACTCATTACAAGCGAAACGATAACTGCGGTAAGTATCGCGGCGAAGCTGATCAAAAGAAGCACATCCATAGTTCCTGTAGTATAGCAAGGTTTCTAGCTCGGTACCGGCTTATCTTGTGGGTAAGTGTCGTGCGTATGCCTTTCGCACGGGATGTGTTGTTTATTGATCATTTGGGTTACAAGGTGTACAGATCGATGGCGTGGCAGTTTTGTGTATAAGAAAACCGCCCGGAGGAGCCGGGCGGCGTGGCGTGGGACTCGATACGGTCACGCGGTGGTTGGGGGCTCAATGGGATGGAAGTATCGCGGTTCCAATCTCTCTCGCACAACTAGCGTGGTCACCTTGCCCCCACATTTGATGCGCTTGACGACGTTTGCAGAGATTTTAAGTATGCCACCTTGTGTAGGGGCAATAAGTAAAATCTTATGAGCTTTTACGTACGCGTCGGCCCCGCCACTTTGTTCATCGTCGGGGACGGAGACAGGCAAGTCGTGAAAGCGCTCAAGCATTCGCCGCTCCTCTACCGTAATGCGAATGGACAGCGCGGTGGTATTGTGGTCCGAAGTCGTGGTCATCTCGATCTCCTCAAAGGGTTTGATGATGTGTATAGCTACCCCACCGGCTCGATGACCAGGATATGGATGCCCGGGTCGTCGGTCGGGCTGCTGAGGCAGACTCTGGCGGTGGCCGAAGATTGATCGTCCGTCCCTTTGGCTACGAATCGAACGGTATCGCCGGCCTGTAGCGATTTCGGCCGATGGACGTTTGAAAACGAAAGGCCGACACGGGCCCGTAGGCCTAACTCTCGTAGCTTTCTCAGCTGCTTCGCTGTGACAACAATCTCCGTGTGCTTCTCCTGGCAAGGAACTGTTTTTTCGCTCATCGGGGTCCTTTCAGTAGACGCGATAATTCCTCTGGCATTTAACCGCACTCGTTCTTTTTCGTCAAGCTTTTGTACTCGCTCCCCTGCTCCGGTGAACATAGCTACGTTTCTACACAAGTGTCAGACTTTCAGATAGTTTGACTGAGGGTACGTCTTGTTTCCCTATGAGATTATGTGTATGCCCGGGGCAGGACTTTGTGTCTTAATACAGAGGACTTCTGTTAAACAGAGGCCGTAGAATTAATTTGTAATTACTCGTAGATATATGCAAAATCAATTTACTACTATTATTGATCAGATCCTTGCGTCGTTGTTTAACGTGTGGGACACCTTTCTCGCGTTTCTTCCGGAAGTTGCGAGCGCTCTTCTCGTACTCATCCTCGGTCTTATCATTGCGTCGTTTTTGGGTGCGCTCACGCGAAAGCTGCTTTCGCTCGCCCGGCTGGATGAGCTCAGTGAGCAAAGCGGATTAGCCGAGATGATGAAGCGAGTGAATCTCCACTTCACCTTCTCGTGGCTGATCGGCAAGATCGTGCAGTGGTTCTTTATTATCGTGTTTCTGCTTGCTGCGGTTGATATTCTCGGCTGGCAGGAAGTAACGGTGTTCCTCCGGGAGATTTTGCTCTATATCCCGAACATTCTTGTTGCGGTTGTTATCTTGGCGGTTGGATTGATCGTGGGTAATTTCTTGGGCCGTCTGATCAGTACCGGTATCTCAGCCTCGAAGATCCCGGTTTCGAACGCCGCTCTGTTGGGGACGATCGCCAAGGTTGCGGTGATTACGTTTGCCGCGCTTGCCGCTCTATTACAGCTGGGTATCGCTGAGTCGCTCATCCAGATTCTCTTTGCCGGTTTGGTGCTTGCACTTGCGCTCGCCTTCGGGCTCGGCGGACAGAGTAAAGCCAAGGAGGTTTTGGATCGGTTGGACACCACCCGGCACGGGCAGTCACACCACTAACCTCAGTCGCTGGATCGGTGGTCTGAAAGGAAAAACTCCGACGCAGGACTGCGTCGGAGTTTTTTGTGTTGAGAGAAGCGCCTCTTTTCTTTATTCTGGTTCAGCCATTGCAAGGCGCTGAGTGGTAATGTCGAGCGAGCCAAACGGGGCGTGATGAAAGAGAAAGCGTGCTATGTCTCGGAGCGTTTCTTTGTCTGCGGTGCTATCAGGTATGTCGTGCTCAATAAGATACTCCCTGAGTTTGCCCCGAGCGGCGTACAACCCGGGCAGGTACCAGATCTCCCAATAGTGCCCATCTCTGCCGCGTCGCGAGCGCATACACTCAAAGCCAAAGGATTCGAGGGTTTGGGAAGCTTTCACGTAGCGATCCGGCGTGTAGCCGTAGCCGCACAAACTCTGGATTAAGAACGATGGCGATGAGTGTTTAGGTAGGGTGCCTTTGATATCGAACATCAGCGGACCGTTTGAAAGCTCACCCTCTGTTGCCGGTCGCCAGTACGGATGCATATCTGTGTCGTAGGGTTCCCGGGGTGGATCTGCCAAATCAGATCGAGTAAGACGTCCGTTCTTACTCCTGACCCAGCACACCCCGTGCAAGGCAGCCTGTATGTCGTCCCTTTCACCTTTCGTGAGGCCTTTGATCGTAACCTCGTGCGTACCGTCGGGGTTGCGACGCAAACTCGTGATTCGTATCGGATCTCTTTCTGACTGTTGTTCGCTTCCACTCGCCATGGGTGGTCCTTTCTTTTGAATGGTCGTGAATGAGCGGTTTTAAAACTGAGTATGGTTAAGCACGTTACCCGGCATCTTTCAATAAAAAAACCCTTCCGCGGTGCGCATGGTGCGGAAGGGTGGTGCATTAGGAAGTACGGGATTGGGGGGGTGGCGTTCCTGCTGGTTACTCAGGTTAGACTGTCCACCTTATTTACCTTGTCTCCACCGGTTTCCCAGTTGTCACGGGCCATGGCAATACAGCCGTCCGCTACCATACCTGAGATCATCCGATCAAAGTACGGCTCTACGCCAGAGCATGCCACCACGATTCCCTTGCGCTTGACGCCGCCCCAGTTCGGGGTGTCGCCAGAGCAAAGCAAATGTGGCTGGATCTCACACCCGCCATCGTTCTGGCCGTACCAGAGCTGGTTCGCCTTGGAGCGGGCGATATCCTTGAAGTTGTGAGTCCACTCCTCTGGATAATAGCTTCGCTCGCCTGCGATGTAGGGAGTGATGGAGCAATTCGGGTACTCGCCCTCCACCAGCTTCTGGGGTGCAAGTACAACGACATGCAACGTATTGCGCTTAATTGGAAATTCATCCATCACCACGTGGGCTATTGCGTCGATGATTTGATGAATCACCACTTCATCCAGAAACTTCGGGCGAAGGGGGTGAGCAATGTCTTCGGGCATTTTCAGTCCTTTCGGCTAGGTGTTAGGAGGAACAGACGAATGTTTTATACCATTTTGAAAATAGATTGTAAATGTTTGCGGTAAATTCTACTGGCAGTTTTGAAAAAAATGGGCTCCGAGCAGAATGTGTCTGCTGGGAGCCCATATGAGTGCAGCCTTCGGAACTTGCCGCTTAGATTGACAGGAGCGCGGGGTAAAGCACGCCACCGAGTATGTTGGCCGTATCGCCCTCGTCTCCGACTTGAAATCTTTTGTTGTTCCAGCACCGGAGCTGTTCGCCGTACGCCCAGTAACGCGCCAGTGTAGAGACGACGCGGCCGTACATGATGCCGTTGAAGTCATCGATGTTGGCCTCGTGGAAAGTATCATCCGCCACATCCTCGAGTTCCCTGCCATTCTGCGCCATCTCGAGTTGAATGAGCCGCGCCCAGCGTTCGGCGCACTCGGGCACGTTAGTGTCCGCGAGGTTCCTGTCCCTGAGCATCCGCCACCACTCCTCATCCACGAGCTCCATCTCGGGAGCATTGGCAAGTTTGGCATCAACCGCTTCACGACGCAGACGAACTTTCTCTTCGCGCAGTGCCAACTTCTTCTCCCACTCGCGCATGTACTCGGCTTTTTTTCGAGCGTCGCTCTCCCTTTCCCAGCCCGTGAGGTCAGGGTTTGGGTAGGGACCGATATAATCTTCGATGTAGCCCAACATAGACCGCTGTTGGTCACGGAAGATGAGGCCGGCGTCAGAATCGCCGTTCACCAGTACCGTGACACCATTGAGTTTCTGCATCACTGTGCAGTTGCCTTCGGCGGCGATCTCAATCATCTCCCTGATAATCTCGATCAGGCGGTTCCGGAAGATATTCGTCTTTTTGACCTGCTTGGTCGGCATGCGTTTCTCCTGTCTTGGGTTTGCAAATGTGCTGTTCTGTTGGACTAACTTTAGCCCAACTCTTCGTGTGAAGATCAATTTACACCATATCATTAATATAGTTTAGTGTCAATATTACCCAGCTCAGACGTAATGCACCGTGATTACTGCCCGGGATCATCCTGTCCGGTTACTTCAGTATCACGCTCGCTTCCCGACGAGAAAAGTGTATCGATGCGGTTAATGTCCCGCGGAAACAGTGCTGCTTCTTTGACGTTCGGAATATTGAGAAAGCGCGCGGTCAGGCGCTCGAGCCCCATTCCCCACCCGCCGTGTGGAGGCATTCCGTACTTGAACGCCTGAAGATAAAAGGCAAAATTTTCAGGATCGAGTCCTTTTTGGCGTGCTCCTTCCACGACGCTCTCAAAAGTGTGGCGGCGTTGGCCGCCGGTCGTGATCTCAATGCCTCGGAACAAAAGATCAAAACTTTTGCTGAAGCCGGTATCATCTTCATCCTCATACGTGTAAAACGGTCGCTTCGACATCGGGTAGTGGGTAATGAAGATAAAATCCGAGTTGTGCTCGCGACTTGACCATTCACACATCCAGCGCTCATCCTCCGGCTCAAGGTCGGGTTCTTCGCGTATATCTTTACCGGTCTCTTGAAAGATCAGCTCCTGGGCTTCCCGGAGTTTCACCACGGGTATCGTCTCGGGAACAACCGGCACCTCCGCACCGCATATCGAGAACTCTGCTTCGCAGGTTGCTCGTAATTGATCACAGAGAAAACGAAGAAGACGGGTTTCGATCGCCATTATGTCGGTATGGTCGTCAATAAAACCAACTTCGACATCGAGCGAGGTGTATTCGTTCAGGTGCCGGCTGGTGGCGTGTTTCTCCGCGCGGTAAACATTACCGATTGAAAAAACACGCTCAAAAACACCGACAAGAATCTGCTTATAGAGTTGAGGCGAGGTGGCAAGGTGCGCCGTACGATCATAGAGGTATTCAACTTCAAACACCTCTCCGCTCCCCTCGGCGTCAGCGCCGATGAGTTTAGGTGCCTGAAATTCAGTAAATCCTTCGTTGTTCAAAAAAGTACGATAGGCGTCGACAATCGCTGCCTGAACCTTGAAAATAGCCCGTTCGCGCGTCCTGCGCAGGGTGAGCGGGCGATAATCAAGCAGGGTGTCGAGGTTCAGGTCGGTGTCGAGGTCAAACGGCAAGCTCTCGGCCGGTGAAAGAACCTCGAGTTCGGTCACAACGAACTCCAGGTCGCCGTTGGGGAGGTCCGGGTTAACCATCTTTTCCGGGCGCTCCTTCACCTCCCCCACTACCTTGATGACCCATTCGGGCCGAACTGTGCCTGCGGCTTCGTGAGCTGCTTCGTTCTTGGGCAGCGCAACCATCTGCACTTTGCCGGTGGCGTCGCGCAGGTCAATAAAGGTGAGTTTCCCGTGGTCTCGGCGGACATCGACCCAGCCGGCCAGGGTTACTTGTGTGCCGATGTGCTCGTGAAGGTCTTTGATATAAATTCGGTTTTTCATAGTTGATACTAAATGTAGTTCTAATGGAGGGTCTCCGTATCACCAGGCAGGCATTCTCAGGACCCAGGCCCCGGCCCAACCGTCCTGATAATGCCTGTCTGGGGATACTCTGAACGTTACTGTGATGCCGTCAGACCGACTTTTGCTCGGACGTCATTCATTTTCTCGCTCGCCTCGGCCCGCGCGGCACGCGCTCCGGTATCGAGGACGCTCATAACAAAATCACGATCATTCGCGATCTCCTCGCGCTTGTCTCTGAGTGGTGCTATCAGGCCTTTGATGCTCTCGATCAGAATCTCTTTTGATTCCTTGTAGCCGAGACCGCCTTCTTTGTATCCGGTTTTCACTTTTTCGAGTTCATTACCGGTCGTGAAGTGGGTGTGAAGTTGGTAAAGCGTATCGGTCGTGTACTCTTTTTTGGGAGCGTCTTTGTCCTGTGAATCGGTCGGGATACTCATTACTGCCTTTGTGATCTCGTCGTCTGTAGCAAATAACCCGATATCGTTACCGTAGCTTTTGCTCATTTTCCGGCTGTCAACGCCGGGAACGGTCTGGACATTTTCAAGGATGCGTGCCTGCGGAATAACGAAGGTCTCGCCGTAGGTGTGGTTGAAACGCTCGGCAATGTCTCGCGCGTATTCAACGTGCTGTTTTTGATCGGCGCCGACCGGCACGATGTGAGTATCGTACATCAGGATGTCCGCGGCCATCAGGATCGGATAATAGAGCGTACCGGCGTTGATATCCTCGTTCTTGTCTTGTGCGGCTTTGTAGGCGTGGGCACGGGTCAGATACGAGGACGGGACAGTGTTCGAGAGAATAACCGCAAGCTCGGTGTGGCTGGGTACGTCGGACTGCTTGTAAATATGGGTGGTTTCCGGGTCGAGCCCGATGGCAAGGTAATCCAGGGCGATGTTGTACGTCATCTCGCGAAGCGTGTCAGCATCGTGGAGCGTGGTTAAGGCGTGATAGTCAGCGATAAAAACACGGGTGTCGTACTCGTGCTGCATATCGACAAATTGCTTCATTGCTCCGAGATAGTTGCCGATGTGTGGTCGGGCGGTTGGCTTAACACCGGAGACAAGAACCTTCTGTGTGCTGTCAGGCATAGGTCAAATACTAGCAAACTAAACGGTTCGTGGAAAGAAGCCGCTGGAGTGAGAATTCAAGGTTGACGGAGCATCGGCCCTGAATACATCGGGCGAACGGTGTGATCAGTGTCTCGGGTGAGGTGCTGTTTGCGCGGCGATCTTCTTAGCGATGTCCGGCTTATGCACGGCGTTGATCCGGTTAATGTTTTTGGTGTCAGGTTTGTGAGGTGCGCCCTGCGCTCCGTGATGAAGTTCAACCACAAACGTCGAACCTTTTCCGCGCCCGTCTGATTTGGCATAAATCCGTCCGTTGTGATCGTTGATAATACGGTACGCGATATACAGCCCCAGCCCTGCCCCAAAGACGTTGTTTTTCTCCGCACCGTCAGCTCGGCCGAATTTTTTGAAGATCTGTGCTTGGTCGTCCTTATTCATTCCGACACCGGTGTCGCGCACTTCAAGGCGAACAAATCCGTCGTACTTCCAGAGATGAACACTGATCGATCCTGAGCGGGTGTACTGGATCGCGTTGTCGATGATATTGCTGATGACCTGACGGAGTTTGTCGGCGTCACCGTATACCGTGTAATCATTGTGCTCATCAATATCGATGTGTAGCGTCAGACCGGAGCGATCGATGATCGGTTTCATCTGGTTTACGGTCGAAGAGACCAGGCTTCGCATATCAAACGCCTCCATATCGTAATCGAGTTCGCCGCGCTCCATTCGGGTGACGCTCAAGAAGTACTCGATCGTATCGACCATCTCTTTGCTTGAGACAAAGGCGGTATTGATCGGTTGCTCCAAACCGTCCGGAACACGGCCGAAGTCGCCCTCCAGGATCATCGAAAGATATCCCCTGATCGCGGTCAAAGGAGTACGGATTTGGTGGGTGGCGAGGTAGATAAATTCCGATTTAAGTCGGTCGAGCTGGAGAAGTTGTTTGTTAGCACTCCGCAGATACTCGGCAAGTTTTTGACTTTCGTACCGCTGGGCTTCCTGGGCACGAACGCTGTAGACCAGAAACGCCCCGATCAGCGAGGCCAGCGAAAAGACGACGATCGTGAGGATCACATCCTCGATGTGATCCAAAAACAGCGTCTGGCTGATGATGATCAGCAAGAGAAAGAGCGTCATTGTCTCGGCAATAATGGCAAGTCGAAACCGAAATAGCTTCGCGATCCACCGGGCGAGCAGTGAGCGTTCTCGTGTGGGGTCAGTCTCTGGCATACGGGGGTCTCTGCGGGCAACAATTAATCACGACGAAAAATATAGAGAATAGCAAGCGGTGCGATCATCCACCACACCACTGTTGACGGCGTAACAAGATCGGTAATAAGCGGTGAAAGTGAGTACACCTCACTGATCGGTATTACAACGACTACGAGGCTCAGCGTAAGGGCTGCGGCACCGAGGGCGAGGAAAAAGGCGAACATCGTGTCTTTCTTCCCCGACTCGCTGGCGCGCTTTTTGGTGTACTTTTTAAGCACAATAAAAGTACCGATACCGAAGACAGTGAATAGGCCGAGCTTGGTTACGAGGATCATCCACGGTGAGTCAGCAACAAGGATCGCTTCGAGCAGTGCCGCCGGTAGAAATGTATACGCGACAAGGGCGGGATAAAACGAAAAGAGCGCGGTGGTGTACTTCTTCTGACCGACCGAGAGCGCAATGGTAAAAAGCACGATCACCAGAACCGCGAGCGCGAGTACGTCGGCCGGAAACGAAATGATCTTGGTGACAACGTCACGTACAACAGCAATGAGTGAATCCATTGACTTAGTATACACCCTCTCGGACGTGCGGCGTGTGGATACTGAGGTTTTGATCAGCGTACTCAAAGATGACCGCCCGGTGCTCCCGAGCGGTCATCTCACACCTGCTAGATCCCCTCTTCCTGAAGTTTTTCGACGGCCTTTCTAGCCTCTTTCGAAAGTTTCTGTGGAAGCTGGATCTGTACTTTCACTAAAATGTCGCCGCGTTTTTTGCTTTGGTCGGGTACACCTTTTCCTTTCACCCGAAGCATCTCCCCGTGGGTGACTCCCTGCGGTATTTTGAGGTCGATCGGACCATCCAGGGTTTCGATGCTGTAGGTTGCACCAAGCAGGGCGTCAGAGAGTTTGACGGAAAGCGGCATCAGAAGGTCGCGTCCTTGTTTGGTAAAGGTTGCGTGTGGTTTGACGTGGACTTTGATGTACAGGTCGCCTGCCTGGCCGCCGGGCACGGCTTCTCCGGCGCCGGTCATCCGGATCATTTGGCCGTCCTCGATGCCGGCAGGAATGGAAAGCGTAATCTCTTCGTCTTTCTTGGCTACTCCCTCACCGGCACATTTCCCACACTTCACCTTCGGTACCCGGCCGCTCCCTCGGCAGAGGTCGCAGGTGCGGTTTGTTTGGAAGGTTCCCATAAAGGAGTGCTTGACCTCCTGCACCTGACCCTTGCCGTTACAGGTTGAACAGGTTTCGGTTCCGCTTCCCGGCTCGGCCCCGTCACCCTTGCAGGCGTCACAGGTTGATGTTTTGTTTAGCTGCACGGTCCGGGTTGTACCGAAGACTGATTCGCTGAACTCCAGTTCAACGTCGATCGCGATATCGTTACCGCGGCGCGTTCGCCCGCGCGCTCCTCCGCCGAAGAATTCGCCGAAGATATCGCCGAGATCAAAGTCTTCAAATCCTTGGCCGTTTTGGGCGTGTTTGGCGAAATCACTAAAATCAAAACCGCCGAAGCCGCCGCCGGCCTGGCCTCCCCCGCCGCCGGAACCGCTGAAGACGCGTCCGTACGAGTCGTACTCGGCGCGTTTTTTATCGTCGGAGAGAATGTTGTAGGCCTCGTTGATCTCTTTGAATTTCTTTTCGTCCCCACCCTTTTTGTCCGGGTGGTGTTTTTGGGCGAGTTTACGGAAGGCTTTTTTGATCTCGTCCTTGGATGCTTTTTTGTCGACACCGAGGGTGCTGTAGTAGTCTTTGGAGCTCATAAGGCACGTTGCAAGTGTTTGTAAAAATATACCACACAGAGGCCTGTTCGTCACGAATCGTTCTCTCAAGAAAGGAGCGCGTCGAAGGGAGAAAAAAGCACAGAGCGAACCTCAGGCTCGAACTTGCCACCGTTGCGAGTCGTGCCGGCCGGCTGATCGAACGAAACAACCTATCACGTCGGATAGGTTGTTTTTTCGCTATTTCTTTGTATCGTCTGTGTCGTCCTTCTTCCCTTCTTCGTAGTCGGCGTCACGAACGTTTCCGTCCTCGGCGGCGGTCTGTTGACCTTCCGCCGACGACTGTGCGGCACCGTCAGTCTCGCCCGTTTGCGTCTGGCCGTCGTCCTGGCTAACATACTGGCCGATCTTCTGGAGCTCATCCGAAAGGGCTGTGGTCGCCTCTTGGATCGCCGCGGCATCGCTGTCTGCCTTTCCGGTTATCTCTTTAACCGCGTCAATCTTTTCCTGAATTGTTTTTTGAACATCCTCCGGAACCTTGTCTTTGTTATCAGAGAGAGACTTCTCGGCGGTGTACACGAGCTGCTCCGCGATATTGCGCGCCTCAACCGCCTCCTTGCGCTTCTTGTCTTCGTCCGCGTGTTCCTCTGCCTCTTTCTGCATTTTCTCGATATCCTCGTCGGATAGGCCGGAGGTGGCTTCGATACGGATCGACTGTTCTTTGCCGCTCGCCTTGTCTTTGGCCGTGACGTTGAGAATACCGTTCGCGTCTACGTCGAACGAAACCTCGACCTGCGGTGTACCGCGTGGTGCCGGCGGAATACCATCAAGGATAAACTTGCCGAGTGATTTGTTGTCGGTGGCCATCGGCCGTTCTCCTTGGAGAACATGGATCTCGACGGAGGTCTGGTTGTCTGCCGCGGTTGAGAAGGTCTGGGTTTGCTGGCTCGGAATAGTCGTGTTTTTCTCGATTAGCGGTGTCGTGACGCCGCCCATCGTCTCGATACCGAGTGACAGCGGGATCACGTCCAAAAGCAGCACATCCTTTACGTCTCCGCCGATAATACCGCCCTGGATCGCTGCTCCAAGCGCCACCACTTCGTCCGGGTTGATAGTCTTGTTCGGCTCCTTGCCGAAGAACTCCTTGACCCGTTCCTGGATCTTGGGCATACGGGTCTGTCCACCGACCAGAATAACCTCGTCAATATCGGTTTTGGCGAATTTCGAGCTGGTCAGCGAATTCTCCGTGATGGTCATTGCCCGGTCGATAAACTCCTGAGCAAGCTCCTCGAGCTTTGCCCGGGTGAGTTTGATCAAAAGGTGCTTCGGACCGTCCGCATCCGAGGTGATGAACGGAATATTCACCTCACTCTCGTGCGTGGTCGACAGCTCGATCTTTGCTTTTTCGGCGGCCTCATCGAGGCGCTGGAGGGCAAGTTTATCTTTGCTGATGTCGATGCCGCTCTCCTTCTTGAATTCGCTCACGAGGTGCTCGATGATCGTTTGGTCGATGTCCTTTCCGCCAAGATGACTGTCTCCTTCAGTTGCCTTTACTTCCACAACCTCATCCCCGACCTCCAGGATCGACATATCAAATGTTCCGCCACCGAAGTCGAAGACCGCGATCTTCTGATCCTTCTTTTCGTTAAATCCGTATGCCAGAGCGGCTGCGGTCGGTTCGTTGATAATGCGCTTCACCTCGAGGCCGGCGATCTTTCCGGCATCCTTGGTCGCTTTGCGCTGGGAATCGTTAAAATAGGCCGGAACGGTGATGACCGCTTCGGTGA
>JBBDHZ010000152.1:22637-25153 GCA_040880645.1 Minisyncoccota bacterium
CGCTCGTTGTTTTTTGAAATTGCGACGATCGAAGGAGTGGTGCGGTTACCTTCCGCGTTCTCGACGATCTTTGGTTCGCCGGCCTCCATAATAGCCATCGCTGAGTTTGTTGTACCGAGATCAATTCCAAGTATCTTTCCCATAGGTGTAAAATGCTAGATCAGTTAGTAATTATGTGTGGAGGGTCTTTATATCGGTCGTATCTCTTCGTCCAACCCGCTCGGAGAAAGACCTCAGCAAAAGCGGTTTAAGAGCGGTTGGAGCGTTGTGTGTGTATACTATAACACGCTGTCAAGCACGTTGCAAGTATTTCTGCCCAACCCGTGCGGTACTGTGTAGCGCTCACTCCTGTTTGAACTGCCCGACCTTCACTTTGGCCGACCGGATCAGTCGGTCATCCATCCGGTAACCCTTCTGGACCACCTCGATCACGGTATTGTCCTGCGCTTCGTGTGTCACCGGTACCTGTTCAACGGCTTCGTGGTAGGTCGGATCGAATGGCTCACCCTCTGGACTGAACGGCGACACATTGTGTGACTCAAGTGCGGAGAGAAGCTGGGCGTAAATACCCTCGACGCCGTTACGCCACTCCTGAGGGGTATTTCGGTACGATTCGGTGTCGGCGCAGGCTATCTCGAAGCTGTCGAGAGCCGGCAGCAGTGAGGAGATCACTCCTTCTTGCGCCTGGCGGATGGCACGCTGTTTGCTCTCCTCGTCGCGTCGCCGGGCATTCAAAAACTCGGCCTTCTCGCGCTGCCAGGAATCCAGGTACTGCTGTTTTTCTTTCTCGCAGTGCTTTAACTTTTCTTTCAGCGCTGCGATGCGGTCCTTCTTCGCTCTGCCGGCATCGCTCTCATCATCGATGATCTCTTCGACGTCAGTGTCGGTGACATCGATCGCCTCTTCATCTTCGTTGTGGGCGTTTGTTTTCTTGCGTGTGCTCATAGTGTGTGACAATGATACCTAAAAACGTGTCATAACGAAACCCTCGGGAGCGGCCCGAGGGTGGTAGTGGTTGTTGAGTTCGTCTATCGCTTACTCCATTGAGGGGCCTTGCGCGCTTTCTTCAGTCCGAACTTCTTGCGTTCCTTTGTTCGCGGGTCGCGTTTAAAGTAGCCGACTTTCTTGAGCGGTAGTCTCAGCTCTGCATCGTACTCCTCGAGGGCGCGGGCGATGCCGTGCCGGACCGCCTCCGCCTGGGAGTGGATTCCGCCACCGCTGACGTGGACGCTGACGGCAAACGTGCCGTCAAGATCGGTGGCAGTCAGTGCCTGAGTTACGATCTGATTAAGCTCAGGTGTTGGAAAGTAGTCTTCCTTCTCGCGGTCATTGACCGTAAAGGTTTTACCGGTGTGGTTCGGAAACAGGCGCACGCGTGCAATCGAGGTTTTTCGACGGCCAACGGCTTCGTAGTAGGCATCTTTGGCTGTGGCTTTTGTGGGCATACAAATTATTCTTCAATAACAAGATTTTTCATTATCTGCTTACGGAGTCGGTTAGCAGGAAGCATTCCGTAGACCGAACGACGAAAGACCTCTCCGTATCCTCTTTGCTCGACGACTTTGCGTCGGGTTCGATCGGTTCGACCTCCGGGGTGTCCGGAGTAGCTCATATACACCTTCTCGTCCAGTTTTTTGGACGTGATCGCTGATTTGCCGGCGTTTACGATACGTACCGTGACAGGCGCAATCGCATTACGTTCAAACGAGGCTTCGTGTTTCCCCATAAGTACTTTTGCTGCCTCGCTTGCTACGCGGCCGAGTGATCGATTCTGTGCGTCTATGGTGTGTTCTTGCTGCATATAGTAATTGGTATCCTACTCGACGAACTCGATGATTGCAAGGCTAGCGGCGTCGCTTGTTCGGTACGGCAGTTTAACAATGCGTGTATAGCCGCCCTGGCGCTCCTTATAGCCCGGTGCCAGCTCGCTGCAGAGCTTAACGCGGGCATCAGGACCTATCTTGTTCTCAACCCGTCGGATCGATGCCTGGGTTTCTTTCTTGGCTTCGGTCACGAGCTTTTCCGCAAACGGGCGGAGCTCCTTCGCTTTCGCCTCGGTTGTCTGGATACGTCCGTGCAGGACCAGTGAACGCGCGAGCGAACACAGGAGCGCCTTGCGTTGTCGTGATACTCGTCCGAGGGTTCGTGTTGTTTTGTGGTGTCTCATAAAACGGGTGCTACGTGGTCACTCTACTCATTGCTTATTCCTTGAGGTCAATTCCCTTTCCTCCGAGCAGATCTTTGATCTCTTGGATACCCTTGTCCCCGATGCCGTCGATCTCCTGAATGTCTGATTCTCGCTTTCGGGCGAGGCCGCCAACGGTGCGGATGTTTGCCTCAGAAAGCGCGTTGAGGGTTCGCTGGGAGAGATTAAGGTCATCGATCCGTGTCTTGAGAAACTCGGTCTCGTCCTCGCTGCCGCTTTCCTCCGTTTCGCCTTCAGCGCCGCTGGCCGGTGTATCTGATGAGGGGGTATAGGAAAGCTCGGCTTCGATCGGCTCTTCTGTTCCGTGCTC
>JBBDHZ010000153.1:0-24970 GCA_040880645.1 Minisyncoccota bacterium
TCCCTCGTCGGAGTTGGCCGAAAACGACTATCGATGATCCAGGCGGCACACACCGCGATAAGGAGAACGGCGCCGTACCCCGCAAGGTACCGCGAGAGCGCGATCTCAGGAAGAAAATTAATCGTAAAGGCGTAGTACCAGCTCACCAGGACAAAACCGCCCACAATAAATGTCGGAAGCCGCAACGCGTTGAGCCACGCGGCACACGATCCTTTTGTTGGGGTAAACGGCATAAACACCAAAAACGGTGCGTACAGGATCATTAACGCGGCAAGGGTAAAGCTGATCACCAACAAAACGATGATCTGCGCAACAACCGGCGAGGCCAGCAACGCCAACCCGTTGCTCTCGGTCGCAAGCACCACAGCAAACTCAACGATCAGTGTGACCATAGCGAATCCAAATCCCGCCCAGATTAACTCGGCAAGCCACTTCAGAGAGGCTAACTCCTTTTCGCTGATATCAAGATCGTTCAGAAAACTGAAGAATAAAACCACCGCGCTGGTCGAGGCACCCACGCCCAGGGCGTAGCCAAAGAAGGTAAGGAAGCTCCGCAGGCCTTCGATGCTCTCGAGAAAGGCGTACACCGGTACGCCGGCGCTATCAAGCGTCACGAACGAGGTCGCGAAGATCGCCAACGAAAACATCGAGGAGAGAATGCACCACATACACCATTCACCCAACAAGAAAGCCTGGACAAAGAGCAGATACAGCGAGAACAGCGCGGCCGCCATCGTGGCCAGAGCGACCGCCAGAAGCACGTTCCCCTGAACAAGCTCCGGCACCAAAAACAGCGCCAGATACGCGAGAGCGATCAGGGCAAAATACGTCATCCCGAGTATCTCGAGCGGTATATGCAGAAACTTTGAGAACCGGCTGTTGACCACTACGTTGCAGTTCGAGCCGCTCGGACAAACGAGCTCACCGCCACCGCGCTTGGTGCGAAAAATGTTTGCCGCTACGCCAAACCCGCCAAGAGCAATAAACACCACGAACCCGTAGAAACCGGTCGGCGGGTACATAAAGAGGGTCCAAAAGAATCCGGAGCACCCGAGCAGGAGGAGTCCGAAATACAGCTGGAGCGAGGCCGGGAAACGATTTTTCATTTCAGGTACATATTACGCTACTAATCTGATTAATAGTAGCACGGCCGGCACAAGTTCTGTGTGGATTAGAGCAGCCCTGTCCAAGACCAGGTGTTAGACGGGTTTGTGTTGAGCCGTTGAGGTATTGAGCAGGTATTCGCTACTCCAGTACCACCTCCTCGATCACCACATCCTCAAGCGGTTTGTCACGTTCGTTGGTCTCAACCGCAGCAATCGCGTCAACCACATCAAGTCCGGACGTAACTCGGCCAAAGATCGTGTACTGGTAGAGAAGCGATGCGTCTTGATGGACGATAAAGAACTGACTCCCGTTTGTGTCCGGACCGCTGTTGGCCATCGCCAGCGTACCGCGTACGTATCCCCGCTCAGCTGCCTCGTGCGTTGGATCGAACTCGTCGGCAAATGTGTAACCCGGACCGCCGGAACCGGTGCCGGTCGGATCGCCTCCCTGGATCATAAAACCTTCGATCACGCGGTGAAAGGTCACGCCGTTATAAAATCCTTCCCCGGCCAGGTTTTGAAAGTTTGCCACTGTATGTGGCGCCAGGTCCGGATAGAACTCTACCGTGATGTCCCCCTTCGTTGTTTTGAGTGTTGCGGTGGTCATAGTTGACTGTTGATTACTGGATTGATCTGTAGTAATTACATTGCTTTTTTGAAAACCAATAATCGCGATGATGGTGATAACGATAAAAACAAAAATGAATATGTATATTTTTGTGTTCATAGAACGTATAGTACCACACTCTTTCTTGCCACTGAGCCACCGCGCTCGATCTGTTTGTTCCTCGAACCCTTGAAACCGCCGCCGAGTGAACTCACGTGTCATTCCGCACCACCTTTCCCTATAAAAAAGGCCGAGTGGTTAGCTCGGCCTACCCCCACAAGAGGTTTGTCCCTGGAGTGCCTTACGATGCGTTCACCGGAGCGCGCGGCAAATACTCACCCGGCCAATTCACGGAGTGAGTCCGGCAGAGTATCTTCCACGGTCTGTCTCAGAACTCTGCTGAACCAGACGAACTCCTTCTCGGTGATGTGAAAGTCACCCTGCGAGGCCTGCTTGTACAGATCAGCAATGAGCCCCTCTTTCTCGTCATCGGTGATCTCGCGATGGACCTGACCGTGCCGTTTGAGATAGAGCTCCTCGAGCGATCTCATTCCCCGCTTCACATCGTACGAAGCGAGAGTGTACACCATATCTCCTCCGAAGAACCGGCGGGTGTACAGCGCCGATCGCTGATCACCAAAATCCATCGGGATCATACTGCACGCCGGAAGGGCAAAAACCAGCCCGAGCAACAGAGTCGAAAGCACCCGTTTCATACCGCACCTCCTCTAAAGAGAGCCAAAGAACAATTCCCTACCGGAACACGGCTTATACTACGAATTTAAAGTGCCGAGCGCAAGGATAACCGGCGTGAGGCCGGCGGCGGGTGAAAGTCGCAGTGTCTTCCCGTGATGTTCCGTGCGTTTTTCCACCCTCTTGGCTCAATTCGCTTACTGTGATAGGGTTTTGTTCAGGTACATAGGATCAAAAGTGAAGCGGGGTGTAATTCCTCCACTGTCGCGCAACGGTTAAAGTCCGAACCTTCTGTTTCTATACGCCGCTAACGCACAGCGTTGCGGCAAATATGGCTCGCGTAAAGCCACTTCCTCTCTTTCTTCACCCGAAAAAGAGCGTGGCATAGAATCCCGTTTTCCCAACCTCTTCGAGGTCAGGAAAACAGGACACACGACCACGTTCTTTTTCAAACCACAGGAGACCTCTCGTGTCACACCTTAAAGCCCACGCATCGTGCACGGCCATCACCCTTCAGCCCCTGGATCCGGTCGAGGTGCACACGGATCACGGCGAGTACGACGGCGTCCGTATACTCTGCATCGAACCTGCTGTATCTGAAGGTCGTTACTTGGAGCAGTTTGGAAGCGAACTGCTCCAGGTACAACGCGGTACTGGACAGAGCGTCTGCGGTGAATGCTCATTTAACGACGGATACCACACCGGCACTGTGTTCTGTATTCTGCACACACGGCCGTGTCCCGATTCACCCCAGGCAGGCTGTCAGGCCGCAGCACGAAATATGACTGTTGTTGTCTACCTCAACAGTCCGTTTCATCCGGCTCAACTTGATGACTTACGTAATCAACTCGATCAGGCGATCGGTCGCGCACTCGGTCCGGGACTGGACAGTGAAGCGTGGTTCTCTTCGCCCGAGAATCCGGAGCAAAACGGAGCCGGGCTGATCGTTGTCACCCCTGAGCGCCCACCGCCGGGAACAGAGGCGTGCCGAGCAATCAAGCTCTGCGCCGAGGCAGCGCGCTGTGCCTTTGCGTACGCCGTGACCAGAACTGGCTTTGTTGAAAGGTGAATCAATATGACCCAGCGTGTCTTCAGCCCAGCATCCGTTCCGGTCCACCCCGGCGTGACGATTGCCGAGCTCGACGAGATCCGGCGCCAGCGGTTCAAAATAGGTACGCCGCGCGGCCACATCAAAGTACGTATCCACGGCGCCGACCTTATCTTGATTCACGACACGAGATTCGGACCGGCGATCACCCTCAAGGACATCGAGCGTATGCGAAAGCGGGAGTTCCCGGGGATTTCTTCAAAAGAAATTTCTCTTGTGGTTAACTGTTACGGGTTTGCCCTGCGATCCGCACAGCACGAGTGCCCTGTTGTATCTCGTTCTCGAGCGGGTTGATCGGCGCACCGCGGGCCGGATTACACCTCCGCTCCCGACACCAAAGGCCCTGCCCCCTGCAGGGTCTTTTTTCTGTGCATTTGTATCACTCTTACATTACTTTTGCATTACCCTTGCATTATCCTTGGATTATTCCCGCAATATTTCTGTATTATTCCTGTGTTATTGCTGGATTATTCTTGCATCGATATATATGTCTGCTAGTATGCGGTCCTTGTTCATACGATAACGCTCCGTATCAGTATCTATGGGTAGACGACACATTCCGGCCGCAGTACACGTACAACGATCCCGAGCGGGGCTCGGTCTTTTTGCCGAGGAAACAATCGAGAAAGGGCAATTTGTGATCGAGTACACCGGCGAGCTGATCTCCAACGACGAAGCCGACCGCCGGGGCAACAAGTACCTCTTCGAGCTCAACTCAAAATGGACCATTGACGGCAGTGCGCGCTCAAACACCGCCCGGTACATTAACCACTCCTGCCGACCCAACTGCGAGACCGATGTTATTCGCCGTCGCGTGAAGATATTTGCAAAGCGCCGGATTAAACCGGGCGAGGAACTGACCTACGACTACGGCAAAGCATACGTTGATGAGTACATCAAACCAAACGGCTGTAAATGCGAGAAATGTAAAGCGAAAAAGGACGCCACACAGCCATCTTAAAAAGGCCACACGAGCGGCACCAGAACGAGCGACGAGACGATCACAATAATATCCATCGGCAGTCCGACCTTAACGTAATCGATGAATTTATATCCGCCCGGCCCGAGAACCAGCGTGTTCGATTCGTGACCGAACGGCGTCAAGAACGCCGCCGCCGACCCGATCGCGACCGCCATCAAAAACGGATCGATCGAAACACCGATACCGGTCGCGACAATGATCCCGATCGGCGCCATCAGCACCGCGGCGGTGGTGGAGTTCACAAAGTCAGAGACAAGTACCGTTGCCACTAACACGATACCGAGCATCATCAACGGACTCATATAGTCACTCGCGCCCACCAGTATGTCACCGATCATTCCGGCGCTCCCGCTCGTCTCAAACGCCTCGCTGAGGGAAAGCATCGAGCCCAGCAACACCAGAACCGACCAGTTAATACCCTCGTACGCCTGTTTGATCGAGAGAATATTCGCCAGGATCATCGCTAACGCGGCGCTGATAAACGCAATGTGAACCGGTACGATCGAGGCGGTCGACAGCCCGATCGCCACTGCAAAAATGATCAGCGACACCACGATATGCCGGCTACGCCCGAATGAAAGCCCTCGATCGGCGAGCGGATAACAGCCGAGCGCAGAAATAGAGTCGTGGATACTCTCCTTTCGTCCCTGAAGCAGTAAAATATCGCTCGGCCGAAAAACGGTATTCTCAAGTGACATCGTCAGCCGAGCTCCATCGCGGGCGACGGCCAGAAGATTGACCCCGTAGCGCAGGCGAAGCGGGATATCCTCCCAGGACTTCCCGACAAGCGGCGAGTGCGGGGTAACCACTGCTTCAATGTCACCCTGCTCATCGTTCGGGGTCACGCCGGCCTCTTTTGCCTTTGTCTGCATTAATTCAAAGTTCGATGATTCAGTCAGCTCGGTCAACACCTCAGGTTCAGCCGAGATAACCAACACATCACCCTCGCGAAGTACCTCAAACCCGGATACCCGTCCGATATTCCAACCCGAGCGCGCAAGCGAATGGATCGAGAACGTCAGGCCGGTTTTTTCCGGAAGATCCTTAATGTACGAACCGACCAGCTCACCCCCGTCAACCGCTTTGATCTCGGTTGTATAGTTGCGCACCTCGAATAAATCGTACTTGTCGGACGACCCTTTGCGCCGGTTCGGCAGCAAGCGCCACCCGACAAGCGCCAAAAAACCGATACCGATCGCCGCCAGCGGCAGCCCCACCAGGGCAAAGTCGAACATCCCGAAGTTCTCGAGGCCCGGCTGATCAGCCCGGAAACTGGAAACAATAACGTTCCGTGGCGTACCAATCAGGGTCAGGAAGCCGCCAAGGTGTGACGCAAACGCAAGCGGTATAAGAAATTTCGACGGCGAGATGTTATTGTCCCGGGCGACGTGAATCGTGATCGGAAGGAACAGCGCAAGCGCACCGATGTTGTTCACGAACGCGGAAACAAAGGCAACCACCACAATAAGGAGGAACAGCTGCACGAGGGGGCGATCGCTGATCGCGATAAACTTGCGCCCGACAATATCGATCACGCCGGAGAGAACCAGTCCTTGGCTGATAATGAACATCGACGCCACGATGATCACCGCGGGATGTCCAAAACTCAGAAAGGCTTCTCCCGGCGCGATCAGCCCCGCCAGGACAATCGCGACCAACGCCAGCAGCGAGACAACATCGTAGCGCGGCCGACCGCGCATAAAACCGATCATCAGTCCGCTCAACACAAGGAACACCGTGATCTGCGGCACAAACCCGATAATGAGATCAAGCTCCGTCATAGATATGCAAAGTATAGCACGGGCACACTCGACAAAACCCCTCACCAATACACACCCGGATCAGCTGCTGGCGGGTATAATGGTGTCAATGCATGAACGCATAATTATCCCTACCGAATTACTCGTATGACCGCACCTTCCCCTGCCCGCTCCGACAACGCCGCGCCCACGAATACTCGAGCGTCCTCGTGGTACACCAAAGACGCACAGAGTATCCTGGCGCATTTTACGGTCAAGGAGGAGCACGGCCTCGATCACGACGAAGTTCTTACACGTCGCGAGCGGTACGGAGCCAATACACTTCCCGATGCCGCAACCGATACCTTGCTGGCTATCTTCGTTCGCCAGTTTAAAAGTCCGCTGATCTATCTCCTGATGGCGGCAGCCGGAACGGTTCTTGCCCTGGGCGAGTACATCGACGGCGGTATCATCGTCTTTATCCTTCTCTTTAACGCGATCGTCGGCACGATCCAGTCGTACAAAGCTCAAAATACTCTCCTTGCTCTCAAAAAATTTGCCGAGACCTTCGCCACAGTTCGGCGAAACGGCGACGATGTAGTGGTAAAGGACGAAGAGCTTGTTCCGGGCGATATCATTATTCTCAAGGAAGGAGAAAAGGTCCCGGCGGACGCGCGCATACTCTCGGCTCACAATCTTCGCGCCACTGAATCAGCATTAACCGGCGAATCCGACCCGATCAGCAAACACAGCGACGCGATCGAGGGAAGCGATCTGCCGCTCGGGGACCGGCGCAATATGGTCTATCGCGGCACCGCGATCGTGGCCGGTAACGCCGTTGCCCTGGTCGTAACCACCGGTACCGCGACCGAGATCGGGCGCATCTCACAGAAGGTTGAGAAGATCGATATGGAAATACCGCTTCAGGCGAACATTCGCCGGCTCTCCCACGTGATCGTCGGTGTGGTGCTTGTCCTCGCGGCCGGCATTGTTCTTTACGGGACCCTTGCCGGACACGAATTTGAGTTTATGTTCACCCTTGGGGTGTCCGTGATCGTCTCCGCGGTTCCCGAAGGGCTGCCGATCGTGATCACGCTTGTTCTGGCAACAGGGGTCTGGCGAATGAGTAAGCGCAACGTGCTCGTCAAGCAGCTCCAGGCGGTTGAGGCGCTGGGCGAGGCGGACGCGGTCGCGGTCGATAAAACCGGCACCATCACCAAGAACGAGCTTCTGGTCCAGGAAGTATACAGCCACGGCACCCACTATACGGTCGATGGCTTTGGCTACTCACCGGACGGCGAGATCAAACGAAACGGTACAGACGTGATCGATCCCGCCGATGACCCGTATATCGCCCGCGCCGGGCTTCTGGGCGTGCTTGCCTCAAGCGCAACACTTGCGTACGACGACGAGAAAGATGTCTGGACGATCGGCGGCGACCCGACCGAGGCGGCACTCACTGTTCTTGCCCACAAAGCCGGCCTGCCCGACAAAAAAGACCTTCTGCGGCAGCACCCGCTCTTGGCCGAACTGCCGTTCAGCTCGGAAAAAAAGTACCACTCCCTGCTGTATCAGATGGATAGCGGTGAGAAAATGCAGATCGTTGTCGGCGCTCCCGAGATCGTACTCTCCCACTGCACTCAGTACTTTGATGGCGATGAAATCAAGGACCTCACCGCACCCGAACGCTCGGCTATCCTCGAGACGGTCAGCACCCTCTCCGGCACGGGATACCGCGTTCTTATGTTCGCCAAGCGCTCGCTCGAGAAAGAGACGCTGGAGGATAACGACGTGAATTTTCTCGTGTATGAAGGCCTGTACGCAATGCGTGATGCGCTACGTGAGAACGTTGCCGCCTCTGTAGCCACGATCGAGAACGCCGGCGTACGGATGATGATGATCACCGGAGACCACAAAGTAACCGCCCAGGCCATCGCCGAGGCGGCCGGAATATACAAACCCGGTGACGGAGTAATGGAAGGTGTTGAGATCGATACGCTCAGCGAAGAGGCACTTGCTGAGCGTGTGGCGAACGTCAGTGTGTTTGCCCGGGTCTCACCCGACCACAAACTGCGCATTATCGCCGCCTTCAAATCCCGCGGTGAAACGATCGCGATGACCGGCGACGGGGTCAACGACGCCCTTTCGCTTGTCTCGGCAAACCTCGGCGTGGCAATGGGCAAGCAGGGTACGGAGGTCGCCAAAGAAGCTTCGGACCTCGTTCTGATGGACGACGATATTTCCAGTATCGCCGCCGCGATCGAAGAAGGACGGGCCATTCATCAAAACATCAAAAAGGTGACTCTCTTTTTGTTCACTACCAGCCTCGGTGAGATCGTCATCATTCTCACCGCCCTTCTGGCGGGTCTGCCGATCCCGATCACCGCAGCGCAGGTCATCTGGCTGAACTTTGTAACCGACGGGTTCCTCGATGTTGCCCTCGCGATGGAGCCGAAAGAAAAGAACCTGCTTCGGCGCTCGTTCCCGAAACCAAGCAAATGGATCGTAGAAAAGTTTATGCTGCAGCGGATGATCCTCAAGGCCGGGACAATGGTGGTCGGCTCGATCGGGATGTTTGTCTTTGCCCTCTCCCGTGAGACCCTGCCGTACGCGATTACGGTGGCCGTGACCACAATGGCGGCGTTCCAGTGGACCAAGATCTGGACCTGTCGTTCGGATTACGACTCGGTCTTTCGGGAGAGTATGGCTGCCAACAAATACCTGCTCGGAGCGTTCATTTTGGTCATTGCGCTGCACGTCTCCGCTCTGTACACGCCGTTCCTTTCCGGCCTGCTCGGCTTTGTACCGATCGCACCGTATTACTGGCTTTTGATCCTGCCGGTTGCGCTTTCGGTCATTGTGGTCGATGAGATCTGGAAGATCGCCCGTCGGCACGATGACCGGCGGAAGGCACCGGATGCATCGTAGCTATTTTGTACCACCTCTATGCTCAACCACCTTCCGCTTAAGCGAACACGTTCTTGTATTACCACGACCCAGCACGGACTGCTGTACGAAACAACCCTGGGCTTCCTGGCAATTCTCAGCGTACTTCTCTTGAGCTATGAGCTCCTGGGGGAACCGAACCCGGTTGAGCGGTACGTGATCCTTTCGACTGACTTTGCCATCGCCTGGATCTTTCTTGCTGACTTCGTGATCGGATTCTGGGTGAGCGCCAACCGCGATCGGTACGCAAAGCAGAACTGGCTTAACCTCGTCTCGTCCGTACCGATCCACACCGAAATGATCCAGGCTCTGCGGATCCTGCGGCTGGTCCGGACACTTCGTATCATTCGCGCTCTCTCGGCGATGTCCAACGCTCAGCGTATAAAACACGTTTTAACCGACACCTTTCTCAACTGAGTGCGGGGAGGACTGCAAAAAACCGCTCGTGGATAGAGCGGTTTTTATATATTGGACGCGACAAGCTACGCGCCCGGCGCAACCGTCTGCCGGCCGTGTTTCTTGCGCTCGTTCTCGGTCAGGTATTTTTTGCGCAAACGGATCGCTTCCGGTGTCACTTCAAGATACTCATCATCAAGCATCGCGCCGAGTGCCTGTTCAAGCGTGAGCTCCAGAGGCGGAGCAAGCTGTACGGTCCCGTCAGAGCCCGAGGCTCGCATATTGGTCAGCTGTTTTCCTTTGGTCGGGTTAACCACCATATCCTCACCCTTCGTGGTGTACCCAATCACCATACCCTCATACACCTCCGTGCCGGGGCCAATGTATAACACCCCGCGCTCCTGCAGACCGGCCAAGGCGAACGCGAGCGCCTTCCCCTTCGCCATCGAGACCATTGAGCCGTACTCGGTCTTCGTGACCGTACCGGCGTACGGCTGGAACGAATGGAACACGCTGGTCATAATTCCCTCGCCCTTTGTGTCGACAACAAACTCACTTCGGTACCCGAGCAGTCCGCGGGTCGGCACTTGGAAGGTGATCCGGGTCTGACTTCCCTCCTGGCGCATATCCATCATTGATCCGCGTCGGTTGGAGAGTTTTTCAATAACCACACCCGACATACCCTCCGGCACCAAAATAATAACCTCCTCAAACGGCTCACTCTTCACCCCGTCGACATCCTTGACAATCACCTCGGGCTGAGAAACCGAGAGCTCGAATCCTTCACGCCGCATATTCTCGATCAGTACTGCAAGGTGAAGTTCTCCTCGGCCGTATACCCGGAAGGCATTATCGTTAGAAAAATCAACGCGTAAACCGACATTCACCTCGAGCTCCTTCTCGAGCCGCTCACGGATCTGGCGCGACGTGAGAAACCTACCAACCTTTCCGCCGAACGGCGAATCATTAACCAGCATCGAAAACGAAAGTGTCGGCTCGTCCACCTTGATCGCCGGCAGTGCCTCGCCGTCTTCTGACTGCAACAAGGTCTGACCGATGAAAATATCCGGCAGGCCGGCAACCATCACAATATCTCCGGTGACCGCCTCATCCACGGCCATCTTCTCCACCCCCTCAAAGGTGAATAATTTCGAGATCTTCCCGGAGAACACCTCGCCGGTAACGGTCTTCACCACCACCGTCTGGCCGGCCCGTACGGTCCCGGCGTACACGCGACAGATGCCCATACGTCCGAGGAAGTTATCGTAGGCAAGGTTAAATACCTGCGCCTTGAGCGGCTCGGCTTTTCGCTCGTCGCTGTAGGCCGGCTCAACCTTCTCGAGGATCAGATCAAGGATCGGTGAGAGGTCTTTAGCCTCGTCTTCCATCCGACGCTTGGCAACACCTTCCACACCGATGGCGTACACGGTCTCAAAATCGAGTTGCTCGTCGGTTGCACCGAGATCAAAGAAAAGCTCGTAGACCTGGTCGTGCGCCCGCTCGACATCAGCTCCCGGCTTGTCTATTTTATTTAAAACGACAATCGGCTTCAGACCGAGCTCGAGTGACTTCTTCAAGACAAATTTCGTCTGCGGCATCGGCCCTTCAGCCGCATCAACCACCAAGAGCACGGAATCAACCGAACGAAGCACGCGTTCAACTTCGGAGCCGAAATCGGCGTGACCGGGCGTATCCAAAATGTTTATCTTCGTATCTTTGTAGTACGCGGAAGTGTTCTTCGCGTAGATAGTGATCCCGCGCTCTTTTTCAAGATCGTTCGAGTCCATTGACACACCGGGTTTTCCCGAACCGGTTTGTTCAATAATACCGTCGGTCAGGGTTGTCTTCCCGTGGTCAACGTGAGCAATGATTGCAATATTTCGAATCTCCATATCAATATATATACCTCCTCTCTACTGTTCGTGGGTACGCAAGAAAAAGAAAAACCCCGATCTCTCGCAGGGGCCAATTCCTCCTCGCGTGCCCTACTATACCCTACCTTCCGATCGTTCGCAAGCACATCGACTACGTACCCCCACACCCAAACGTGAACACCGGCGTCGTCTCTTCGGTATCTTTCCTCGGCGACACACGTGCCGATGGTCTAGCGCCCCGTATCTCCTTTTTCCTGATACATCGCTTCATCTGCACGGGCAATGGTGTCATTGAGTGTTTCTCCCGGTTTGTGGGTCGCCACACCGACACTCGCGCCGATCCCGATCTCTGTACCCTCTCGCTCTATGCGTGCTCGCCCGATCGCCTCACGAACCTTGTAGACCACCGTTGCCCGTCCGCTTGTATCTGCCTCGAACACGACCAGGAACTCATCTCCTCCATACCGGACCACCATATCTGATGATCGAAGAGCTCCCTGCAGCTGCGCCACAACCTCTTTCAATATCTCGTCGCCTACCTCGTGGCCGTACGTATCGTTGACGGGTTTAAAACCGTTTAGATCTACAAAAACGACGTTGAGCGGCTTGGGTCCCTGCTCGCGGTGCTCCTTTTGTTCCGATCGCTGTCCAAGCTGATCAAACCGCTCGGCTTCTCCTTCTAGTCCGGCACGATTCATCGCCCCGGTGAGCGTGTCGGTCTGAAGTTCCTTTAGTTTTTCTCGCAACCGCGCAATCTCTTCTTGCAGTCGCCGGGTTTCCTCTGTTTCATCTTCCCGGGGCGTATGATCAGCAGACGAAGTATCCGATGTTCGGTCTTCAGCACCCTCATCAGTACCCTCGAGAGATCGCTCTGGATTTTCTGGCCGGGAAAATTCTTCGTGAGTCATAGGCGTCTATCGTTCCACTCTACCATACCGACGGTCTCTTCATCTAGACCAGAACCTCCCCCGCCACGATCCCGTTCGTCACGCTGAAGACATCGGTGGTTTTGATAGTGGTGTAGCTTTCGTCGGGATTCTTGCGGTCCACGGTAAGGTAGTAGGAGCCGTTGGGGACGAGGATGTAGAAGTTGCCTCGTTTGTCGGTCACGCGGGTGATGTATTCGTGGCCGGTCGTGGCCTGGAAGACACGGATGATGGCGAACGGTATCGGGGTGCCGGTCTCTTTCTCGATCAGGCGGCCGAGGGTCTTTGGCTTGAAGCCGAGGATGCGCATCAGGATCAGGGCAACGTACAGAACGAAGATGATGATGTTGTATGGTTGCGGAGCGACCCAGAGCGCGAGCAGGGCGATAACGAGGCCGAGGTTGAAGAAAAGATTGGTCAGTTTGGCTTTGAGCGTATCGAACTTGGAATAGAAGCGCATTATCTTCTGGTCACGTTTGGCGAACTCGTTCCAGTCAAACTTCTCGGGGTCGAGCGGAATGTTCCGGGTGATCGCTTCGCCGTCACGGGTGGTTTCGATGATCTCGCCGAAGTACAGGTCGGCGTACAGCTCGTCGGAGTGTTTGCCGGCCATTTTTTGGGACGGGAAGGTGTAGTTGGTTTTGTTGGCTTTGATGCGGTATCGGCCCGGGGGTGCACTGAAACCATACCGGCCGTCCAGGTCAGTGATCGAGGTCTGGAGCTCCTCGCCCTGTTCGTTCTCAAGTACCACGTACGCCGGGTCGAGCGGTTGTTTGGTGACCGAGTCGTATACCGTGCCCCACGGGCGGTGCTTGCGCTTGATCCCCAGCAGGGTGAGCAGGAGCGCCCAGAGCCGGAGCGGGATGAAGACGATCTCTCCCACGGTGAGCGGTGAGAGGAACAGGGTGGAGAGTGTGGCGGCTCCACCGGCGAGCACGCCGGCGGTGGCCACGGTTTTGGTGGTGACCGATCCGCCCGGGGTCTCGAAGACCTCACGGACCCGGGTGCGGGTTTGCGAGACCGTGTCCCGGACGACGGCGGCTGATTGAGCGATCTGGGAGACGGCTTCGGAGAGGACGCGGCCTGCCGCCGAGCCGGCGCCGGCTTCACCGCGAGCTGACGACGGTGCGGACGGTGACGGATCGGTGTCTGACGGCGGCGTCGGTGACGATTCATCCGGTTGCTCCTCCTGGGGAGAATCGTCGGCGGGCGGGGTCGGTGCCGGGTCGTCGCTTGTCGGTGTCGGCTCCGGTTCTGACTCGGGGAAGAAGAACGGCGGCATAGGCGTGTACGGCGACGTATCGTCGGTGTCATCGGTACTCGACGGCGAGCCGGAGCCTCCCCCACCGCCTCCGCCGGAAACACTGCCTTGGTCTTCTTCCTCGTCGTCAGACGGAGCTGCCGACGTCGTAGCTGACGCGGCGGACGAGGCCGTGCTGGTACCGATGGTGTTGATCGCCAGGACACGATAGTTGTATTCCGTGCTGGCGGTGAGGCCGGTGTCAGCATAGGTGGTGTCGGTGCTTT
Organism: Minisyncoccota bacterium; assembly: GCA_040880645.1. Classification (GTDB taxonomy): domain Bacteria; phylum Patescibacteriota; class Minisyncoccia; order Phycocordibacterales; family CSBR16-193; genus JBBDHZ01. Next base: position 13,905 of record JBBDHZ010000153.1, read on the forward strand.
CGGTGTCCGCCACAAGCGTGCTGAAACCGTTGCCCGACGGTGATTCGCGCTCTATGGTGTATCCGGTCAGGGCGGTGCCGCCGTTGTCGCTTGGGGCTGTCCAGGAGAGATCGATCCGGGTGGCCGAGGCGGCGGTGGCGGTGAGGGAGGTGGGGGCGTCGGGGACAGTATAGGTGGTGAACTCGACGAGATCACCCTTGAGCTCCTGGGTGCCGTCGTTCTCCCACTGTATGACCGCGCGGTATTCGTATGTCTCGCCTGCCGTGAGCGACGAGACCGCTTGATCAAACGTGCCTGAGGTGGTGGCGGTTTGGGTGGCGGTGGTGGTGAACGAATCTCCGGAATCTTTCACGCGGTACTCGAAGAATAGGTCGAAGGTGGTGAAGTCTCCGGCCGAGACAACGTCGCCGTTGAGCGTAGCGGTGGTGTCGGCAAGATTGTCGGCGGCTGAGGTGGAGATGCTCGGCGAGGCCTTGCTCGTCGTGGCGGCGTCTTGGTTCGACGCCAGCGATGCCCCGACCGAGTTAATGGCGAATACCCGATAGTTGTACTGTGTGTTGGACGTGAGGCCGGTATTGGAATACGTCGTATCGGTGCTTTCGGTGTCCGCGACGAGGGTGCTGAAGCCGTTGCCGCTCGGTGATTCGCGCTCTATTTTGTATCCGGTGATCGCGGCTCCCCCGTCAGACTCCGGGGCTGTCCAGGCAAGATCGATCTGGCTTGTGGAGGTCGCGGTGGCGGAGAGCGAGGTGGGAGCGTCCGGAGCAAACGGGGCTTCGGTCGTTGCGTCCGCCTCGTTGGAAACCGGGCCGGTACCGGTATCGTTCACCGCCCGGACGCGATAGTTGTACTGGGTATTGCCCGAGAGGCCGGTGTCCGTATAGCTGCGGGTGGTGGTGCCGGTGTCTCCGAGCGATATCCAGCCGCCGCCGATCGGCGACTCTCGCTCAACGATGTAGCTGGTGATCGGTGTGCCCTCGGCAGGCAGATCCCAGGTGACCACGATCGAGGTACTGGAAAGCTCGGTCGCGACCGTCGAGGTTGGGGCCGATGGTACGCCGCTCGGCAGGGCCGAGGTGGTTGAGCTGGCGGCGGTTGAGTATGAGCCGGTACCGACACTGTTGATGGCGGCCACTTGGTATTCGTACTCGGTCTCGGGTTCGAGTGCGTCATCAGAGTATGAGGTGGCGGTTGTTCCGGTGTCGGCAACAAGCGTCGTCCAGGATCCCGATCCGGCGGGACTTCGCTGCTGGATCGCGTATCCAGTGATGTCCGCCCCGCCGTCATCGGCCGGGGCGGTCCAGGAGAGGTCAATGGTGTAGTGGTTCGTTGTCGAGGCGGACAGACCGGTCGGGGCGTCGGGGGCGACGGGGGGATCGGTCGTGAACTCCACCGTACTTCCGGTTGACGACGCGGTGCCGGAGCTCCACTCTACGGCGGCGCGGTATTCGTGCGTGGTGGAAGCGGAAAGCGAGGAGAGATCGAAATCGTATGAAGTGGTGGCAGAGACGCCGGTCTCCTTGGTGGTTTCGTTCCAGGTTGCCTCTCCTTTCTCTCTCCACTCGAAGAACAGATCAACGCTTGATTCTTCGCCCATACTGGTCAGGTCACCCCGGAGAGTGGTTGAGTTATGGGTGGTCGAGGTGGCGGTGGAGGTGGTGACGGTGGGTTCAGATAGTTCGTATTCTAACTCGGCATAGACGGCATAAACTCGAGCGGTTTGATTATTTCCGGGGCTGGTTTGACCCACCCACGTAACTCTAACCTGCAAATCATCGATGTCTGACTGGGTTACCGCCCCAACAAACTCTGCGCTAAACCACTGCTGCCCAAATTCAACAGCGTTTGTTAACAGTACAGGGTCCTCCCACGTCCCCCCGGTGAGCACGCTCGCACTCAGCTCATTGCCTCCCCCTCCGGCAGTCTTCTCTGCGTTTACAAAAACAGTGACTTTATCGGCTCCGTCAAGCACCACCGTGGTCATTTGATAGTCATCCGTATAAAGCGTGTTGGCAGACGAAGTAGACTCCACGTACGTCGCGGTTGACGGCGTTGTGCCGTCTCTGTCTCCGTCGTCAACCATTAAATAGTTATCGGTTCCGGATGCCGGAGTCCACTCTGTTGTCGTTCCATCTCCGTTCGGATCCAGATTCTCCGTTTCAATAGCCCCAAAAACACTATCCGTCCCGAACCAAGAAGAAACACTTAACAGCCCGACCAGACTAACGGACAGAAAGATGATCCACAACGAGCGGAACTGAATTTTCTTATTCACAATTCTCATCTATTCTCCTCATTCTAGCACGCGCTCTACACGGTCTGCTAGTGGATTAGATAGCCACCTCCCCCGCCATAATCCCGTTCGTCACCCTGAAGACATCGAGAGTATGAGAGATCCGCCTGTCATTCATTCCGATGTACTTTGGCAGGTACCCACTGGTCTGCATAATCAATATCAGAATCACCGTTTTCAAAATCCTGCTCCGGGTACCGGTGCTCAACTTCAGGCGACTCGAGTGGATAAAGCTCGGACACCTCCACAGTCTGTGCGTCCGGATCCATATGAATGAGGGCCCAGCTTGTATTGTTCTCGTAGTCAGACTCATAAAATCGCCGGTCCGGATTGGCTTCAAACACGAGACGATACGTACCGGCCGGCAGGTCGGTCACGTCGATGTCTTGGTCGGGATAGTCAAAGAAGTACGTGTCGCCCCACCCGACCGATACTCCTTGTACTTCCTCGTTGCAGGTGCGGTAGATCGCGTCAGCGGGAGCATTCTCGGCATCGACAGAAACCCGGCTTACATCACGCACACAGAACGTCGCTTTTTCTTTTATCGAAAGACCCTCAGAGGAGACCTTGCTTCTTTCCCGTGTTTCTTCTGTCGGCTCAAGCCGGAAATCAACAAAGTTAGAAAAATGGTAATGGTTGTGCGCGCCGTGCCAGACAAACGTCCCGACCGGCTCAGCCTGAACAGAGCCATCTTCCTGATAGATATGCTGTGACACAACACGCGATACATCTCCCCCATCTCTCTCGTCCGCTTCCGGATCTGCCACCAGCTCAAGCGGCCCCTCTCCCCGGTTGTAGTAGATCGTACTGAAGACGAGCAGGGTTCGGTCATTTTTCTCAATGATCTGCACATCACGCGGTTCAAAGGTTCGGATATCAGGCAAGAGACCGATCGCGATACCCTTGCGTGCTGAAGTCGCCGATGTTACTTGCTCGTTCATCTTCTCACTCACCAACTCCTCCCCGGGTACCGCTCGATCGAATGTCACCTCTGATCCGTGCTGCGCGGCAAACACGACGACTGTACTTGCCAGCACAATGAACGCAACACTACCTCCGATATATTTTGTATACTGCATACACAACAAGTACTTCCACCCACTATGGTTTTATTTATACGAGCACACCGGCCCTGAAGACAGGCCGGCGCTACTGACCGGCGATCAATTGTTCCTTCTCGACTCGTCGTAATTTTTTCAGCTCGTTTTCCCGTTTTCGTGCCTCGCCTATGGTCTCAAACCGTTCTGAGTATGTAAGCACGACCGGCCGGCGGATCTTGGTGTAATGAGCGCCGGCCTTGGCGGTGTTGTGCTGATGCACACGCTTTTCAAGGTCATTCGTCGACCCGCAGTATAGCGTCCCGTCAGCACACTCGAGAATATACGCAAAAAATGACATAGTACGGTACCTCTGGATCCTGCTCTATCATAACCCGGAGAGCTACTTATACATCGGTACGAGCATTGTTCAATGTCCGGGACTATCGAGACCGGTCATACCGCCCCCGGCACTCGAGGGCTCGAGCAAATAGATGATCACCGATCGTGCCCCAGTCAAAGTACTGTTTGTACTCTCGCGGGTCGATCAACTTGATCTCGGTGATCTCTCCGTCGGGGTCGGACACAAACTCCCCGAGCGGCTCCACACTACAAAACGAACGGGTCTGGCGAACCGTTTGTTCTGATTCATAAATATCCTGGTGCCCGATATACTCCTGATAGATGACGTTCATATTCGTTTCTTCCAGAACTTCACGGGTGAGCGCCTCCTCAAATGTTTCTCCTTCCTCGATCCCACCGCCGGGCGGGGTCCAGCGCCCTTTCGATTCGGCATAGACAACCACTAATTTTTCACCGCAAAAACAGTACCCGTGCACCCCCTGCAGCACCACGTCGCCGAGAGCTTTTGTGGGATCATCCTCGCGATACACTACCTCAAGCACCTCTCCGGCGCGATTGGTCAGTGTTGATCTGATCTCCATTACTGAGTCTCTCTACTGTTCTACTTCTTCATCTCCACACGCTTCACCTCAACACCGGTTTCGGACATCTCTCCTTTAACGAGCGCCTGCGTTGCTTCGGTGAAAGTATCCGGTTCACAAACGGAGGCCGTACCGCTTCCGGTCTGACACATACTCTCCGCACCAAAGAAAAGCGGTACGGTGTGCCCTTGCTCGTTGTTCTGCTCGAACACAAGGTGCCAGTACTGAGAATCGAGCGGTGGTGGCACGCTCTTAAGCAAAAATCCTTCTTGCTCAAAACTGAATTCCCTGTCGGGTGCAACCTCACCGGAAGAACACTCAATGTCGTTGATGTACCATCCACCGTTAAGTTTGTTGAGCGTAACAACCGCCTGACCCTGCGACTCCGGTCGTGTCGAGAGAACCAGTATCTGGGCTTGCTCGTCGTTCGTAAAGACCGGTCGAGCGGAAATTGCAGGAGGAGTTCGTTCCTGGCACAGGACCGGGTCAACCCCATCTCCTGATCGATCGCTGTGATTCATAAGCCGATCACGAAGCTCTTTGCTGAGGATCGGATCCGCCGGCAGGTCCGACTTGTACGGATCGGTGCTTGTGGCTTGAACCGCGGCGAGCCACGGATCATAAAAATCAAGCACCACGATTGCCGGCTCCTCAAGTGAAACCGCCTGCTTTTCCCCTATCCCCGATCCGCCGAAAAACAACCATCCGAGAAGGGCGACCGCCAGAACGAGTATCACAATAGCTATAATGCGTGTCCGTCGATGTTTCATACAGATAACGTTATTTTCTTACTTCTAGATAATCTTAACACATCCCTCATTACTTGAAAACACAGCAGACTTGCCCATCAACACCCTTTTGTTGCCGATCTTCACGGCCTCACCTTTTTGTTACCTTCACCTGAACTACTCACTCGTATCCCGCTTTGTCGCTATCACACTGATCGCTCCTTCCAGCGCACGGGCGGCCACTTGGAATTCGTTGCGCAATTCAGTGTCGGCACGTTCTGACTCCTCCGCAACTCCCGCAAGCTCTTGGGCGAGTGCTTCTTCGACCTCGTCCGTGTCCATCGACTTGCTGAACAAGAACGAGTACCAGGGGAGCGATGCCTCCACGTCTCCCTCTCTAGTCACTCGGGTCGTGACCGTGAGCGACGCACTGAAGACACCGAACAACCTGGCAGGGGTGCGGGATCGTACTTCCAGACCCTCGTCAGTGAACTCGATCTCTTCCACGTCTTCATTCTCCAGAAGCACACCGCGGGCAAAATTCTCCAGGTCCTCACCGGACTGCAACTGTGCGTGGCTCTTCACCTCTCCGAGAAACGCTTCTTTCTTGTCGAGATCCCATCCGCGCAGCTCTACCGCCTTCGCCGCAATCGGATCACCTCCGGGGGCAACGGGGGCAAGAATCAGAACCTTCACTTGGCTGGGCGCTATCTGGTGGCCGGGCGGCATATTTGGGTTATTTCCGCGACCGGTTTCGTCGTCGACACCACTATCGTCGTCGTTACTATCGACATCTGTTTTGCGTAGATCTTTTTTATTGTCTATGATCCTCGGTTGCGCGCCCTGGCGAACATCAACGTGACCGTCTGCGTCAGTATCTGTGTCATCACATTTTCCCGTGAGGCCGACACATATCTCGATTGTCTCAACAACTGACGTGTTCGAGTCCATATCCATCGCGGACAGCTCAAAAACGTACACACCGGCGCTCGGAGGAGTGACCGACAGAACCGTCCCTTCTTGCGCATCAAACGTAAACGGCCCGCTGACCTGTGTCCAGCTGAACGATTGTATGCTTCCGTCATCGCTGCTCCTCGCGGAAGCATCGAAAACGAATTCTTCCCCCACCTCAACACTCGCCTTTTGAATGCTCACCGCATCGCTCCCGTCACCCGGGCAGGCCGCGAACTCACAGTTCGGGCCGGTACGTCCGACGTACGACCCGTCCGGACAGAGCATCGCTTCCTGCGTACAGGCACGCGGTTCGGCATCCGCAGACTCACCGTCTGTTTGCGCAAAGACACCCGTGGCAGATACGCCAAAAGCAAAGATAAAGAATGGAAGAAGATAATACCTGTTCATACCGATTACATATTAGCTGACAATACTCTCGAAAGTATACCAAAAAAACCGCTCGCCTCCACCCAATGTGAAGGCAGAGAAAGTGGCAGGCACTATAACTCTGGATAATAACGGCAGGAAAACGGAGCCCGCGACGCTTCCCCAATTACACCACACATTCAAAATAATGGAGTCGGACCGCATCCTCACGTCTTCATCCTCATCCTCACACCCTCATACCAAACCAAGAGCAGTGCCAAACTACAACCGCACCATATTCCTAACAAAACGCTTCTGCAAAAATCGACTGTGCCGGATAAGCCAAGACACAACGTGAATACCGAAAACCACGAATGGGTTATTCGACACGATCAGCTTGCGCGCCCGCTCGGTACTGTGGGTGATCTTGGTTGCTTTTGCTTTCCGCTCCACCTCGTACTGCGCGATCGTGCCGGTAAGGATCGCGTGTGCAAGTGCCTGGGCATCCTCAATGCCCAGGTTCATTCCTCTGCCACCCACGGGAGAAAATGCGTGTGCTGCATCACCCGCGAGTACTGCTCGGCCGCGCACGTACGAACTCGCATTGCGCACCGATATTTTGAAAGTACCGGACCGACGCGTTTCCTTTATATCCAGCTCAAGCGGCAGTGCTGCAACGCTGTCCGATGTTGACGAAACAAGCCGCAGGCGTTTCTCCTCTATCGGAACCATCACCAGCCCGTCGCGCGTCGAGCGTCCGCCGGCAAACAACCAGGCCTGTATCCGATCGTCCTCAGCGGCGGTATTCAACTCAACATCGGCTATCGACCATTCCTCTTCAAGTTCATACCCGTCAAAAGATATGCCGAGCGATTCACGCACCTGCGAAAATACACCGTCAGCCCCGACGACCCAGTCGTATGTCTTTACACTCCCGTCGGCAAAGGTCACGGTCGCGCTTTCATCTGCCGTTTCGACCGATGTCACTTCTGTCCCGTACGACACCGACACACCTCTACGCTCGAGCTCCTCACTCATCAGCGTTTCGGTCCGATCTTGAGCCAGACCGAGAAGAAAATACGAGTCATCCAACAGCTCGGATATGTCCAGATCAACCAACGGCTTCTCTCCTCGGTGGATCCGGGCTTTGGTAATCCGCACACCTTCTTCCACTAGCCGATCACCGACACCGGTCCGGTTGAGTATCTCAATACTGCGCGGCAAGACCACGACCGCCCTTGAACGCCAGTCCGGAGCGTCTTTGGCATCCACGATCTCCGGCGTGATTCCTTGCCGGACAAGCTCCAGCGCGACGGTGAGTCCTGTCGGACCGGCTCCAACAATTAAAACATTCATGGAATGAGTATCTCGTACTTCGCACTTCGTATCAAGGAAGGCTTGCGTAATACGTTAGACCGCATTTCCCAGATGACAAAGTCAGGCTTCACCTTCAAACAAAAAACACACCGCCCTACGGTGTGCTTTTTGCGATAAAAGGATCAAAAACCGCTTATTCCTCCTTTTCTCTTTTTCCGATAGCAGCTTCCACAACGTCCTTCGGAAGCTCAGCGCTTGCCAAAAGAGCGTCACGAACAGTCTTCCCGGCCTCGTCGCCGATCTCATCCGCGGCGCGAACCGCACCAAGGACTGCCGACGTGGCTGCCTCTCCAGTGTCGCCGCCGATGTCCTGCGTTGCCTTGATAGCACCGCGCACACCATTTACGGCAGCAGCACCGATATCGCCGCCAACCTCCGAGGTTCCCTGTACAACACCGCGCACTGCCTCTTTGGCTGCGGCAACAACATCGCCGCCCGCCTCCGAAACACCGCGTACGGCGCCGCTAACAACATCAGATGAGGCCTCCACAGCGGTGGTGCCCATCTCTGATGCTCCTGTAATAGCTCCCTTCACAACACCCGACACAACCTCAATTGCCGTGCCGGTCACTTCACCGGCGTCCTTGAGCGTATCGACAACGAGATCCTTGACGCTGCTGCGAAGCGTTCCCAGCACATCGGCCGTGCCTTTGATCGCGGCGGTAATAGTATCTTTTGCTTTATTTATGATCGTATCTAACATACGTAATAAATCGGTTACTGATACTGATACTGATAATGCATACAGTATAGCCACACAGAGCTACCCCTCAGTCGCTTTACCGCTTACTGTGCCGCCTCAGGGTCAGGAGTCATTTTCAATAACGGTCTGCAGCGTGTCGGCGATATCTCCGATGCCGGGTATCACCCCAAAGATACTCAGTAGCCATCCGGCGAGCGCGATGGCAAACACGGTGCCTAACGCGATCCCGCCACCGTACACCAACCCGGTCACGAACACCCGCAGGTACGACTTCTCAACCGCCGCGTGAATGCTCTTGAGTTCCTTCTCTAGTGTTTTAAGCTGTTCTACCAGTTCTTTCTCCATATATACTTACGATACCATAAACGCGCCTATGAAGTCAGACTTCATCTACACACGAAAAGCTCAGCCCTCCTCGTTTTGTATATCTATATTTTCCGCGGATCATACGCCCAGTGGAGAAGCGCTTGGCGTTGCCTCACGCGGCAATCCTCGTCTCCGCTTCGGCAGTTCTTTTCCACCTGCGCGGCGTGCCGGCGCATCTGGCGCCAGCGTTTGATCTGCCGCGCATCTTCCTCCGGTAGCCGCCGACCACGATAGTAACGGCAGTACCACTGAAACCAGCCGTGCGGATCGTGTTCCTCATTGATCCAGCCCTTTTTCCGCCAGACCGACAGCGGTTGACTGGCGCGGACACCAAAATAATTATGCTCAGCGTGCTTCTCGCCATCTTCTGAAAGCATGACCGCGCGCCACCAGCTCTCGGGCAGGTCGCTCGGTATGAGCCCGTCAACGCCGATAAAGTACGCGCCGCCGAAGACACCGAGCTTGAGCATCTCTTTCGGGGTTAGCTGGGGGTCAAAATCCTCATCAAAATTCCGACCGGCCGGCTCGGTGAGCTCGTAGGTATACTTCTTCTGGAACTGATCGCTGTAGCGAATGGTCCGAGGTCGTTCTTTAGACATAGCTAGATATGGAATGTGAGATACCACGCCAACAACACGAGCGACCCCCACCAGCCCACAAAAGAAACGACAAAGCTTGCCGAGATGGCTACTTGCAGGCGCGTCGGCAAAAGCTCACGCTCTCTGCCCTCGCGCTCCTGCTTCAGCAGATACGGGCTAACGTAGAATGATAAGAAAATACCGTTGAGGACAAGGATCGGCGCCACGATCGCGTGTGTCATCGGTATCCAGGTAAATACCTGCTGACTATAGAAAAACACTCCCCCGATGATCGCCAGAGTCGTACCGATCCAGATCAGCGGCTTGGTCACTTTGTGCGCCCGGATCGTCGTCTCGGTCCAGTACGGCGAGTGGCGCGCCAGAAAACCGTGCAGATCGATCACGGTCACGGCGCCCAAACCGACAACAAACCCGGCGATAAAAATAAGCAATCCGATGAATTCGAGCATGGTGTTAGTTCAGTATAACAAAGGCAGCGTTGAGATACACAGCAAAGCTCACCCACAGGAGATACGGAACAAGGAGGTACATCGCAACCGGTGAGACGCGATAGAACGCGATCATCGTGCAGACGATCAGGATCCACAGCACAATAATATCAACAAGCGCCCCGAGTGGATTTTGCAGTCCGAAAAAGATAAGCGACCAAACGCCGTTCAGCACGAGCTGAATCACAAAAAGCCCGAGCGCGACTCGCACCGCTTTGCTCTCAAGACCTTTTTGCCAGACCAGAAATGCTGCAGCGCCCATCAGTACATACAGCAGAGTCCAGACCGGCCCGAATACCCAGCCGGGCGGGTTCAGCGCCGGCTTTGCAAGCTCAGCGTACCAGCCATCGATCGCCGGCGCGGTCACCAGCGAGCCGAAAAACCCGACCGCCAACGGCACCGCGATCGCGATGATGAGTTTAAGAATGTTCATAGGTATGATTTTAGCACACAATTAAAGCGTGCTCTCACGCAGACCCAAGAACATCCTACACAGCCGAGCAAGCTATTCCTCCTCCCGTACTGATCTTTCAACCCCCTCTTCCTCAACTGAGATCATCACATCATGATCCGCCCGGATATCAGCGGCGAGCGATGTACCGAAGCTCTGATCACCCTTTCGCGAGAAAAATCCGTACCACGGATAGTCAACCGATACCTCACTGCCGGAGTCGGCACGGGCAACCGCTGTTACGCTCTTGGGGATAAAACCAAACAGATACACGCGTGAGTTGTACGTTACCTCGGTTTTTTCCGGACCAGTTGCTATATCAACGACGTTCTCGTTCTCGATCGCCGCGGACGCAACACGAATACCAAAGTCATTGGCTGAGGTTGCTTCATCGGCTTGAGCGAGCCGATCACGTACCGCTTGTTTCTTCTCTTCGCTCCAGCCGCGAACGTCATCTCCGGATACGTGTATACTTATATTTCGACGTGTTGGCGGCTCAATCGGGTCGTCGTCGTCACAGCCGTCTTCACCGCACACCTGTGGAGCACGGATCCGCACACCGTCATACAGAAGCGGAGTCGTCTTGTCCATCGAAAGTACGTCCATCAGCTTCGGGCTTGCTTTGTCGATCTCCTTGGTTCTGATAGTTGATCGGTTTGAACGTGAGTTGTTATACCCTGCGCGTTCGGTTTCGTCCGAATCAGTATCATCAGGATCAGCTACTCTACTACTCGGTTTATTACTACGAGATGCATTATAG
>JBBDHZ010000154.1:0-3893 GCA_040880645.1 Minisyncoccota bacterium
GTTGAAAACCGCTTGATCCTCGGTCTTCTTAAAGAAACCGTCTGGGCAGTTGTTGGTAACCCACTGAGACAATTGATCGGACTGGGCGGTCAATTCGCCATGAACCTGATCAATACTGCACAGACGGCCCCTGTGAAATTGGTCGATCAGAGCGGTCCAAAAACCGGGGCATATCTCGAAGCCGTAATAACGATTCTTCGCTTCAATGAACGGGTTCGAGTCGAGTAAATACTTCGTCGGTTGTTTACTGCCGCTCATTCTTGGTTCTCTCAAGAACTTGATTGGCAAACCGATTGAACGTCTCCCCCTTCATTCCGGTCAAGCGATGGGCTTCGCTATAGAGCAGTCTGCCTTCGCGAACGCTACGAACGACCGCCTCGGCAAAAGGCCGGCCGAGTCGAGCCTGTTGGACCGCATAAAAGCTCGGGCCGCCTTCCTTTTCTCTTTCGGATTTTTTGCGTTTGAAAAATGCAGCCCTATCCTCTTTGTAAAAACGAAAGAACTCCGACTCGCTAATCAAATTCAGATCCAGGGCGCGCCGTGCTGCCACCACCGGACTGACTTTGAACCATCGGCTTATGTTCGCAAAAGGATGCAGGGTTGCGCTGGCTTCGGCCCATCGGTCCAGCAACTTATGTTCGGGAACCAAAAACTCAGCGGCAACCGCGTTACAAAACTTCTCGGCAGCGTTATGCGCAGGCATGAAGTCCGACAGGTTCACCAAGGCGTCCTGCCCAATCCAAACATGAACCAACTCATGGGCGAGCGTGAACATCCGTGCCGACTTAGTATCGCCATCGTTTAGGAAGATCGCCGGTGCGATGTCATCAACCAGTACAAATCCGCGGAACTCTTCCGGATCGAGCGGTCGGAAATTGTTCAGCCCGACCACGCTACTGCTGAAGACCAAGATGCCGATATTTTCGGCCGACCTGCGAAGGTGCAACAGGGCGTCTTCCCAGGTGCCAAGTGTTTCGGCCCATTCGGGCAGCAAACCCAGCATCTTGCGAATGTGATTGGCCGCTGAGACGACGTTGCCCTTGGGCTTCTGACTGCCGACGAATGCGAGTGATTGAAAACCGTCATCGATGCGAACATCCCGAACAAACGCCTGCCGCCGCCGAATCTCGTCGATGGTCGCGAGCAGGTTCGGGCTGGGCCGATTCATTTTCGCATCCCCTATCGTGCGAAAGTCAGGGATACCTAAATCTTCTTCAGGCGGTTCGGCGAGCAACAGCATCCCGAAGGGAGTCATGGTTCGCTTGGCGAAGTCCTGCAATTGGCGGAACGTTGGGGGTTTTTCGCCGCTGAGCCACTCGTCCACCTTCGGAAAGGGCTTGCGAAGATCATCGACGTCAAGTCCGGACCGGTCGACCGCCCATCGCAGGAGTTCCGGGTTGACCTGGACGGTGGGCATGGGGGCAGTGGGCGATCGGGAAACGTGGCTGAAAGAGGCTCAACCGTTATTCTAGCTGAATCCGAACGCCAGCTACATCGCAAAGCACCGAACGCATTTGGGTGCATTTTCGCGGGCGCAAACGAAGGCTTTCAGGGCATTTGCGAAACAGGGCGGTCGGCCAAGCCATTTGTTCGCCGCCTACGTGAACCGGCTGAGCAGCCAGCGACGAAAACGCTCTGACCCCGAACGACGGACCCCGAACGACGGTGGAACTACTCGGTTCCGTGCCCCTCCTTTTTTTGAAGGTTTGCTGGCCCATGCCACCTTCCTTGGTTAAAAATTGTCTGCTAACCTCCGTTTGTCCATGTCGGGTTAACCGCCTATGTTTCACTTTGGCCAACGGAGCAGTGAATGCCCAGCCACGATATCCCTGCGGAACTGCGAGATCGGTTATCGAATAACGCCCTGCGTCCCTTCATCGGTTCCGGCGTTTCCCGTTCAGTTGTTGATGCGTCGTCAGGGCAGCCGCTGTTTCCTTCGTGGAAGGGCTTCTTAGAAGCTACCGCCGACTGTCTTCAAGGCGCACACCCGAAGGAACCAAAATTCGCGGATCGGCTGCGCCTCGCTGCTGACTTTGAGGATGAGACCGACTACTGGCTTAGCTCGCTAGAATTCGCGAAAAGATCTCTAGGAGGCGATAGTTGGTACGGCTTGTTAAAGGCGTTGTTCGATCCTGAGCAAACGCGAGCCGAAGAATCATCTCTATCGCTTGCAAGCAAGGTATGGCACCTCGGTAGCAATCTCATAATCACAACCAACTTTGACCAGAGCCTTCACTGGGCCGCTCACAGCCACTGTCGCGAAGTTCGCCCTAGCAGCCGAGCAGAGCTTGCTAAGATTTTGTCACAATCACCGACAACCCCACATGTGTGGCACTTGCATGGGTCGATCGGAGCCGTAGACGAGCTGGTTGTCACAACATCTGATTACAAAAGGCTGTACAAAAGCAAAGCGTTTCGGGCGTCCCAAGAAGCATTTCGACAACTCGCTTCTAGATGCAGCCTCCTCTTTGTTGGATACAGTCTGCGCGATTTCGAATTGCTGCAAATTTTTGAAGAGCACAAGGAAATATTCGTAGATGGCAACCCGACTCACTACGCCCTTTTGAGCGAGAAGGATACCGCGAGGATCAAACACGAGGGAATCCCGGTTCGACCAATCACGTATCAGAACCACAATTCGCATCTCCACGAAATCCTTGACGCTCTCATCTCTGAGGTGCCCTGCGAAAAAACTCCGCTTCAGGAGGCGGAGAACGCCGGCATAGATGCATTCGCCGCAAATGGTCCACGCGGCGATCACCCTCCGGTTCGCTCAGATCCTAAGTCGATCAGTTTGAATCAACTATTTGACGAGTACACCTATCCTGAGTTGCTTGCCAACGGTCGCCAATCTACCACTGTGCGCGATTTGCAAAACGCCCTTAAACGATGGAACACGTTCGAACAAAACGTATGTTCGGCGAATGGCACCAAACGCGCCTACTGTTTTATTCAGGAAATTGACACGAAATCACTGCAGGGGTTCAGACGCTGGCTATTGCGGGAAGGGCATTCCGTAACAACATCCATGCGATCAGCAGCAAGCGTTGTGCGGATGCTGAAAACAGCACAACGAGAAGGGCTAATCGATCGAGCCCCTCAAAACACAGACGGACCAACGGTTCGCCGCCCGAGTTGGAAGCCATTGCTGCAAGTGGACCAATTGAAAAGCATTTGGAGAGGCACGCAAGGGCTCGATTGGCCATCCGTGACCGAAGATCGAAAGAAACCAGTGTGGAATACGGAGCAGTATTGGAAAGCGGCATTGGTGATGTGGCTTACCTACGGACTAAGAACACAGGAACTCATTTCGCTCGAGAGAAAGTACAGTCCGATTTTATGGCGCGACATCGAACTGCCCGATGAACGCCAGCAAATCGATGGTTCAAGTTATGGCTGGTTTTCGTACACACCGCAACACCAACGCCGCCTCAAGCCTGACCCGGTGCGTTTGCCGCTAACCAAGCCTGCATACCAGGCGCTTTTAAAGCTTCGGCCGCAAAATCCTGCTCCCAGTTTGCGCGTGTTCAATGCTCCACTATCAAGTACAACTTTTAGAAAAAGCATGCGTATACTTGCTGAAGTTGCGTGTCTACCGGACGCCGGCGGCAAACTCCCTACCTTGATCCGTGACACGGCGATACAAAACCTCGATTTTCATTACGTGGGTATTTCTGATCATGTGACCGGTAAAGCGCCCCACAGATCACCTGCGACAAGGATACGACGTCCGGGAGGAAGAACCATCGCTCTCGCCCAGGCGTTCCTAGATTGTTACGCGACTTTTGACACCTACGACGAGTTGTTTGAAGAAGTCAATGATCAGTACGAGGCATGATAAGGACCGTCGGAACAATTAGTGGCGGTTAACTGGGTGTGGCAACATAGTTCCA
>JBBDHZ010000155.1:0-3865 GCA_040880645.1 Minisyncoccota bacterium
TCCCGGCTGTTTGAAATGGAAGATCGCTCGCGGCCACCGCGTGATCATCGACGTTACGCCTTTGAAGAACTCGCCTCCGATGATACGCGATCCAAGATGGGACTCATTGTCAGACGCCGATTGGGACGCGTTCGCTCGTGCGTGGGTCGCCGAAATGGCGGGCCAACCACCAGAACCGCTTCCCGAACTGCCAGTCCTCTTTGAGGATGAACCAGAAACCACGGCAAGTGCGTTCGTAGTGCCAATGAATTTTACCGCCTCCGCGGAGGCACAGTGGAAATTCATTCGCTCGCTGATCAAGCATGCTGACGATGACACACTCGGCCATCTCGCTGCCGGTCCGGTTGAGCACCTACTAAGCAAACACGGCGACGAATACATTGACCGGTTTGAGGCAATGGCAAATGACAGCCCGCGGTTTGCTCAGATGCTCAGTGGCTGCTATAGGCATATGATGTCCGACGACGTCTGGGCCCGCGTCTGTGCAATGCGTGGCGACCCGGCGTAACCATGCGTTGGTACGGAGCGGCGGTGGTCCACGTTCGCCAATGGGAAATCAAACCCCGCCGCCCGCACAACGCCACCGTTCTGGGACGGACCCGCAGACGAACCCGCGCGGTCGATGACGGCGTTGGCGAGTCTTTCGTCCGACCAAATCAACTCCGTTGATGGCGTCCAACGTCGATTGATTGGTGCGCGGTCGACTTCCGGGTTGGCAGATCGCTTATCCGGCGAGATCGCTCGCTCCCGTAACGCTCTGCGTCGGAACCCCATGCTCCGACCGATGCGCCGGACGAATGCCTGTAACCTCGCTTGCCGCTGGACGATCGATGTTAGTGGACCATCCAACGCTTCGACGGATTCGGCCGTTGGAAAACGGCTTTGAATGCGACGTGAAGGAAGAAATGTATCGCGGCCTCGCTTCGGCTGATATGATGGTGGCGTTGGGCGGGGTGTCGATGCTCGGCCGCCGTGAGACCGCATCCCAGAACCAACGGATTCACCACGAGCGGCGGTGGACCGGTTTTCGAAGTGGAACACCAACCCCGCCGCCGTGTGGTCCGTATCCGACTGAATGAACCTGCTGACGAACGCTGTGTCTTACCCGTATGCAAATCTCCAGATCCCCATTTGAAGCAAAGCCAGCTTCGCTACGGAACGCCAGCATCACGCCGAATGCGCTCGGCGGCATCGCGTACGCAAACGGATACTTTGTTGCCGCAGACCTTCTCACAAAACACGCTAAGGCAAACAATTGCGAACGCGATTTGCTCGTTTTCCCCATTTGCTATCTCTATCGCCACAATCTTGAATTGCAGCTCAAAGAGTTGATTGCAACATCCGAGACCGCGCTCGGCCTCCCAAAACACAAGACCACGCACCACCGCGTAAAGAAGCTTTGGAACCTAGCTCGAACGCTCCTGATTCAAGCCGATCCCAAAGCGTCTGACGCCGACGAGTTCAAACGAGTCGATCGTCTAATGGACTACATTGACTTGGTTGATGCAGATGCCCAGTCTTTTCGTTTTCCTGTTAAAACCGATGGTTCCGCATCGCTCAATGGCGTTGTTGAAATTGACTTAGATGCGCTCGCAGAGCTGTCAAATTCCGTGACGTTGTATTTGTGGGGTTGCGTGGATTGGATGCACGAAATTGGGCGGTCTGGACCGTAATTCAGATCGGCGGCTAACCAAGATCGAGATAGGGGCCGCATTGCTGCGGACTCCTCTCACACCACTGGACATGCGGCTCCGCATCAGGCGGTTCGACGAAGCGAAGCAAGTCCCGATCAGAGTGATTTCAGATTCACCAGTCCTTGCTTCTGTAACCGGTCGTTCGTCATCCCGACACCACTGGCGATCGTCGTCGGCATCCGCCGGGGGCCTTTGCGACTCCGAGCGTGCCGGATCGCTTGGCGACGCGGAACGCCGCGGGTCCAGCGGGGCCACTGCTTTTCGGCCACAGGCCAACGTAACGGGCCAACACGCTCGAAAAAGCTCTGGCTCCACGCCCTCTGAGGAAGGGTGACGTGATGCATGAGGACTGGAAACGCAGGTAGAAAGTGCGATGAGGCGCCCGTCGCCATCTCCGCTGATCCAGCTGTACCTTCCCGGCTTGTGTCCGGCTCGCAACTTCCTGGTAGAATCGTTCTGAAGGGGAGCGTGTGGCTCCTCGTCCGTTTGCCGCCCTGCCATGGCAAGCGACAAAGTTCAACGCACGATCTATAGGGGCACGTCCCGTGCCCGCATGGATTGCATTCCGTTCCGTTAAGCGGCTACAGTTACGCCTACGATCGTCATCCCCATTGGAGTACTGACATTGGATGCCGTGTCAATAGACCGCGAACAATGGACATCCTTCTTCCTGGAACTTCAGAAGGAGTCCGACAGAGCCGCCGCAATCCTGGTCGCTGCCTACGTAGACAGCCTCATCGGCGCGAAGCTGAAGGAACTGTTCAACGAAGGCAATTCAAAGACCCGGCGCAAACTGTTTGAGGATGCAAACGGTCCATTTTCCAGTTTTTCCGCGAAGGTCGACGCTGCCTATTGCCTTGGCTGGTTGGAACCGGACGTATTCCATGACATTGGCGTAATCAGGCGCATACGGAATAAATTCGCACACCAAATCCACGGGCTCAGCTTCGACACACCAGAAGTATTGGAATTCGTAAACAGTTTTCGCGTGCCGCACCAATTGTTTTACGACTGGGGGCAGGTCAAGTTGGGTGCACTGAAGGGTAAACAAAGCGGAATCGTGTTGTTCAAAGGAGAACCCGAATCGGATGTGGAAAACGTATCTGATTTACCACCAGAATTCGTTTTCCGGTGGGCGGCCTCGTGGGTACTTGGCATCCTCGCCAAGAATCTCGGTCTGAAATTTCACGATAGCGACGGAGAGCCGCTACACTGCCGATTGACAATAGATCCAGAAGAAGAATAGTCCGCCACCAACGCCGCTTAACCAATAAGGCTTTGACTTCGCGGCGTGCGAAGGAAGGGCCGTGAATCGCGTGTCGCGTTCTACGTTCATCGCCGGCTAGAAGTGAGGACGGCGCGCCGATGTTCAAGGCCTCTGTTCAAGATGCCCGGCTGATCCTCTCTCGGCCCCTTGGGTATTGGTTCGAAGCAGTGCTGGTCAGCGAGCCCTTTGAAGAGCGGTTGACGGTGGAGTTGCACGACGAACCGACGAGCTCAGCCCTCTCATCCCGGATGAGACGAGCGAAAAGGGAGCAGCAAGGCTTGCGTTGGCCTGTTTTACGGCCTGATCGACGACACCAGCGCAGACCTTCAGCGATCGCCTTCCCGGTGACGTTTCGATGATTCGGGTTGTCCGTGCTGTGCCAGCGTCCATCGAGCTACCCGCTGTCGAGAAAGTCGAGACTGTGGTTCGGCAGCACGTAGCAAGGTTCGTACGTCACCTCCACCACGCGCATCGTATCGCCGCACTCCGGCCACTGTCGTGGCGTTACAATGGGCCACTTGTGACGCGTCGCGCATAGCGAAATACCGACGCTGATTGAAACCGCAGGGCCCCGTCAATCGCCACCGTCCACCAGGCACCGTGAATTCGATGATCCTGCATGTCGATATGGATGCCTTCTACGCGTCGGTGGAAGAACGCGAGCGACCGGAACTGGTGGGGCGTCCGGTGATCGTTGGAGGCACGCCTGAAGGACGTGGCGTGGTGGCCGCAGCCAACTACGTTGTCCGAAAGTTCGGCGTCCACAGCGCAATGCCCACGGCAAGGGCACTGCGGCTGTGTCCTCAAGCCGTTGTGCTGCCGGTGCGAATGAGCTACTACGCATCTGTCTCCCGGCAGATCCGCGATATCTTCTTTCGCTACACGCCTCTGGTCGAACCGCTCT
>JBBDHZ010000156.1:0-3862 GCA_040880645.1 Minisyncoccota bacterium
CGTACTCTGCGTAGTCGTGAACGACCTGATCGCGAAGATTGAAAACGTCCATCGTCGGTTCTCTTGAAGCGGAACTCTCGTTGCCCTGCTCGACAGGGCAGCGGCCTATTTCGGCCGTTTCGGGCGGGATGGCTGCTGCATTTTTTCGATCAGGTGCGATATCTCCTTGCGTTTGAACATTCGGTATTCGTTGATCGGATGCCGATATTCTGTGATCTTTCCTGATGCTCCCCAGGCGCGGACGGTGTTCGGGCAAACGCCCAGCAATTCGGCCGCTTCCTTCACGAGGACAAACTCGTCTCGAATTTTTTTCACAGCTCGTTCCGTTTGCCTCAGAAGTGACGGGCAATTGCGCACAGCTCAAAGGTTACCAAACATGATGTCGCCGTGTTGCTGCGAACAGCGATTTCGTCACAAAAAGTGAATCTGTGGACGGATGGACGGTGTGGGCGCCAGAGCAGCCGTTCCCAAAATTCCGCTAGCGATATCTGGACCTGATGGGAAAGCGTACGCCATTGAGAGGGAGGAGCACGCTGACGGGGCGCGGTGGAACCTGTGCTCCGTTTGCATCGAGTTTAGCACGTGTGCTGGGTTTGGCAGTTGTGCGGGATCTCCTCTCGCAGTGGTCAGTACAGACGGAACAGCCGACGGAAGCCGTGGAAGAGGACACAAGCAGGAAAAAAGGGATTGGCGATCACCGAGAGCTGCGGCAGCGCGATCGCCAGAATCGACCGCTCCTTTCAGCATAGCGATCGATGCAGGTTCCTACCGACGGCAGAAAACGCTCGGATACGCCGGCACACGAGCCTGCGGCACGGCGACTACGCCGTCCATTTGTGCCGCTGCCCCATGGTCGAAGTTCCGAATGTATGCTAGGCACCTACGCCAGGTGGCGGGCAACCTCGCGGCTGGAGCATGCCGTACCGCATTTGCTTTTCGCGAGGATCCAAGCCCCAACTGGACCGTCCTCACGAACATGAGCCGCAAAAGTCTGTGACACACTCATACGGGTAATACGATTTATGTTTAGCTGGAAACCGCTCTACGCTGAAATCGCTGCGAAGTTGCCGGACTTCAGTGGTGATAGCGAAAGGCTCGTCGACTTGATGGTCCGGATGCATGAGCGAGGGCTGAAGGTGTCGAGCGTAACCGATACAGGCACGACGAAAGCCAAGAACCATTTTACAACCTTCGGGACATCGACTGGAAAAACGCCACCGAGGTTAAGATGCCGTTGGGTGTCCAGTTGCCGCTTAAGACGCTGACTCGAATGACTGCGAAGCAAACATTCCTCCGTCACATGGCATCGGAATACGGCGATGTGCCCGGACTGAAAGCATCAGACGGTCCGGATCGGTCCAGTGGCGACACCGGCGGATCAAGCACTCATGAGGACTACGGGCTGTCTCACGCGATGCAGGACTTGTTCATGCCGAGCGAACAGGTTGATCTGTGCGTTGATCTGCTAAGGCACAAGAAGAATCTCGTGCTTCAGGGCGCCCCTGGAACGGGCAAGACGTTCGTTGCGAAACGGCTCGCCTACCTGTTGATGGGGAAGCGAGACGACTCTCGAATTCAGATGGTCCAGTTCCACCAGTCGATGACTTGCGAGGACTTTGTGCAGGGGTACCGGCCGGCGACGGACGGTGGGTTTAAACTGGAAAACGGCAGCTTTCACAAGTTTGTGGAGGCGGCACTCGCCAAGCCGAATCTCCCGTTCGTGTTCATCATCGACGAAATCAACCGTGGGAACCTGTCCAAAGTGTTCGGTGAGCTGATGATGCTCATCGAGCCAGACAAGCGGTCCTCAGATTTCGCGATTCCATTGAGTTATTCGTCCGACCCCGAAGCGACCTTCTACGTTCCACCCAACGTGCATTTGATCGGAACGATGAACACTGCAGACCGCTCGCTATCGATGGTCGATTACGCCCTTCGGCGGCGGTTCGCGTTTGTCGAACTCGACCCCGAATTCGGTTCGCCTGTGTTTGCCGATTTCCTCAGAAAGGCGAACGCCACCGACGAAACGTTAGCAGAGATCCGGTCTCGCATGGGGCAACTGAACGAGATGATCGCTTCCGACCAGGCGAACCTCGGTCGGGGCTATCGGATTGGTCACAGCTTCTTTGTGCCGAGCGATGGCCAGGAAGCCAATGCGGCTTGGCTCAACCAAGTCCTTCGCTTCGAGATTAAGCCGTTGCTCGAAGAGTACTTCTCTGAAGATCCGGGCCAGCTTGACACAGCAATCGCAATTGCCACCGGGACGAGCTGATGTCGGCGGCCGCAATTCCGATCCAGAACGTCTATTACCTTCTGGCTTATGCTTGGGATCATTTCCGCAGCGGAGATGAGGTGGACGTTAACGAATCCCAGTGTCCCGATGCCCACAACCTCCTGGCGATGTTGTTGGGAGGCGGCATTCGGCGTTTGGCGACTAAGGGCATGGACAAGGGGTATCATCAATTCACCGAAACGACCCCTCGCTTGCGCGGCCGTATCGATGTGCTGTCCAGCTACCGGCGGATGACGCACGTTTCCGGCCGGATGATCTGCGACTTTGACGAGCTTACGGCGAACACACTGCCGAACCGGATTCTCCGGGCGACGTGCCAACGGCTTGCGGTCTGCTCGTCTCAGTTGTCGAAATCGAATCGACTCGAGATGCGGCATTGCCTTGCTCTGCTCTCCGACATTGACGACATCCGCATCAATAGTCGCATGTTCGGCCGCGTGCAGTTGCATCGAAACAACCGCCACTATCGGCTATTGATGCACGTCTGCAAGTTGCTACACGAACTCTACCTGCCGGATCAACAGACGGGCGGTCGGCGATTCCGCAGCATCCTCGACGAAGAGACGGTGATGCATCGCATCTTCGAGACATTTGTTCGCCAGTTCGCGATGCGGCATTGCCGCGACGCGAAGGTTTCGGCCATGAAGATTGCCTGGGATGGGGAGTGGGACGAAGAAGTCGACAACGTGTTGCCAACGATGTTAACCGACGTAACCTTGAATCGGCCCGCAAGAAAAACCATTCTCGATTGCAAATTCTACAAGGACGCTCTGGTGACGGGATACAATCGCCACCGCCTGCATTCATCGCACTTATACCAACTCACTGCCTACCTGCGAAACAAATCTCGTGACTCAGGTTGGGAGGACGTCAACGGCATCCTGCTCTATCCCGCCGTCAATCATAAACTTGACCTTGCTTTCGCCTTGCTCGGTCACAAGATCGAGATCCGAAGCATCGACCTCGACCAAGACTGGCAAGAGATCCACGCTCGGCTGCTCAAGGTACTCGAGTAACCATGACCGTGTGTGTCGGTGACGGGCACCGGGGCTCGCTTGGCGAACGGGTTGGCTCGACCGGCTCTCGTTCCTGCCGCGAAGTGGGCAGTTGCCGGTGGTGGGTTTGGACGTGGCGGCCGACTCGCTCGGCGAAATCCGCCTGGACGTGAAGCTTGCTTACGGCTTCGAATTCCATCTCGGAGGGCTGGTAGGGATTGGTTGACATCACGCGTCGTCCAACTGTTGACGTCCTGTTGCCTACAGAGGGGAGGGTCAGTACAACGCCCGGTGATGCCCAGGCGGCGCCGCAGGTGGGATCGGCATATCCTGGTTCAGTCAAATTTACATCGTAAGGAAAAGGCGTGACGGACTGGTTTGCAAAACTCACCGGCTTCGAAGAGGAATCGCCGGATCAAGTGCGGTCACTCCTGCGGTTGGAAGGGACGCGGCTGCGGTCGGCGGTGAACGACGCCGCCTTCGAGTGCGGGCGTTTGGAGATGCCGACGCTGGGGGAGTTGCGAGAGCGGCTGGCGGCGAGCGGCGCTGCAGGCGGGACGTTGCGGGTGTCGGA
>JBBDHZ010000157.1:0-3839 GCA_040880645.1 Minisyncoccota bacterium
GGCTGACGTCCCCGCTCCTCGCGTCCGGCGTGTCATTCTGGCAGCCACTCCTCGGCCCTCGCGTACCCTGCCACCTTCTCCATTCTGCTGCCGCGAATATCGTGCCGAACAGTATTGAACCTGTCCCGTTTTATTGCCCCGTTTTATTGCCCCGAGAAAGTGATAAAGCCCGCAGATGCATCCGCGGGCTTTATCCTCTGTGCAAGAAGCCGAAACAATGGCGGACTGCGCCCTATTTCTGCGACGTCGCCCCCGACCCTCCCTGTCCCACCGGTTTAGCCGGCCTCGGTGTGGTCGGTGGCGAATTCTGGCCTCCCTTCTTGACTGTCCCCTCGGTCACTACCAGCTTCTGTTGACCGCCCGTTACTTTCTGTTGGCCGCGATTCTCCGGCTTGTTGGTCATCTGGCACTTCCTCCTGAATTAGGGTTCGTTTAATGTTTGGAAACTCGACCGTCCAATCTTCATTTTTTCGCGACACATAGATTGCGTCAACTGAGTACAGTTCCTCACCACTGTCGTTCTTGTAAACTACCGCGTCGAAAAGTAGCAATTCGCGAGGAGATTCTATGTCCGAAAACGCACGTACCCAGCCTTCAAACAGGAGATTGCTCGAAAGGTCACGGACGCGAACCCACTCAGCCTCTCGAAGCTCAAACGTAAATCCCCAAACATCTGGCTCGCCAAATTTCTTCGTAATTCCGTATCCGCTTGCAGCGCGATGGAGAAGCTTGTGGTTTAATGAGTAGCTCACAAAGATCGCCATCGGAATTGCTAGCGCGGCAGTCAGGGCGACTTCAGAAAAGTTAATCGTGTGCTTGTTATCAACTAGCGCGTTCAGAATCGTAATGTTCCTGGGCCACCATGAGATTGGCACGGCCAACGGCCCCAGCAAAGCCGCAACGATGGAGTTTAACCACCAAACGACGGCGTACAAGCTGTAAGAAGCCGCACCGAATACGAATGAGTGGATGAGAAACGCAAACGGCTTGCGCTCTGCGTGAACTGTCAACGCATCGACGATCAGAACGCTGATAACCCCCGGCGTCAATAGCAGGAGGGCGCGTGCTGTGAATTCGGATACGTTCATGATCGGTTGGATTAACGAAAGGAGCGATCCGGGCGACGAATGGGAAAGCTACGTGGATTTGAGTCACCCAGTCCGGTGATATCACATCCGCGTTAGCCCTGCAAGTCCGCGGTGATTAAAGCGAGAGCGCCGCACGAATGATCCGCGATCTGCCGTTACTATTGGTTGGTAAGTTGTGGACGACGTTTGAATACAGGCCCTTAACAAACTCAAAAAGTTGCCGCCCAGTCAAATTCACGAACATCGTGGCAGTGGCCTAATTGCGCGTGCAGGTGGTTTGGCGGGCTAAGATTCGCCAGCAAATGGCATTCGCGGGGGGGCGGTTTTCCAAAGTAAGGCGACTTCATCGGCGGTTAGCCCATACGCTTCGTTTACCAAGTCGCTTAGCTGACGTTCAAGCCGCAAGGCTTCGGCGGCTTTCGTTCGGGCCGGTTCGATGGCTTGGGCGTGCTCGTCTCGCAGGCTCTTGAGCGCCGCGACCGACAGCGGGTTCTTCTTGCCGCGAATCCGCTTCACTTCGGCAACGAAGGCGTCCGAACCCAGTTCGGTTGGCGATTGGAGCTTCTTGCTCGCCTTGTCGACGCTGTGCTCCACACGCAGCCAATCCAGAATTGTTCGGCACATTGCTTGCTTAGAATTGGTCGCCTCAACCAGTTGTTTCACCATAATCGCAGCCTCGGTTCGCAGTCGATCGCTCGCCGATGGAATTGGCATTCGATCAACGTAGGGAACATCCATCGCCAGCGCCTCATCCTTCTTGTGCGGAAATGTTCGGAAGGCGTAATACCACATTGCTGGCGAGTTGAGGCACGCTACAACCCAGGGGTCGGTCGTTTTCAGGAAGATAGTTGCATCGTTGACGTAGATTCCAGAAACGTCGATGGCGATTCGTGAATGAAATGCAATTCGTTGTATACACACCTTTGGGCGTTCGATCTCGTTATAGTACGCGCATGACCGCAGTTCCCACCAATTAACCCCTTGGTCCGTGCGCGCTCGCAGCGCCCGCTCGAATTTCTTTAAGTGCCGATGGATGCTAGGAAATGTCTCTGAAAAAATCCTTTCAGCATCGTCTTGCGACGCCCAAGGCCATCTCGAATCATTACTTGATTTAAGTACGATAGCCCAATAGCCTCCCCACTCTGGCACCCACCGACGAATGTCTTGACCACGAATGTAGGGTCGAATTACTTCGGACGCGTTACTGTCTTGACTGACGATTTCGTTTCTCGTTGCAGAATCAATGTAAAACGCTTGATTGAAGCCCGTCTTTAAGCCAAAGACTGCGCTCGACCCAATGACTTCCCGAAGCGATGGACCGCCATTTTCAATTTTCTTCATTAGCGACCGGACTCCCGGTGGCTCCAACTGCCAAGTGTCGGCTCCGAGCTGTTCAAGTGGAAGCTCGGTGCTTTCCGTTTCAATTTGGCGGCTTAGATCGTCGACAAGAAGCTGGTCGCGTGGAATCGAGCATAGCCGGGCAGTCGTGGGCTTCGGTGCTTTGGTGGGCTTACGCGCGACGATGATCGACGGGAACACGTCGGCATCCGCGAAGATCTGTTTGGCGTGGCCGAAGTCAACCACCGACTCAATCCACGCATGTTCGCCGAAGAATCGACGTAGCGGCTCGCCGTAACCTGATTTCATCCACTTGTTGGTCACGATGAAAGACATCAAGCCGCCAGGCCTGAGCACGCGCAAGCCAAGCTCATAAAAGTAAACGTACAAGTCGGCCATGCCGTGATAGGTTTTGTAGTTCGCTTGCAGATAGGGCTTGAACTCACTAATCCATTCCTGCCGGATGTAAGGCGGGTTGGCTACCACAACGTCAAAGCCGCCTTGCTTGAAAACTTCCGGAAACGCAGCTTGCCAATCGAATGCCTTGGGGTGAACTGCCGGGTCGTCAACGACGCTGTTGCCAACGCGAATCGAATGGTCCAGGCTCGTCAGCGCCTTGCCGCGTTCCGCCGTCTTGATCCACAGACTCAACCGGCAGATCTCGATCGCTTCTTGGTTCACGTCAACGCCGTACAAGTTGTTTTCGAGAATCCGCTTGTCCAAGTCGAACAGCGTGCGGTGTCCGCGAAGCTCTGCCAGGCGATCATTCGACTGCTGGTAAGTCGCATGCAGTTGGTCGAAGGCCTCGATCAAGAAGGCACCACTTCCACAAGCGTGGTCCAGTATGCGAATCGTGGTAAGTTCGTCTTGCCAAGCTTCCCAAAACTTGACCAGTCCGGCCTTCGCCGGCTTGGTCAACTTGTCGAGCTGGTAAACCCACGGATCGGCCAGCGCCTTCTTGGCCGCGCCCTTGGCGGCTTTCTCTTGTTTGACGCGAAGTTGCTCGAATCGGTCGCGGAGCACCCCGCCAAGTGCCTGTTCGACGATATAGCGAGTGATAAAGGAAGGCGTGTAGAACGCTCCTTCCTTTTTGCGGCGTGTCTTGTGCTTCTCGACGCCTTGCGGCTCGATCAGGCCGTCAAGCTCGTTGCGAATGCGCTCCAGGTCGGTTATCGATTGCTCGAAAATGTGGCCGAGAATGTCAACGTCGATGACCTTGGTTTCGCCCGTCGCTTGATAGGGTGGCTTGTAATCGAACTCGCCAAGATCGCGGAAGTACCCGCAGACTTCATTCGAGATCGCGAGCGAGTCTAGGACTGGATCGTCCGCGAACAGTCCGCCGTTGTAGGCGTGAATCCCCAGCGCGGCATTGCCTTTGTTAATGGATTTGAACAGCCCGCGAAAGTTCTCCCA
>JBBDHZ010000158.1:0-3825 GCA_040880645.1 Minisyncoccota bacterium
AAGCGCTCAATACAGCGATCCTCGGGTTGGCACGGAAAAACGCGCGCAAAGGCAAGCACATTGTGACAACAGCCGTGGAGCACGACGCGGTGCTGGCGAGTTGTCAGGTCCTTGAGGAAGAGGGCTGGGAAGTGAGTTATCTTAAGACCGACCGGTACGGGGCGGTCACGCCGGCAGCTGTGGCGGAGGCGGTTCGTGACGACACGGTGCTTGTAGCGGTGATGCAGGTAAACAACGAGCTCGGCACGATCAATCCTGTCAGCGAGATCGCCGGAGCGGCCAAAGCAAAGAAGGAAGACGTGTTCGTGGTCGTGGACGGCGTGCAGGCGTTCGGCAAGATGGCGGTTGATCTGACCGGTATTGACGCCTACGCGATCAGTGCACACAAGCTGCACGGTCCCAAGGGGATCGGTGCGCTTGTGGTGAAGGATGAGGTGCAGCCGCGAATGAAGCCGCTCGTGGTCGGCGGGGGGCAAGAGCGTGGTCTGCGCTCGGGAACACAGAACGTGCCGGGCATTGTCGGGCTCGGCACGGCGGCAGAGCTGGCGTATAGAGATCTCTCTCGAAACCGAAAACATATACAAACCTTAGCTGAACACTTCTCGGTTAGGTTCAGCACGATGGAGGAGGTTGTGGTTAATTCACCCGACCCTTTGACAAGCTCAGGGCAAGTGATCGGGCTTGAGACAACACTGAATGTGTCGTTCCTTGGTGTGTCGGCAGAGGCGCTGCTCCACACACTCGAAGAGCAGGGGATTTATGTCTCGACCGGCTCGGCCTGCTCGACCAACAACAAGATCAAAAGCCACGTCCTCGAGCACATCACCGATCGACAGGAAGTGAAGGACAGCGCGATCCGGTTCGGTTTGTCACGGTTGAATACGGAGGAGGAGATACAGAAGGCGGGGAGTGCGGTGAAAGAAGCTGTGGAGGAACTGCGGAAGCTGGCGCTGTAGGATAGGTGAGATACCCTATGGCGTAAAGAAAAAAAGGTCGTGTTTATATGAATACTCTTCTCGTTAAATACTCTGAAATAGCCCTCAAAGGCAGGAACCGGCGGTTTTTTGAAGATCGGCTGGTTCACACTATTCAAGCAGTAGTTCCGGAGGACGCGACCGTGAAGAAGGAGCGGGGACGAATCCGGGTAACCCTTGCGGATGCCGGAGATATGCGTCAGGCGGAAGAAGCTCTCTCACGGGTATTCGGCGTCCATTCGTTTTCCAAGGCGGTTGTAGTGGAAAGCAGTATTGAGGCGATCACCGATGCCGCACTGGATAAGCTGGTAGGCGCCGAGCTTCACGAGGCGGCCAGTTTTGCGCTCGAGACGCGTCGATCGGACAAAGGGTTTGAATATACTTCCAAGCAGATCAACGAGATCGTCGGGAAGGCGATTCAGGAGGCACATCCGGGAGTATCGGTGGATCTCAATGATTCTGATTTCACTATTTTTATTGAAGTACGGGAAAAAGGTACGTACCTCTACACCGACAAAGATCTACAGTCCGGACCCGGCGGTTTGCCGGTCGGGATGTCCGGCACGGGGCTGGCGCTTCTCTCCGGCGGGATCGACAGTCCGGTCGCGACCTGGCTGGCGATGAAGCGCGGGCTCTCGATGGACGCGGTGTACTTTCACTCCGCGCCGTATACGGGAGAGAAAGCAAAAGAAAAAGTACTGGATCTGGCCCGGGTCCTGGCGCGCTGGAAAGGTGAGGCGATGAGAGTGTACGTACCGTCGCTTGCCTTGGTGCAAAAAGAGATCTCCGAGAATGCCCCGGAAGGGTACTGGACGATCCTGTTCCGCCGATCAATGCAGCGTATCGCCGAGCGTATCGCTCGTCAGA
Source organism: Minisyncoccota bacterium (assembly GCA_040880645.1). Classification (GTDB taxonomy): domain Bacteria; phylum Patescibacteriota; class Minisyncoccia; order Phycocordibacterales; family CSBR16-193; genus JBBDHZ01. The sequence continues at coordinate 1,842 of JBBDHZ010000158.1, forward strand.
AGAAGTACGGACTGCTCGTGACCGGGGATAGTCTGGCGCAGGTGGCCAGCCAGACGCCGGAGAACCTGACGGCGGTTAATGCCGGATCAACGATACTCACGATCCGGCCGCTGATCGGGTACGATAAGGTTGAGACAGTAGCCCGATCCCAGCACATCGGAACCTACGCCATCTCAACCCGACCGTTTGAGGACTGCTGCAGTGTGTTTACGCCAAGCAACCCCAAAACCAAAGCGCGGCTCGTGGACGTTGAGAAAGCGGAGTCGCGGTGTAGGAGTTTGGAGAAATTGGAAAATCAAGCGATCGAGGAAATGCAGGTGTTTGAAGTAACGCCGGGGAAGATACAAACAGTGTGATCGGTGGACACCTCTCTTGTCAGACCCCGGGGGTCTGACAAGGGGTCTGACAAGGTAAGGGAGACGTACGTGTTTGCGGGTGTGTGCGTAGTTCCGGCGATGTCCGGTGATGATACAGACGGTGTGATTTTTATCATACCTGGAGAATGAGGAGCCCGGTGCGCGGTTTGCGGGCTGAGACCATACTCCGAATCACGTTATTCATTGAACGTACATTGAACGTACGCAGCGATCTCGTCTATTCCGCCATGAGGTTGTGAGGTTTTCTTTTGGGGTAATACAGGAAATAAAAAAAACACATCGCGACGAGCGATGTGCTGAGGGGGAGTTGTTTGTCAGGGTTGCCATTAAAGGATCAATGGATCGGGCGGCGGATTTTCGAGGGTCTGCCGCGCGACCGCTTGCACTTCCGGATCCCTGTCGTCGAGCAGTGCCTGACGAACACTTCTCGGACAGGCACTGTTCCTCAGGACTGTTTTTCGGACCTCCGGGTCCTCGTGTCTGCTGAACACTCGAAGGCGATCAGGATTCCGGGTTGATCGTGCCTCATCTCGGTCTGTTGGTTCCTCAGTTGGTTCCACGGTACCATTCTCATTCATCGGAAATCTCCTTTCTCTCCCCGTTGTCTTTCTACAAGATAACGTTTTATACGTATTTGTCAATGACGTGCGACAGCTCACGTTTCTTTTTCTCAAGAAGCTCGGGTGTTGCCGCCTCGACGCTCATTCGCATCAGGGGCTCGGTGTTTGACGGGCGCACCAGGAACCACCAGTCATCGTAGTCAACCCGCACGCCGTCGATCTCGGTGAGCTCACCGTCAGGGTAGGTGCTCTTAAATCGAGCAAGGAGGGCGTTCTTGTCGGTGTCCGGCTCAAGCGCAAAGTTCATTTCACCGCTGTGGTAATAGTGCTGAACCGAAGCGATCAGCTCGGAAAGAGGTGCGTTTTCTCGAACCATCAGGTTCATAACCAGGACCGCGATAAGGGACGGTGCCTCGGAGTAGAAATGGTCCTTGAAGTAGTAGTGTCCGGAAAATTCACCGCCGAACACTGCCTCGTGTTCACGCATCGCGGTTTTGATGTTTGCCGTGCCGACCTTGGTCTGAAGCGGAATACCGCCGTTGGTTTCGATCTCGATTCGGACCGATCGCGAGGAGGGGACGTCGTAGGCGATCGGGGAGCCCGGGTGAACGGACAGAAAGTATCGGGCAAGCAGGGCAGTGATCAGGTGAGGCTGAATCGTCCGGCCCTGCTCGTCAACAAACCCGACCCGGTCGGCGTCACCGTCGTAGGCAATGCCGAGATCGGCTCGGCGTTCGATCACTGATTGTTGCAGATCGTGTAGCGATTCTTTGTTGAGGGGGTTGGCTTCGTGGTTCGGCATCGTACCGTCGAGCGTGTCGTAGATCGCCTCGATCTCTAGTGCGGGACCAAGTGCTTGAAGGATCGCGATGTCCAGGACTCCCATCATATTCGCCGGATCGATAACCGCACGGAGCGGGCGGGTGCCCGGGTCGGCGTGTTTGGTGACAAAGCTGCTGTATGACGAGTGGACCGCGCCGGCTTTGATCGTACCGGGTTGTGCGGCGGGAGCCGGCGCCTTCACCACGAATTCTTCCGCGATCCGCT
>JBBDHZ010000159.1:0-11390 GCA_040880645.1 Minisyncoccota bacterium
AGAAGGGGTGTAAACGAAGGGTGAGGTCGCGGGTTCGATTCCCGCTCTTGGCTCATGGAGCAAATTGGGAGCTTGGGTTGTCCACAATTTACGACCACTTCTAGTGTTGACGGAGGTCGCGTGTTCGTTAAAGTGGGTATATGCCCATGCCAAGAAAACCAAGAGCGAATTGCCTTAGTTGTGGCAACGAGCCTGCTCGCCCGGGATATAAATACTGTAGTAATGCGTGCCAGATCGAATATCAGTATCTTGTATACATTGAAAAGTGGAAGAAGGGGGAGGTGAAAGGATTGCAACGTATCGGGGTTGTGTCCAGATATATTAAACGTTACCTGCGAGAGAAGTTTGAAAATAGATGTTGCCTCTGCGGGTGGGCAGAAGTTAATCCTAAAACCGAACAGATTCCTCTTGTCGCCGATCACATTGATGGAAACTGGCGTAATAATACTGAGGAGAATTTACGTTTGGTATGTCCAAACTGTGATGCTCTCAGTCCTACTTTTGCGGCGTTAAATAAGGGGAGAGGAAGGAAAGATAGACGTGTAAGCAATCGGGTAAAAGAAGCTCGACAATTAGTAAGCCGACCTAGCTCAATGGTAGAGCAACGGTATCGTAAACCGTAGGTTCGGGGTTCAACTCCCCGGGTCGGCTCACGAACAACGTGAGTGAGACGCCCAGCACAGCGCTTTCGTGCTGTGTGTGGGGAGTTGAAAGGCGGAGCGTTGTCGCGTCAGCGACCGCGAGCCCGGCCAGGAAGTGCTTAACGAAGGACGAGTGAAGCGAGGAATGAGTTTAGCAACTTGACGGCAACTCCCCGGGTCGGCTCACGAACAACGTGAGTGAGACAGCCGAAGGATTCGAACCGGGAGGGGTCGGGGAACGGGAGCCCCCGTGGAAGAGTTGCCGAGCGCGGAAGGTTGCGTGCCTTGACATTACCGAGCGGTGTGCAATACTAGCTTTCAGCACATTTGTTGACGGCCTGATGCCAGAGCAGAGAGCTACTTGCTAGCTCCCCGAAATTTGAACCTAGGGTCTTGGGTTCGGCTTCCGGGTTGGGATTGGAAAGGGTACTGCCACCGCCTCCACCTTTCCACTTCCTCCTGCTCTGGTGTCGGGTTTTTTTATATTCCGGCACGCTATCTGCTATAATCACCCCGTATGAGCGAGCACGACCAAAAGATCGAGGATATGAGCAAGGAGGAGCTGGAGACTCGTATTCACGAGATCGAGTCACGGATGGGCGACGCAACATTTTGGGAAGACAAGAAACGGGCCGACGACGCGATGAGCGAGTTGAATCATCTCAAGTCCCAGCTTTCGAAGGTGAAGAGCCGTGAGGTTAACTACGACGATTACGAAGCGATCCTAACGATCTTTTCCGGGGCCGGTGGTGACGACGCTGAGGACTTTGCCCGGATGCTGCTCGAGATGTATCAAGGGTATATTCAAACGAAAGGCTGGAAGACCGCGCTGGTCCATCAGAACACGAACGAGCACGGAGGATATAAGAATGTTTCAATAGAGATTCAGGCCGCGGGGGTGTACGGCATACTCAAGAGAGAGTCCGGGGTGCATCGGCTGGTGCGGATATCTCCGTTCAACGCGAACAAGCAGCGGCACACGGCGTTCGCGATGGTCGAAGTGATCCCGAAGTTCAAAGCACCGGGCGAGCTTGAGCTCCCGGACGACGAGGTAGAGGTTGAGTTTGCCAGATCAAGTGGCCCGGGCGGACAGAACGTTAACAAGCGCGAGACCGCGGTGCGTATGACGCACATCCCGACCGGGCTTACGGTGCACGTGGACGGGGAGCGAACGCAGCACGCCAACCGCGAGCGCGCCCGTCAGCTGTTGGCCGGCAAGCTCCACCGGCTTCTGGAGGAGCAGCGACAGGAAAAGGAGAGCGGAATGTATGTCTCCAAAACAACCGACGCCGAGTGGGGCTCGCAGATCCGTTCGTACGTGCTTCACCCGTATCAAATGGTCAAGGATCATCGTACCGGTGTGGAATTGCGAGACGTGGATAACGTGCTCGAAGGGGGCATTCAGCCGTTTATAGACGCAGCACGCTAAGGATTTTGGTGATTCTGTGTACACATCACTGACTGTGATATACTAGGAGGCGTATGAGGCAGCGGTAACCGTTGGGGCCGAATGTATGATCAAATTCGATAACGTATCTAAACACTATCCGGATAGTTCGGTGGCACTCGAAGACGTGTCATTTTCGGTTGAGCCGGAGGAGTTTGTTTCGGTTGTGGGCCACTCCGGCGCCGGAAAGACAACACTCCTGAAAATGTTGCTTGCTGAGGAAAAGCCCAGCAAAGGGAAGGTGTTCGTGAGCGACACCGATGTTCATTCGCTTCGGCCGGACGATATGAACACAATGCGCCGTAACATCGGTGTGGTCTTTCAGGATTTTCGCCTCCTGCCGCACAAAAATATCTACGAGAACATTGCCTTTGCGATGGAGGCGGCCGGCCGGCCGGATGAAGACATCGACGCGGACGTGCCGTACTCGCTCGAGCTCGTCGGGCTTGAGCGAAAGATGTGGAGTTTTCCGCACGAACTTTCCGGAGGAGAGAAACAGCGCGCCGCGATCGCGCGGGCGATCGTCAATCAGCCGGATATCGTGATCGCGGACGAGCCGACCGGAAACCTCGATCCGGAAAACACCTACGAGATCGTGCAGATCTTAAAAAAGATCAACGAGCTCGGGACGCTTGTGTTCCTGACCACCCACAATACCGGCGTGATCGACGCGCTCGGCAATCGGGTGATCACGATGAAAGGAGGGCGCGTTGTCAAAGATGATCGAGAGGGGAAATACGATGTCTAACCTGAAATAAACAGTATTCGTTATGGAACAGTTCACAACAGCTATTCGCCGCATCGTTCGCTCAGGATTTCATAATTTCTGGCGCAACGGATTCGTGTCACTTGCCTCGATCCTGGTGATGGTGATCACGCTCTCGGTGCTTGCGGCGACGCTGTTCGGCGGGGAGATCCTTTCCTCGGCCCTGACCGAGTTTCGGTCAAAAGTTGATGTGACGGTCTACTTCCAGACCGACGCCGACGAAGCGGATATTCTGGCGGTTAAAGAGAAGCTGGAGCAGCTTCCGGAAACAGAAGCGGTGATCTACACAACGCGTGAACAGCGGCTGGCTGATTTTGAGGATCGATACCGGAACGACCAGACCAAGCTCGCCGCGCTCGAAGAGCTTGATGAAAATCCGCTCGGCGCGTCGCTGAACATCGTCGCCAAAGATCCGTCTCAGTACGAAGGGATCACCGCGTTCCTCGAAGGGGAAACAGGCGCGCTTTCAAATCGGCAGTCCTCGATCATCGCCAGCACCAACGATCAGCAAAAGCAGCTGGTGATCGGCAAGTTGACGAATATTCTCAACACAGCCGAACAGCTCGGTATACTCATTATGGCGGCGCTTATTATTCTTTCGATCATCATTACCTTTAACACGATCCGGCTCGCGATCTATATCTCTCGTGAGGAGATCGCCGTGATGCGCCTGGTCGGAGCCAGCAAAACATACATCCGCGGACCGTTCGTGGTCAGCGGGATGCTCTACGGGGTGATATCAGCGATCATAACACTGGCTCTGTACTTCCCGCTCACGTACTGGCTTGCTGATTTCACCGAAGGATTTTTCCTCGGGTTTAACATCTTCGGGTACTATCTTTCAAACTTTGGCTACGTCTTCTTGTGGGTGGTTATTTCGGGTATTTTGCTCGGCGGCGTGTCGAGTTATTTAGCGGTGAAACGGTACCTGCGGGTGTAGCCGAGAGGTGTTCAGACGATGAGTGACGGAGAGTATAAGCGAGATTTTATGGTTAAGAAAACGGCTCAGAAAGAATCACCCAAGTACATATTTGTTGTTGGTGGAGTAATGTCGGGCGTGGGAAAAGGCGTGGCGTCTTCGGCGATCGGAACGATTATGCAGGCGCGCGGGTTTACGGTGACCGCGCTTAAGATCGATCCGTATATTAATATTGATGCCGGGACAATGAACCCCACCGAACACGGTGAGGTTTTCGTTTTACAAGACGGTGATGAGTGCGATCAGGATATGGGCAACTATGAGCGATTTCTTGACCAGGACCTCTCGCGCAACAACTATATGACCACCGGCCGGGTCTACCAGGAAGTGATCCGTAAGGAACGCAACCTGGGGTACAAGGGACGTAACGTGGAGGTGGTGCCGGATGTACCCGAAGAAGTGATCCGTCGCATCAAGAAAGCAACCGCCGAGGCAGAAGCCGATGTCACTATTATTGAGATCGGCGGGACGATCGGAGAGTATCAGAACATTTTGTTCCTCGAGGCGGGGCGTATGATGAAGGTGAAACACCCGGAGGACGTAATGTTTGTGATGGTCAGTTATCTGCCGATCCCGTCGAAGGTGGGAGAGATGAAAACCAAGCCGACCCAGTACGCGGCCCGCAGTCTGAACAGTGTCGGTATCCAGGCGGATATGATCATCGCCCGTTCCGACGTGCCGCTTGATAAGAAACGCAAAGATAAGATCGCTACGTTTTGCAATATCGACGAGGAGCGCGTGATCTCGGCGCCGGATGTCGAGAGTATTTACGATGTGCCGGTGAATTTTGAACGGGATGATCTCGGGGCGATCATTGCCGATCACCTGGGGCTGAACCATCGCAAGAAAAAAACGAACCTCGGGCCGTGGAAATCGTTCGTGGAAAAACGGAAGAAATCCGCCGGGACCGTTGATATTGCGGTGGTCGGCAAATACTTTGGCTCGGGTGATTTTATACTTTCCGATGTATATATCTCAGTTCTCGAGGCACTGAAAATATCCGGGTATCACCAGGGGGTCATCCCCAAGATCCACTACGTGAGTTCGGAGACGTTCGAAGGAACGGGCGGTAAACAAAAGCTCAAGCAGCTCAAGAAGTACGACGGTATTTTGGTGCCCGGCGGGTTCGGTACGCGCGGGATCGAAGGAAAGATCAACGTGGTTGAGTACGCCCGCAAAAACAAGATCCCGTACTTTGGCCTCTGCTACGGGATGCAGATCGCGGTGATCGAGTACGCTCGCAACGTGTTGGGTATTAAAGACGCGACCACCGCCGAGATGGATCCGGAAGCGGAGCACTGCGTGGTGGATATTATGCCGGAGCAGAAAGAGCTTGTCGCAAAAGGGGAGTACGGCAACTCAATGCGCCTCGGGGCGTATCCGGCGGTTCTTAAAAAAGACAGTATTGCCGGCGCAGCTTATAAGAAAGACGAGATATCTGAGCGCCACCGGCACCGCTACGAGATCAACCCCGAGTATATCGAGAAGATCGCCAACGGTGGGCTAGTCTTCTCCGGGAAATCACCTGATGGCCGGCTGATGGAGATCGCCGAGCTGCCTCGGAAAGACCATCCATTTTTCCTCGCTACTCAATTTCACCCGGAATTCCAAGCACGCCCACTTGCGCCGCACCCGCTCTTTAGCGAGTTCATTAAGGCAGCCCGGGAACAGAGCTAGATCGGTGAGTAATGCGTGGTAATCCACACGGGGAACGCGAAGTTTGCGTTCAAACAGGGTACAATAAAGAAAGCAACTAACTTTCTTTCTATGTTTCTAAAAAATAAGAAGAAGACAGCCGTTACCCGAAAAACTATTTTTCTTGCAGTTGTTGGCGCTTTGATATTTGTATTGATCGCCGGTGTGATACTGAAGCTGACGGGAGGGTCTTCGACATCCACCTCTGATTCTTCGGCGCCCGGCGTTGCCCAGGAGCAGTACGCACGCGACACAGATAAAAGCGCTCCACGAGGTGAGGTGGTGGCAAACGGAAGTTCACGTGTGGATGATCGCCGGATCGTTCGGACCGCCGATCTGTCGCTTATTGTCGGAGACACCGACGAGGTCGTGGGTCAGATATCCGGGATCGCGATCGGGGCCGGCGGATATGTTAGCAGCGTTGATGTTTTCGAGACGAGTGATAACAAAAAACACGGACAGATCACGATCCGGGTCCCGGCAGAGGTCTTCGGACGGAGCGTCCTTTTGATCAAGGACCAAGCGGTGAGTGTGGAGCGCGAGCAAGCGAACGCCCACGACGTAACCGAGCAATTTGTCGATCTCGAAGCGCGCCTGCGTAATCTTGCGGCGACCGAAGAGCAGTACCTGAGTCTTTTGAACGAAGCCACGGATGTTGAGGATATGCTGGCGATCCAGCGGGAGCTGTCCGGGGTTCGGCAAGCGATAGAGCTTCTGGAAAATCGTCTGCGGTACCTAAGCAGTCAGGTGGAAATGTCCACGATCAGGGTTTCGCTTATCTCCGAAGCGGACATTGAGATCTTCGGGGTGACCTGGAGTCCGATCAAAGAGGTGAAGGAGGGTGTGCGGATGCTTCTCACCGAGCTGATTAGCTTTGGTAATTTCCTGATCGCACTGGTTTTCTTTCTGCCGGTACTGCTTCTCTGGATCCTCTTCGTTGTGCTTGTGGGAGGCGCTGTGTGGAAGGCCGGCCGGTGGGCGAAGTGCCGTTATACGAAAATCTGTACAACGAAGAGTAAACGATCATAACTATGCTTACCGCACTACGTGAACATCTCTGGGTCATCCTCGTTACACTTGCCTATATTCTCGGGGCCTCGGTGTACTTCGTAGCGATTGGTGACTACGAGTTTCTCTGGTACGTGGCGGTGTTGGTGGTGATCGCCGGGGCAGTGGCGGCGACGCTGCACCGCTCGAAGTTCGACGGGGTGATCCTCTGGGGACTGTCGATTTGGGGGCTTTTGCATATGGCAGGTGGAGCGGTGCCGGTCGGGAACGGCGTGCTGTACGGACTGACGCTCGTGCCGCTTATCGATGCCGGTAACGAGCTGGTGATCCTCAAATACGACCAGGTCGTACACTTCTTCGGGTTCGGGGTGGCGACGCTGGTGGTGTATCACCTCGTGCGTCCGTATCTGGCAGGGCAGGTGAACTGGCCGGTCGTTTTTTCCGTTGTAGTGTTTGCCGGGATGGGGCTGGGGGTTCTCAACGAGATCGTAGAATTTATCGCGGTTCTGGCTGTTCCGGAAACGGGCGTCGGAGGATATCACAATACCGTGCTTGACCTCGTTTTCAATGCCTTCGGCGCGATCGCGGCAGTGGTGTATCTTGCGCTGTATCGGGAGGAGCGGGTCTATGCGCATCACGGTATGGTGAGTCGTATAAAATCATTTTTTCATCTTTCGGAGTAGTCGTCGGGTTGAATAGGCGTGTGTTTTGCGGTATTGTATCTAGCACTTGCCCGGTAGTATAAAGGCAGTACGCCGCACTCTGGATGCGGTGATCTAGGTTCGATCCCTAGCCGGGCAGCCAGTAAGAACAGGTTTCAGGCGACCTAACCGCCTCAAAGTAAAGAAAAAAGCCGTGTGTATTCAAGGATACACACGGCTTGAGCCGTCTCAGGCAAACCGTGGTTGTTTAGGCGCTACCGCCCGGCTTGAAACCACGGCGCGCAATGGAACCCGGAATTTAATCGCAAGGTTTAACCTTACGATGGGAGAAATGTGGTGTAATTTGCTAACCCTACTATACTCCAGAGCATAGTAGGATTTATCTTGTTACGTAGCATGCTACGTAACAAGATAAAATTCACCACACACTAGCTGTACACTTCTCCGTTAGTGTACAGCGAGTGTTCGGCCGGTTTGTGTGTGATACGATGAGCGTATGTCTCACAAAAACACTGAATACGTGCGCAAGGTGACCCGGGTCGGTCAGCGAAGCTTGTCGGTCGTTATACCGGCTGAGATTGTTGACGAGCTCGGCATTCGCGAGCGCCAGAAGCTCTCGATCAAGCGCGACGGCAAGCGGATCGTTATCGAGGATTGGGAATAAACCGAACAACGTGCAGGAAATAATTCTCATAGGAACCATTCATTCCGGTTGGACACCGGTCGATGAGTTGCGGCAGGTTCTTGCCGAGCAACAGCCTGACAAAGTGCTGGTGGAATTGTCACCTGAAGAGCTCAAGCGGTCGCGAGAAGACTCGATCCGTGATGAGATGTTTACGGCGCATGACTGGGCGGTTGAAAACGATGTGCCGGTTGGGGTGTTTGATGTGGAGAACCATATCCTCAAAGAGGGGGTGACGGGGAAGGAACCGGCGTTTACGGAGTATGAACAGAAAAGCAAGGAAATACTGAACGGTTATACCTGGAAAGAACTGAACAATGAAAAGCCGTGGCAATCGCCGGAGATAACTGCACTTGAAGAGCAAATGAATAAGGAGTACATCGATGTTGAAAAATCAAAGCAGCGTGAGCAGACGATGCTTGAAAATATCAAAGATGATTTGATCGAAAGGAGGAACGTAGTGGTAACGGGAACCAGACACCTGTCGTTTTTCAAGCAAAACCTACCGGACGCGGAAATGTTGCTTCGAGAATAAGCGATGGCGCCGTCTGTGGACAAAACACCTTCTTTGAGGTGTTTTTTGCGCTATACTAACAAGTACATAATGTCATTAGAACTTTTTGTTATATGTTTGAACTTCTTTATATTTTGAGTTACTTTTTTAATCCTATGTCATTCCTTGGGGTCATTGGTGTTATCGTTCTCATTGTCATCACTGTTCGGCTTTCTCATCGCGTGAGTACGCTTGAAGACAAGGTGAAGATGCTCTCGGGAGGAGTGAGTAAGAAAGAAGAGACACAGCAGACTTTCCGGGAACCGGCCGACGCTCCGGGAAAAGTGGCGCCGGTCCAAGAAAGCGGGTCCCCGTATTCGCCTGAACCTAAACCGATCACGTCAGCGATGAGGAATACGATCGACCCAAGCGAGGCTCGTGAGCCGACAGCGGCTGAATTGTTTGGTCAGTGGCTCAAGCGTGACTGGCTTCTGAAACTCGGTATCCTGCTTGTTTTGATCGGTATGGCTTCGTTTGTAACGTACGCCTTTTTGAACGATTGGATTGGTCCGGTCGGGCGCATTACCTTTGGAATGGTTCTTGGTGCGGCTATTCTTGCGTTCGGGTTCTGGCGGATGCAGACATATGTTCATCAAGGCGGAGCATTTCTCGTGCTTGGGTCAACCACGCTTATCATCACGATCTTCTCCGGATTTATCGTGTATGGATTCTTCTCGCCGGTCAGTCTTGCGCTTGCGCTAGTCTTTGTTTCGGCCGCATTCGTGGCTGCGGCGAGCGTTCAGCACCGTGTTTATGCGTTGGCGGTATCAAGTCTGATCCTGGCATCGGTTGCGCCGATACTGGTCTTTCTCAGCGCGGCATTGGGAGGAACCGACATTACTTCCGCGATTCCGCTTGAGATCGGTATATATGCGTATTTGATGGCGGTCGTGCTTGGCTCGGTGTGGGTGACCGCGTTGACCGGCTGGCGCTCGCTTAATACTATGGCGGCGATCATTCTCTTTTTGTACTCTTTGCCGTTGTGGGAATACGGCGGGATACATGAGCAAGCTCTTTTGGTGTTTGCGTTTGTGTTCGGCGCGATCTTCTTTATTACCAACACCGCCGGGATCATCAAAAAGCACGATCAGTCGATCGCTGCTCCGCTTACAACTGCCATTATCAACGCCTTGTTTCTTGTTATCTGGATCTTTGACGTCGTGCCGGATCATTTCCAGAGTTTGATCATCGCGGCGTGGATGCTGGTATACGTGGTGGGTGCGTTCCTCGTATTCCGTGTTACTGATCGGCGCTCACCGTTTTATGTCTACGGTATGGTCGGGGTGGGCTTGCTCGCCTTGGCTACCGGTGTAGAGTTGGGGCACAGTCCTACTGCGCTCATGATCGCCTATACGATCGAAAGCGCGCTGGTGCCGGTGGTAGTGTATACGGTGACACGTAATTTCCGTGTCGCAAAGAGCCTTACATTACTCTTCATCGGACCGATAGTCCTCTCGTTTAGCGCGATCGGATCCTTTTCCCGTCAGGCGACCGTATTTAATGAGCACTTCATAGCGCTGGTGGTCCTTGCCGGCGTTCTTGCGTCGAGCGGTTTCATTCTGTACAGGCATCACCAGTCAAATCCAGACGAATCAACGGCTAAGTACGCAATGGCGTGGCTGGTCATAAGTTCGATCTACGTCTTTGTTCTCACCTGGATGTCGCTCCACATCGCGTTGACTGTCGGCTACATAGCAACCATGTTGTCGTTAGTGGTGTACACTGTCGCCGGGCTTGTAGCGTACACGGTCGGTGGTGTTAAAGAGCAGGTTAGTCTCCGGATCTACGGTGGGGTACTACTGATCTTTGTGGTCGGTCGATTGCTTTTGGTGGACGTGTGGTCGATGGATATCACCGGCAAGATTATCACCTTCGTTCTCGTCGGCCTGCTTTTGATGAGCACCGCCTTTATCGGGCGGACGAGTAAAAAAGCGGGGGAAAGCGGGGCGCCTGCGGATGAACCGACGTACTAATCAATTACTGTTTGTATTTATGAAGTATCTTATAACAGTTAGCGGACTCATTGCGATCGTGTTCGGTGTATCGCCTGCTGCTATCGCACAAACGAACGGGCAAGCACCGGAGACGGAAGAGGTTGTCGATATGCCGTACCGGGAGGAGTTGTCTGCATTTCGTCGATACGCCGATGTGACCGTTGGCTCGATCAACGTGCCGACCGTTGTTGAAGTGCCGCTTTCGAGTATGAGTTTTCAGCGACGTCAGTTTGCTGTAGAAAATCGTGAGACCGGCAAATTCCTCCCGCACTACTTTGATCGCGATCGAACCGTGGAGCCGGTTGCGATAACTGCCGTGAGCAACGGAAGCCGCGCGAGTGCTATGGTTGACGGAAACGAGCGAACTTTCGCGTCATTCGAGGTAAGTGAGCGGGGAGAAGGTGAGGCGCGTATCGTACTGGAGGCTGCACGAGCTATTACGTCATCGGAACTGTCACTCCTTTTGGAAGCATACGTGGCGCTTCCGACTCAGGTGACGATACGGGCAGGTGAGCGCGGAAACGAGGAAGTTGTCGTGGCTCCGCGTCGTTTGAGTAATACGCCGATCACGTTTCCACAAACGACGGCACGCCGATGGGTGATAGAGTTTTCTCACAGCCAGCCGCTTCGTATCAGTGAACTTGAACTTGTCCAACAGAATGCCCATAGGAGTGTGAAAGACGGACTGAGGTTCCTCGCTCATCCGGGACAGGAATATCGTATCTACGCTGATGCCGATCGCTCAGTGTCGATTCCGACTGACGAGTCGCCGAACCTGCGCTCGGATACCGGCGTGGTCGAGCTTGCCGCACCGTCGTTTCTTGATAATCCGCTGTATCAACAGTCGGATGTCGATGAGGACGGCGTTCCGGACGTGCGGGACAATTGTGTCAATGTTTCAAATTCTGACCAAGAAGACATAGACGGTAACGGTCGCGGGGACGCCTGTGATGACTGGGACCG
>JBBDHZ010000159.1:11490-24298 GCA_040880645.1 Minisyncoccota bacterium
GGGGCAGCAAAGAGGGTGAGAAGGTCTGCCTCAGATAACTAAAAACCGCTGAGCACGCGTTATGCGTCGGCGGTTTTTTGGTTATTGATCGGGGTTTGGCCTCGGATCACCTGGCTCGAGACTACGATAATGGCAAGATCCCTCAAGCGCTGAAAATATTCAGCACGGTCTCTGTTCCTCTTGGCTGTGATATGTAGGTGGCACGTTCGTCGATCTGTCAGATCGGCGTCGGATCGGTAAGTTAGGGGAGATCCGCTCGTATTAACTCAGAAAATCGGGGGGCGTCGGCGTGTTCTTGTATGGCGCCGGCAACGTTGTGTGTTTCCCGTAGGGTGTCGATCGAAACGTCGTTCGGGATAAAGTTGAGCTTTTGGGCGAGCGTGTCTGAGTAGCGGGGGAGGTAGAGGCGCAGGTCCCACCAGGGCACACTGCCCGGAGCGACTGCGTTGACGTGATGCATCAGGTTCGTGGTGCAGGTGCTGTAGACCGTGTTGTAAAACTCCGGCTCCTTGACCAGGTTGTTGGCCCGCCCGAGAATATCGACGAACAGCCGGCGGATGGTCTCGTGGTCGGTTGCAACGGGGTAAAGGTAGACGTGTTCGTTCCCGCGCCGGACTGCACGTTGGCTAAGCAGGTCACGTTCATCAGCGATAATGTAGAGTAATTCGAATTGCTTCAGTGTGCCCCATAATGGAGAAAAGGACTCACCCCGTTCTCGCCGTGCTTCAATCGATACACTAATATGCTGACCGTCGGCGAAGCCAAATGAGAGCATAGTGTGGGCGGCGCCGAAGCCGGCGAACGGCACGACGATGTAATCAAGGCGCTCGAGTTCATCGAGATCCAGCTCTCGCGTTTCCCAGTGAGCGGAGGATGTCGCGGTAGTGTGTCGAAATGCCCGGAGGTTGGTGATCGTCAGGGAGGAACCGTTTGTGACCAGGGCGGTCGGCATTCTTTCGTGTTCCGGGATCCACATCCGGTCGTGTGATGGCTGGATCAGTGCTCCCCCGGCGAGGGCGAATACGCCGACAATGAGAAGGATAAGAAAAAGAATGCGGCGCTTTGTCATTGTGGTTTAGTATACCACGGCCGGTTTATGGGGATGGGGAGTAGTACAAAATCGCTCCGGTTGTATCTAATCGGGCCTGAGGTTTTCTCTGTGATCTCTCGTTTGGTCGTTAGGAAGACGGAGTGTCTGAGGAGCTTGAGGCGGCGCTTTCGGCTCCGGTGCTCGTTGCCTCGAGTGTCTCCGCGATCTGGCTTGAGCGGGTCGAGCGGGCGCTTGTCTGATCGCGTGCCTCTTGCCGGAGCGCGTCATCGATCTCGCTCACAATGCGCTGGGCCTCGGTGAACGAGTCAAGTGCTTTAGTGTATCGCTGTGCCTCGAGCTGGCGAAGACCTTCCCGAAACAGTCGTGTTGCCTCGGTAAATTGGTCTTCTAGTTTGTCGTGCTCGGCGCCTTGTACTGAGCTGGATGCGCTAAGCTGCTCCTGAATCTCGAGGAGTTGTTTGGAGGTATCTTCGTGGGTCTGGAGCGTTTCTTGAGACGAGGTTGACGATGTGCCGACAGCGTGAAGTGACGAGGTCGCCCGAAGGATCATCGGCGTATCGGTCGCGGCGCCTGTGCTCTCGCTTCCTGTTGCGCTCCGAAGCTCGGTCGAGGTTGCAACGCTTGTGGTGGCTACGGTGTCGATCGGTTGCTCCTGAGTGTTAATGTACTCTTTAATGCTGGTAACGTGCGCTTCGAGCGAGAGCGACATCTCGTGCCATACGTCTGAGTTGACGCGGTCGCCTGACGTAAGTCGGGAAACCTCGTTCAGCCGCTCACTCAGCCGCCGTGCTTCGTAGCGGGCCTTTGAGTGGGGCGTGGTGTGCATCAAGCCAATCAGCTCTTCGTTGATCGATACCTTGATCGGGTACAGCGTATCACCCGGAAGGGCGTTATTTGCCATAAAGGAAACACTCCCGCCGGTGATCGTGACCAGGGCGATGCCGGCGATGTAGGGCAGGGGTGAGTGCATAAGGCGCGAGTGGAACAGCGGCCGGAGGAATTGCTGAAGCCATGTCGAAACCTCCCCGCCGTTTTCGGCCGGGTGCTCATTCATAAAAGAAAGAAATGCGTGTTTAGCCTCGCTCTTTTCTTTCGCGGTCAGTGACACTTTACGTGTCAGTTTTGTAAGTAATGATTGTAGTTTTTCCGCCATACTCGTTTCTTATTTCGTGTCCGTGTGTCCGTGTCCTTCGTTCTGCTCCGCGATAAATTTCCGAAGTCGGATAAGAGCGCGATGCACTCGAACCGAGATATTGTTCTCACTTTCCTCGAGCGCCTCCGCGATGTCTTTGATCGAGAGTCCGTCAACGTACCGCATCAGGATCACCGTTCGGTAGCTGTCGTTCAGCTTGGCCAGGTGGCCGACGAGGATCTCTACATCAAGCCGGGCGACCGTTTCTTCGTGCTCGTCCGTTGACGGCTGAAACCCGGTGTTCTCTTCGAGGACATCGAGTGAAGAAGATCGTTTCCGGCGTTCGTACTCGTTGATCACCAGATTGTTTGCCACACGGTAGAGGAACGCCCGTGGGTGCTCGATCTCTCCGCCTTTGACTACGAATCGCCACGTCCGCATAAACGTCTCCTGCATCAGGTCGATTGCACGTTCCCGGTTGCTGATCCGGAAGTAGCAGTGCCGGAAAATCGCATCCGAGTACTCATCGTACAGTCGTGAAAATGTTCGCTGAAGCTTTTTGTGGCTCATTTGTTGAGACCCAGGAGAGGGGCGTTATATTACGGGGGAAATCGGGAAAATACGGAGCACTGTGCCGATATCCCCCCTACAATCTACCTTTCGTGCCTTTGTTGAGGCGTATTTGCGATAATCACGTTTTGGACCCGTCAGGCGACACAAGGCAGCCGGATACCTGACAGGGCCGTTTTCGCCGTGTGGCTTCACAAAGCGATACGTACGCCGTCTCACATCCTCATACATTATAACGTTTGAGGTATATGTCAATGGATTGTCTGGCCGATCAGCGCTCGTTTTGGCAGCGATCACGGACGAAAAGGTGTCGGGGCCGGAGCCGGTGAAACGGTCCGCACAGGGCGCGCGTGAGATTCGTGTTGCTTTGTGTTCGGGGTGCTTCGTTCTGCCGAGACGAAAGAAACACACACCACCGATGTCTTTAGAAGTAACGACCTCTCCCGCCACGCATAGACACAACGGTCAATGTGTTCCTCGCGGGGGGTTCAAGGGCAGAGGTAATAAAATTATCAACTAAGCAAAAAACAATATGTTGTATAGCATTATAAACAAACAGACGCGGCGTCGAGCTACGGCAGCGATCGCCGGTGTGGCAATGGTTGTCGGACTCATCGGGGTCGGGGCAGCGCCACACGTACACGCCCAGCAGGTCAGCCCGGCTACCATCGCATCACTTCAGGCCCAAATCGCGTCGCTCCAGGCTCAGATCGCTGCGCTGCATGCCGGAACAACGGTTCAGGTTACGTTTACGCGTAACTTGACGCTCGGCTCGACCGGCGAGGATGTGCGCCAGCTTCAGATCTTTCTGAATCAAAGTTCTGACACGCGCCTCGGAGCGTTCGGTCCGGGTTCACCCGGACAGGAGACGAGCTACTTTGGCCCGCTCACCCGAAACGCAGTAGTGCGCTTCCAGGCCAAGCACGCGTCTGATGTTCTCCTGCCGCTCGGACTTACGAGCCCGACCGGCTTTTGGGGACCGTCATCGCGCGCCAAAGCGAACGCGTTGATTCAGGCAAGCCAGCCGCCGGTACACGTTCCCGGCAATGGTGGCGAAGACGAGGACGATGATCGTCTCCAGGGAGGGGCAGGTTCGCTCGATGATGTTGACTTCATCTCCCGTCTGAATAACGAAGAGGTGGGTGAAGGAGCAAAAGATGTTGCAGTGGTCGGCCTCAAGGTTGAGGCTGACGAAGGCTCCGATATCGAGATCAGCGCTGTCCGCGTTGATTTTGACAAAGGCAGCGCCGATCGAGATTTCCGCCGCTACGCGGATAAGGTATCGATCTGGCTTGACGGCACAAAGTACGCCGAGATCAACGCTGACCGATTCAGTGACGACAACGATTACACGCGAACCGTCTCGCTTGATCGCGGAGCGATCATCCGCGCCGGTGACGAGGCAGATCTAACTGTCCGTATATCGGCCCTTCGAACTATCGACTCGGCGGACCTCGGTGAGACCTGGAACGTAACGTTCCAGAGCATTCGCTTCCGTGACGCACAGAACGCGATCATCACTGACTCCGGAACCGGTGACATCGGCAACGCACGCACGTTCTCGTTCGAGAGCTTCGCGAGCGCCGCTAACGCCGAGTTCCGCGTGGGACGATCAAGCAACGATATGGATTCACGGGTCGTGAACGTTGACAGCTCAAACGACACGGACAATGTAGAGTTGCTCCGCTTCGAGATGAGCGCGCGGGGAGACTCAGATCTTCGTGTCCGAGATCTTCCGATCACGTTAACGGTTACGGGCGCAACAGACGTTGATCATGTTGTAAACACGCTCTACATTACGATGAACGGCACCACGTACTCGAAGAACGTGAACACAAACGCCGCGTCTCAGGTGATCACCCTCGATGACTTCGATGAGATCATCGACGCGGGCGATACGGTTGAGATTATTGTGCGCGCCGACATCAACAACCTTGACAGCACCTTCGACGAAGGAGATACGCTCAAGGCGGAGTACACGACAACCAACCGGGCAAACACGGACGTTGAAGATGAAAACGGTGACGACCTGTCTTCGAGCGATCGAACCGGAACAGCTCTCGGCAAGGTGATCGTCTTCTACGACAAGGGTATCTTCGCCTCATTTGAGAACGCGCAGGTAACGGTGACGAGTGTATCCAGCAACGCAAGCGCCGAGCGTGGAAACTACAAGATCGTCTTCGATGTTGAGGCGTTTGACAGCGATGTCTTTATCGCGAAAAGCGCCGCGACTTCCGGTGGTGCTACCGCCGCGTCATCCAGTCTCATCTACTCGCTGACCGGTGACACCTTTACCGGCACGCAGAGTGCGAACGTGACCTGGAGCGGCAACTCGAACAACGAGTCAAGCAACGGCCATATGATCATCAAGGAAGGGGAAACAAGAAGTGTCACCCTTACGGTCATCCTGACTAACTCCGGGGGATCAGACGGATTCTACGGTATCCAGCTCGATGAGATACGCTTTGCGGCAAGCTCCGCCAGTGACGTCAACAACGACACCAGCGACACGAGTGTCTGGACGTCGATGACCGCCGGTCTCAGCGACTACGACGTGAATGATGAGTTCCTCTCCAGCTAAAGGACTGATTCGTTCGTCTAATAGGTAGAGGAAACAACGAAAACCCGCCGCGCGTATGTGCGCGGCGGGTTTTCGTATTGTATGATAAAATAACGTCAGCTGTATGTTATACGTAATCACGCTATGGTATGAGTTCTAAAGGTATTGTTACTGTTGTTGTTATCATCTTTGTTATCGGCTTGGGCATCTTTTTCCTCAGTCAGTCCGATGAGGCCGGCACGGGTGAATCAGCAACTTCTACCGACGAGATGAACGAACAGGAAACAAGTAACGGGGCGGCAGACGCCGATGGCGCAAACGGGTCTGATGATCAGGCAGTTGTTCGCTACACCGCCGGCGGGTTTGAGCCGGGGTCGGTTGTGATCGAGCAGGGCGAGACCGTTCAGTTCGTGAATGAGTCAGGCCGCGATATGTGGGTGGCATCGGCGATGCACCCGACTCACGAAGCCTATGCCGGCACCACGCTCCGGGAACACTGCCCGGACGGATCCGGCGCGTTCGATCAGTGCGAGGTCGGCGATCAGTTCAGCTTTACGTTCGAACAGGTCGGAGAGTGGAACTACCACAACCACGCCAATGCATCTCATTTTGGAACGGTTGTTGTGGAGTAGGGAAAGAGAGTAATTTTCACCCACCGTATGAAACGCTACCGCACTGCTCACATCATTCTTCGGAGCGCGGTGGCGTTTTCCTTTGCCTACGCCGCGATCGCCGCGTATCTGGATCCGATCTCCTGGGCGGGGTTTCTTCCCGGCGCGGTTGAGTTGTTGCCGCTTTCGAAACTAACGATCCTCAACGCCTTCGGGGTTCTCGAGATCGTGATCGCGCTGTGGCTTCTTTCCGGCGTCCGCGTGCTTGTGCCGGCGGTGCTTGCGGCGGTGCTTTTGGCGGGGATCGTGTTCACGAACCTGCCGCTCTTTGAGGTGTTGTTTCGGGACCTTGCCCTGGCCGGTGCGGCGGTGGCGCTTGCGGTGCTTGAGTACCGCGAGACAGGTCGAGTGCTGTAGCTGCTTGCGGTTTCTCACAAGTTGTGGCGCGGGGGCCATTTCGGGGGTAACCGAGGCCCGCGCGCGGTCTGGGCCGGCTTTTTGACCGACTGATTCAAACGGCCGCTCAGGGGAGCGGTGTAGTGTTGGTTTCGGGTAACACTTGACGGGATTATCCACGGTCTATGCACACCTTATCCACCGGGGTATACCCACTTTATCCCTTTACAAAAACAGGATTTCTTGATAAAAAAGACAGTATAGCAATGAGTCACATTCACCCACCGTCAATTATCTGTGACACTGACCCGCACAAAAGTGTGAGCGGTCGTGTCGGTACTTTGTTTAGTACGGTCCTTGAGACCATTGCCTTCTATTTCCGTTGTTTCGTGAATCGCCGTTGTCCGGCGGTTTTTTATTATCCCAATTAAAAAGTAGCTCGTATGTGTATGCCGTATAAAAATATTTCGAAAGCGTGCCTGGAGGAATTGCAGACGGTGATCGATCTTTTGCGGGAAGAAAAGTTTTTCGGAGCCGAGAGTGTCTGCGAGATTGTCTCGAATCGATTTTCAAGTAGAAAGGAAGTTTCCAAGGAGTGCTTGGCGCTTGTTGCTGACCTTGAGGAATTTATTTCTCGAAAAGGGGAGAAGTCGCTCGAGGAGATCACACAGCAGTACAGGCAGCTTACCGGCGCACTGTCGTGAGTAGCGTTTATCGCGTGAGCTATGCAAAAGAAAAAGCCCCCGCGCCGCTGAGCGGACGGGGGCTGAGTGTGTCGGGGTGTCGTTTCCCCGTCTCGGTCAACGGGAGGCGATGTAGCGCATTCCCTCCTCCACGGTTGCCGTGCGAAGCTGAGGATCGCTGAGCTCGGGGTGCCGTGTGGCGAGTTTCTGCTTCACTTCCCGGAAGCCGGCGAGGTCAATTCCCATCCCGTGCGCCTGAAGGTGGACCACGGCTTCGGCATCGGTGCCGAAGCGCTCTGTTCCCGTTGCCGTTTCCGTCGGAGGCGAAGCGCTGTCAGGCGACTGCTCTCCGCCGGCGACCGTTCCCTCAAACAGCCCGAGCTCGGAGTTGACTTCCTTGAGCTCGCCTCCAATGGTCTCGGCTTCCTTTGCCGCCCTGGCTGCCTCTCGGAGGGCGCGGCCTTCTTCTCCGGGGACGATTCTCGCCGCGGATCGGAGCACCTTCGACGAGGCCTCGCAGCCGGTGAGCGGCGCAATGATCAGCGCACCGCATATCACCGCACCAAGACCAACACCAAGACCAAACCGATTTCGTACACGTGTCATATGACACCTCCTGAAAAAAGGTAGCTAACGACCGAAACGCTTCGGTCGAAGTAGAAGTAACTGACTTAGAACGACTTTTCGCAATGTCGCATACGTAGGAAAAAATGTCAATAGTACGCGTGAATTTTTTGTATCACGCAGCATACACACCGCCTCGTTGTACTCCCGTGTGCTCGCGGTCAAAACTCTCGCCACGCATAGATTTATGTGGTACGGTGCGCAAAGCGTGTTCTTTGTCGTCAAGGAACAAATAGCCTAGCAGAATCTCTTGTGAAGGAGGTGCGAGATGCGCACGACTCTTTGTGTGTTCATGGCGGTGTATTGCGTGTTGATGTCAGTCACGACGGCGTTTGGTGGGGGTATTGAGTACGTCACTGTGCCTATTGAGGTTAAGGGTGAAAAGACGGTGCTGAATATCAAAGACTGGGGTGGCAAAGGCGGTGCTTATGGCGTGCTCGAAACTCCGGCGGGCGACGGTGTGGATAAACGTGCAGTTCGCCTCACACCGGACCTCAGGATCGAAACGTTGCCTGAGCTGTTTCAGGACAAAGACGTTTTCACACCCGGCATAAGCGGAGCACTATCGGCAAGTGATGACGAGTCCGTTG
Source organism: Minisyncoccota bacterium (assembly GCA_040880645.1). Classification (GTDB taxonomy): domain Bacteria; phylum Patescibacteriota; class Minisyncoccia; order Phycocordibacterales; family CSBR16-193; genus JBBDHZ01. Next base: position 19,708 of record JBBDHZ010000159.1, read on the forward strand.
TGGTCGGTTTTTCAACAACGCCCACCGGTGCGGTTCACGCCTGTGTCTGGAGGGATGGCAAAGTGATCGACCTCGGCACGCTCGGTGGTCGGAAGAGCGTGGCATCCAAGGTGAGTCCGAACGGTCGGTATGGAACCGGTTTCTCTGAAACCGACACGGGAGATCGACGCGCGTTCCGGATCGATCTAGAGGAGACGGAGTTGCGAATGGAAAACCTGGGAATTTTGCCGGAGCAGCAGGATGTGCGTGGTACTGTAACCAGTCTCGGCACTATCGTAACCAAAGCGGGGGTCGTCTATGGAGTAAGCGGAGGGCACCAAATTGTCGGCGTTTCCGCGGTTGCGTTTGTACACGATGGTGAGATGAGACGGTACGAGGCACCGAATAGTCCACGGGCGATCATACGTAACCTGGTCGGCAGATCAAAGAACGGGCACCTTGTCGGTTTGGTGCAGTTCAGCGCCGGTCGGTCTGACCGTCCCTATGCACGGAAGGATGATCTCCAAGCTTGTCTTATCACTGAGAACGGAGTGGAGCAGTTGCACACTGATACGTCCAACGTGATCGACGTCAATGACACGCCGGACATTCTTGGGAGCGCAGACGGTGTGCCGGTGTTATGGCAGCGAGGAGAACCTATGCGAGCCCTGCACTCTCTGGTGGACTATGATCTTCTGAAGGTCAACGAACCACGCGGTAAGGGAAAGATCCGCTGGACATTCCACTCAACCGCCCTTGATGGCCGTGGTGTGATCGCTTGCTCGTACCAACCTCTTACCGGTCAGGTAAGGAATTTCCTGCTGGTACCGCGCGCCGAGCTCACGCCGGCGATGCGTGCTGAATTGAAAAAGTATGAGCCGGAGCCGGAGAGTGAGAGTCCCAAGATCGAAACTCAAAAAACGAAACGGCAAGATACGGACAATGCCCCGAACGTCTTTGAGGAGTTGGAGGAGGATTCCGAGAAGACGGATGACTCAAAACCCAACAAGGTCATCGTTATCATCCACGGTTTGTATGCGGATGCGGATGGTTGGGTTGCCTCACTTGTCGACCTGTTCGACCGGGAGCTTACGAAGCGTGGCACACGAAATGAATGGACCATTATGCCGGTGGATTGGTCGCAGGAATCAGGCGCCGAGTGGGACTCGCAGAGTGATTTTCCACCGCATCCGGTTGCTCCCGTGATGGAGGGAGTGAATAGCATTGTTCCGCTTGCCCAGGTTCTTGCGGCAAATGAGTACGAGGTGATGCATATTATTGATCACAGTGGGGGTGGGTATCTCGGGACGGAAATGGCGAAATACCAGCCCGAGAAGGTCTATGTGCAGCATACGGCGTTGGACATTTTCGTTATGAACGATGATACTCTTCCGCTCGGAAAGTATGCCGACTTTGCGGAGCATTATCGTAATCCGGATACATTTGAGTTGGCTAGCATCTTTATACGTGAATTAGGTGGAAAAACCGGCGAGGTATTGCCGTGGTGTTGGAACAAGGTCATTACGACCGATACGTTGCCGGCACATCTTCAGATTCCGGAGGATAAACGCACCTGGTCGACTGAACACGCCGTTCTTCACGTGTACTACCTCAATTCCCTTGGAACCGGTTACGGCCTTGACCTCTCGCCGGCGTTGGGCAATCCGCCGAGCCATAACGATCCGGGGTTTGCTCGGTTTCGAGACCGGGGCAATCCATCTGGAGCGGGCAACCTGTTCGAAGGGTTCCTGCCTCGCCCGGAAGAGTCCGCGGGCGACGAGGACGAGGAACCTGCGAATATCTTCGAGGGATTCTGACTGCGGATCTGTTTGTTCTTGACCCTAATCGATGCCGCACCAGCTCAACTGGTGCGGTTTTTTATAGAAATTCCTTGAAACTACCCTGAACACTTTCCGAAAGTGTTCAAAGGTGGGTGAGGTACTGTGCACACGACCGCGCGGTATTGTATAGTATACTAAACTTATGCAACGGTCCGTTGAATTCAACGAGCAAAAAATGACATATCGGAACCGCAAACGAAAAAATCCCACGTTGGTGCGGTGGATGCTGAAGGTGCCGTTTATTAAGAATGAGTCTCAGGCCAATCTCGGTCTGGTGGTGATTATGGTTGCCGCGCTGCTCGCGTCGTATTTGATACTGAACGATGCCTTTAACCTTACCGGAAGCAATAACCCGACATACGTGGAAGACCTGACCCCTGAAGAACGCGCTGGGTTACCGCCGGAGCTTCTGGAGGTGCTCCCGTCGCGATCCGGGCAGTGAGTCGGTATCGGTAGATCTCTCCGGCACATTTCATGGGTGATGGGTCCTTGGCTTGCGCCGTCGCTACTGAGTATGATATATTTCTCTCTATGATAACCGCAGCAACACAAACATTTTTCTTTTATTCATTTTTCTTTGGGACCTCACGTTCCCAGGGTCAGTTTGTGGTATTGCAGTAACGTCTCTCACGCTCGATACTAGACACAGACCCTGGCGACAGGGTCTGTTTTGTTTTGTTCTTTCAAATCAGCGGGGTGCATAGCCCCCGGGATCCTCTCGGAGTCGGACTCACAGAGAGAAATGAACGGTCACTGGTATACTACCCCATACAATGGAGGCGATACAGATGAGTAACTCGAAACCGTCCGTGAATAAAAACGTGAGAGGAATGAAGTCGCTTATAAAACCGAGTGAGCTGAAGAATCAGCTACCGCTGTCAGAACAGGCGGCCACGACCGTGCAGTCGGGTCGAAGCGAGATCGAGCAGATCCTTGCCGGAGAGGATCGCCGCTTTCTGGTGATCGTCGGACCGTGCTCGATCCATGATCACCTAGCGGCGCTTGAGTATGCCAAGCAACTCGCAGAGCTCCGAGGAAAGTACGGCGACCGGCTCTGTATCGTGATGCGAGTGTACTTCGAGAAGCCGCGTACGACCGTTGGTTGGAAAGGGTTGATCAACGACCCGCAGCTAGACGGCTCGTTCGATATCAACAAGGGACTGCGGCTTGCCCGTGAACTCCTTCTGGCGATCAACGAGCTGGGCGTGCCGGCGGCTATTGAATTTCTGGATCCTACTGTCCCGCAGTACCTTGACGATCTTGTCTCGTGGGCCGCGATCGGTGCGCGCACGACCGAGAGTCAGACTCATCGGCAGATGGCCTCGGGTCTCTCAATGCCGGTCGGGTTCAAGAATTCGACTGATGGTAACGTGCAGATCGCGGTGGACGCTCTAGAAGCGGCGAGGCATCCGCATGAGTTTCTCGGTATGAACGGTGAGGGCGGCTGCTGCATCGTCAGCACCCGGGGGAACAAGCAAGGTCACCTGCTTTTACGAGGTGGAAACGGAAAACCCAACTACCACCCGGATCTGGTGAAAGCCGCTACTGATCTGCTTGAGGCGTCCGGCCTTTCGCCGGTGCTTATGGTTGACTGCTCGCACGCCAACTCCGGCAAGAAACACGACCAGCAAGGAACCGTCTTGCGTTCGGTGATCGAACAGCGTGTTGGCGGGAGCACCGCGATCATCGGCGCGATGCTTGAAAGCAATCTGGAACCCGGCAATCAGGCGATCCCCGTTGATCTGTCACAGCTCAAATACGGTGTGTCGGTGACAGACGCTTGTATTGGCTGGGAGGAAACTGAGGAGCTGCTTGCCTGTGTGTATAACGCGCTCCCTGATTTGGTCGTCGCGTAGATGACCCCTGCAACCCGTGGATGAACCCGTGGACAACGGCGAGATCTCTCTCGAAGAGGTCGACCCGGCGTCCACGGGTTTTTTGTTGACAATTTTTGTCCGTCGGATATACAATGAATCTATGATGACAGTAACCAAACAGAACCTCCTTCGCGGGCTCCTGCTCCTCTCTCGAGAGTGGAGGTTTTGGTACTGTCTTTCTCCTCGCCGCTAGCGCACATCCCGGAAGATAGCCCCAAGCCCTCCACTCGTGTGGAGGGCTTTCGTGTACAGAGTTGTTCTTTGTAGGGAGGTTGATAATGAGCACCGATACCGACACCAATACTGATACCGACAGCGTGGTGTACGTTCAGATCTGGGAGGGACCGAGAGAGGCGATCGCGACGGTTTCGCTGTATGAATCTTTACCTGAACTGACCGACGCGGCGGCGGGGAAAGACGCAAAGCAGGCGCTTCTAAACGTGCTCGCGCGACTCACCGGGCTTGAAGGCAGCGCGGCGCTTGACTCGTGTGAAGTGAGTAATTCACTGGTCGGTGGCGCCGAGCGAGTGGAGGTGAGGGTTGCCGTGTGCGTGGGCAAGTTCGTCGGTCGCGCTGAGCGCGCGGGGGAGCGGGGAGAAGGGGCAGAGCACCGTAACGGTGTGCATCACCTGATCGCGAATGCAGTTTATGAGGCGCTTATGGAGGCTTGCGAACAGAGTTGTGCAGCAAAAGTCTGTTCAAAAGACGGCGACGAGGCAGTGTGTGCTCCGTCTGCACCGCGTGCCCCCACGGCGGCGTAGGGATGGATCGTTATCTTCGCTTGACCGCGGCACATACGTGTCGCGGTTTTCTTTTTATCAAAAGAAGTAGCTCGAAGGGAGGAAGTGGAGTAAATAAAAAAAAGACCCTTTCGCGCGTGGCGAAAGGGTCGTG
>JBBDHZ010000160.1:0-3675 GCA_040880645.1 Minisyncoccota bacterium
TCCAGGGAACGGCGATGCTGATCCGCACCATTTTGATGCAGAACGGACGCGAGCGGGATGTGACGATCACCGTACCGCTCGATCTGCTCGAGAAGGCCGAACGGACCCAGCGGATTTTTACGATGGTGCTGACCTCGATCGCATCGATCTCGTTGCTCGTTGGCGGGATCGGCATCATGAACATCATGCTCGCCACGGTGACGGAGCGGACGCGTGAAATCGGCATCCGCCGAGCGCTCGGGGCCAAACGGTCCGATATCACGACTCAGTTTTTAATTGAAACGATCGCGCTCTCGGGAACCGGAGGCTTGCTCGGGATCCTGCTCGGTTTTGCAGGGGCGTCCATCGCAAGTTCCGTTGGCGGCGTCGCAGCGATTATTCAGCCGTGGTCGCCGCTGCTGGCCGTTTCGATTTCGTTGGTGGTCGGGATCGTCTTTGGGCTTTATCCGGCCCGCCGCGCGGCGATGATGGATCCCATCCAAGCGCTGCGGTATGAGTAGGAAATGCGCAGAGACGGCGGGATAAACGTCCAGTGTATCAAACGCACCCTGTTTAACGGACGGCGGCAGAGGCCGTCTTGCAAACCGGCCCCAGCGTCTCTCACTTCGCGAGTTCGCGGCGATGAAACCGCAAAGGAGCAATAAACCTTCGCGCCCTGGCATTTTTCCGATCTCTGTGCGCCGAAGAAAAAAAAAGATTTTCCAGCACCGGTCTTCCACTTTTCCAGAGACTAAACGGCATTGTCACCCCCAAACAGACAGGCGGTACCAATGGGTGATTTTTTTTTCGCCAACTTGACTACGGCCGCATCGTCCGATAATCTTCTCCAATCGGCGGTCGCAAAAAGAAAGCTCCGGCGTGGAACTCGGTGCGATTGACGGTATTGCCCCTTTCGGAGGTCACTTCTATGAAACGTTTGATTCCAGTTCTAGCAGTTGTCGCATCGCTCGCAGCGCTGCCCTTCTCGCACTTGGTGTTGGCGGGTCCTGGTAACGGTGGCGGAAAAGAGAAAGTCAAGCTCTGCCACATCACGGGCCAACCCGCACAGCCGTGCGTTGTTGACCGGGTGGGAAATCCTTCAGGAAATTGCTTGGTCGGCCATGTAATCGAGGTCGGTGCGCCCGCCGTTGAGGCCCATTGCAATCATGGTGATCACCTGAACATTAACCCCGCTTTTGAAAAAGGGGACGATTGCGAGCGTCCGGTGGAATGGACGGTGGATGCGAACTGCGACGCCACCCCGTAGCGTAAAGTGGAAATCGTAGCGCCGTACCGCCACAGTCTTAACTCCGCGTTCGCCAATGATTCGAACCTTGAGCAATAGGGGCTGTGTGTCCCGAAACGGTGCTCCGACTTCGCCAGTCCGACGAATGGGCTGGAGCGTATTCGCTCCAGCCCATTTTTGGTCTGGCGACGCTTGTCGCAACGGTGCAAATAAACATGCTTAGAGACAAAGAAGAATCGAATCCCGCGGTGATGTCGCGCAGAACGCGAGTGCTATGTCTAGTATTGCTCGGGCTCGGGGCATGCATAAGCGGTTATCTTCTTTACCACCATTTGGCTCCGGCTCCCGGTTTAGGGCTCGCCTTCTGTTCGGCCGTCTTTGGGGCAAGTTGTGAGGAAACCCTGCGCAGCCCATTAGCTATACAACTAGGTTTGCCGCTGGCCGGTTGGGGGCTCGTCTATTACGGCACGCTTGCTGCGTTGCTGTTGTTAGGGTGGGCGGTCGGCGACGCGTTTCATTTTTCAGCTACGCTCGGGGCGCTGTTATTGAGCCTGCTAGGGGCGGTGGTCAGCGTTGGACTATTGGCAGCGATGGCGAGCGGCGTCGCACCGCTGTGTCCCCTGTGCGCTATCGTCCATGTCGTCAATCTCGCTCTGGTTTTTCCGCTGAAACGGTTGACTGGTCACACGACGAGAGAACTTGCTGGCGCGGTCACGGCCGCCGGAAGGTACCTGCTCGGACGCGATCCCACGGATCCTCAGCAGGCCCGCTGGCAGGGTGTTGGATTTCTAACGGCGGCTCTTGTCGGCGTCGCGATCTACCAGTGGGTGTACGTGCAGCACACGGTTCGGTCCGCCCATGCGCAGGCCGCATTTGATGCGGAAGAAACGTTGGTCCTGTTCGAGACGCTCGCACCACAGCCAGTCAAGTATAGGACAGATGACGCGCAAACTGCGAACCCCGACGCTCCAGTGCACTTAGTCGTCTTCAGCGACTTTCAGTGTCCCGGCTGCACGAAATTTGCCCGGGCCCTGGAGGCGGTTCGGCAACGCTTTTCTGATCGTGTGCACGTCGTCTTCCAGCATTTTCCGCTGAGCAACCAGTGCAATCCGCTGATCGACAACCCCTTTCATCCCCGCGCCTGTGAAGCGGCACGGGCGGCCGAAGCGGCGCGCCGCCAAGACAGGTTTTGGGCCTACCACGACGCTTTGTTCGCGGCCAATCTGCCGGCAAACGAGGATGTCTCCCTGGTGGAGGTGGCTAAACAGGTCGGTCTCGATATCGAGCAATTCCAGACGGACAGGCAATCGGACGCCGTGGCCGCCAAGGTCCAGGAAAATGTTGAGCAGGGTGTCGCGTTGGCGCTGGACGGCACACCCGCCGTCTTTCTCAACAGTCGCCGCGTCTATGACCTTCGTCTGCAGGCACTCGAGTTCCTGATTCAGCACGAACTGGAGCATCACATTCATGATGGAGACGGTCGCCATGAGCACGCTACCGAAGAATTGGGTGCAAAATAAACTTTTGCCTTCTTCACTCTCCGGTCTCGCGAGCAAAAGGCTCGGCTTTTTTGAAAGACGAGCCTTCACGCTGATCGAAGTGCTGGTCGTGATCCCGGTCATCGGGGTGTTGGTCGCGATTTTGTTGCCGGCGGTACAGGCGGTTCGGGAAGCCTCGCGACGGATTACCTGCCAAAACCACCTTCGCCAACTCGGGCTCGCCTTGCGCAACAATCACAGCCAATCCCACGTCTTCCCGCCGGGATCGCTGGACGAGTGGAGTTGGAACACGCGGATCCTTCCGCAGTTGGAACAGAACAACGTCTACGACCTGTGCGATTTTGGATTGGAACCGTTCGAGGACCTCGGCACCCGAAACGCCGGCGAGGTTGTTGGGGCGTTTTAGTAGGACAGTCGTTTTGTGACTCGTCGGAGATAGTGAGGGCTTCACAAGTCGTCCTGCGACTCCGTACGCAGGACAGGTGGCATTCCCCCGTTTCGTTCAAGACGACTGCCGTGACTGATTGCCCTGCGAACGGAGTTGCAGGACTACAACAGCAAGATACGATCGGGACCGGTCTTGCGTCATCGGTTCCCCCGCCGCCTATCCACAACTCCCGTGTGTACAATGGGCGACTTGCAGGCGTTGGGAACGGTGCTTTGGAATTGTGACGCCGGCGAACCCCCGGCCGAAGGTAACGGAATGAATTCCGTTCTACGTCGTTCGCGGTAAAACTCAACGAACAAGACGAGAGAAACAAATGCGAAGAGTGACGCGTGGTTTTGTCGTAATGACCGTCGTTTGTTTGGCGGCTCCTGCCGCGGTGCAGGCACAGCGTCAGGTCTTGCACGCTGAGATGACGCATCTGCGGAGCGGCGACGAGCGAGAATGGTCGAGCTTTCCGGAACAGGCTAGCGGTAACAACCTGACGGTTCGCTTTGACGCCGAGG
>JBBDHZ010000161.1:0-3630 GCA_040880645.1 Minisyncoccota bacterium
TTCCCCCGGCCGGAGACGGCATCCATTTAGTGAGGATCATGGCGTGATGACTCGAGTAGTACCTTATGCGTCGTTCGTTCTGTTAGTCTTCTCGACGATGATCTCAGCACAAGACGAGGCGAAGCAGCCTGACGAGAACCAGGGCGTCATTCGCCGTGTCACCTTGTATCGCGATCGCGCTCTCGTGACCCGTGAAATATCCGTGCCGCCGGGTGACAAGTGGCATACCGTCAATGTGCCCAACCTACCAGAGCTTGTCGTGTCCGATAGCGTCTATGCCGACGGCGACGCTCAGACCATCGTTCGTGCCGTGCGCGTGTCGCCTCGGCTCGCCGCCGAGTCGCAGCGCGAGGAAATTCGCCTGTTCGATCAACAGCTTGACGAACTCAGCCGACGTCGAGCCGACGTTCAACACGCCCTTGAGGTCGTCACCAAAAACATCGAACTGCTCGCCCAATTGGTCAATTTTTCCGTTGTCTCGGGCAAATCCGATCTCAATCGAGGAGTCTTGAACGCCGAAACATTGACCACGCTGGCTACCTATTCGATGACCCAACGCCGCGATTTGGCCGCGCAGCAATTCGAGTACCAGCAGCAGTTGCGAGAGATCGAAGCGCAGGCTCAGCAAGTCACATGGAAACGTGGGCAGGCCTCCAGCGGCGAACGTGCGACGAACTATCAAGCGAAGATCTTCGTGGAAACGAACGAGGGTCAAGCAGGCACGGTGCGGCTGAGCTACTTGGTCACCGGCTGTGGTTGGTCGCCGCAGTACACGGTTCGCGGTCGATTAGGCAAGGAGAGCTTTGACTTACGCTACAGTGGACTGGTCCGGCAGATGAGCGGCGAGGATTGGGACGATATCACGCTGGTTTTGTCGACCGCGTCCCCTTCGGTCAGCGCCGCGCGCCCGCTGCTCTCGACGCTGCGTGTCACTTCCGTTGATCCCGCGGACGAGCGCGCCCAGGGCGAACCGGCAGGACTGTTTTCGGACCCGTTTGGAGAAGCGGACGACAGTTCCTCCAACCAGCCGGAAGACTCTCTATCAAACATGCTGGAAACCTTGCGGACGCGACAACGGCAAGCTGAAAAGAACTCCGACGCGGGTACGTTCGCTGCTTCGACCGATCAACGCGATGCGGCGTTGAATTCTCTGGCCGGTCAGATGCAGCAGCTTGAACTGCGAGCGGAATCCAAATCGCTGCGGATGCTTGCCCCGGATGCCGAGGACGACATTGCAAGCCAGGTTTACACGCTGCCGCAACCCGTTAGCCTCGACGCGCGGCGCGAACAGCAACTGGTTCAAATCCTCGAAACGGAATTGGCCGGAGATATGGTTCATGTCGCCACCCCGTTGCTCAGCACCTACGCTTACCGCGAAGCCGAAATGATCAACACGCAACCCATCGGCCTGTTAGGCGGGCCGGCGACCATCTATCTGGACGATCGTTTTGTGGGCCGCACGCAGATTCCCTCCACGGCGAGCGGGCAGCGTCTGACGATCGGTTTCGGAGCGGACCAGCAAGTTAGAACGCGCCGCGAGCTGATCGACAAACAGGATGTTGTGCAGGGCGGCAACCGGCAGTTGAAGTTTGTCTATCGGCTAGTTCTCGCCAACTTCAAGGACCAACCCGTCGCCGTCCGATTGATCGACCGCATGCCGAACACACAGCAAGCACAGCAGTTGTCAGTACGTTTGGAAGATCCCGTCCAAGCCCTCTCTGATGACGGCCTGTATCAACGCATTCTTCGCCCCACGGGCATCTTGCGTTGGGATCTCACCGTTCCCGCAGGCCGACACGGCAGCCAAGCGTTCGATGTCAACTACAGCTATACGTTAGAATTCGACCGCAGCCGCGTCCCCACCACCAACCACACGCTCGCCGAACTGCAAGCCGAGTATGACAGCGTACGATTTCCGTCCGGCATGGGTGGCTTCGGCGGCGGCGGATTTGGTGGAGGTGGAAACTGATGCTGCTGATAGATACGGTCGGGCGGCACAGACGCCATCATTCACCGCGTGAACGAAGACGCTCCTGTAACTCGAAAAGGAGCTTGGAGAGTTCGTCTGGACTGCGCTGAAGAAGTTCCGTCGTGCTAGCCATCGCATCACCGAGGAGTTCCTGCAGCAATTGGACCTTGCCGGCGAGCGTACCGTGAGCCGCACCTTCTTCACGCCCTTCTTCACGCCCTTCTTCGCGACCTTCTTCACGGGCTCTTTCACGGGCGGCAATCAGACGAGATTCCTCATCATGAAGATACCTGAGGCGAGCTTCGTAAAACTGGCGATCTTCTGGCGATTGAAAAATCATTTCCAACACTCCCGCGGCTTCTTCGAAGACTTCGTCGCCCAACAATTGGGCCAGTTCATGGATTTCCCGATTTGGCGCCAACTTCAAAAAACAACACCATTGCTCCAGCTTTGGCAGGACACTCAATTCATTATCCGCTGGAACCATGTACTTCGGCAACTCCAGCGTGTGGAATACTAAGTCATCGGTAAACACTAAGTCTCGCTGATCACAACGTAGCCGGAAACTCAAATGATAGTCCACCGTCTCCCTAAAAAGCAGCCGGTCCAGCACGCAAATGCCGATCGCGGGACGCAGGTGACCATAGGGGCTGCCGGAAGACAACTGACGTACGTAATTCAAGCAGTTGTAATACGTCAAACGGCTCTGAAGATCCACCGGAAGCGTCGTTTGCATCTCGATGTTATAGCGATGGTTATCGACATCCTGAGCCAACACGTCCAGGATCGCGAGCTTGGCGTCCGAACGATCCCGCTGCTGGATGGGATTCAATATCTCCACTGCAGTGATGGGCCTTATCGGCTGCAACACCGCATTCAAAAAATGAATCGTGATCTGCGGATGATCGGGACTGCCAAAGACCAGCTTGAACGCAAAGTCAACTTTCGGATCAATACCAAGCGGCATGGGCCATCACCAGCGAAAAAGGGCGTCGACGAGTTCTGCAGTTTACCGTCTCGACAAAGTTCCTGCTCCAGGCCGCGCACCGCTAGCGAAGTCCTCTCGGAGAAGGATTGGGCAACTCGAGTGCAAACTATTGGTGCCTTTTTTGTCACCGAAACACCGATTCCCGCGACCAGCGGGAACTGGTGCGTGATTGACCGCCAGGAGAGCGACGATCGTCCGCCTCTTTGCTATTCCACCGTGACCAGTTCGATTTCGAAGGCGAGCTCCCTTCCGGCTAACGGATGGTTGCCATCGAGCGTGACCTGGGCGTCGTCGACTTCGACGACCCGGACGGGCAGCGATTGGCCGTCTTCCTTTTGCACTTGCAGTTGCTGGCCTACTTTGGGTTCCAGGTCGGGTGGCAACTGGCTGCGTTCAACGGTGACGATTGCTTCGGCTTTGTGCGGGCCGTAGGCTTCGGTGGCGGGGATCACGGCGGTAGTTTTCTCTCCCGGCTCCATGCCTTCGACGGCTTTCTCAAAGCCTGGGATGATCTGGCCAGCCCCCAGTTTGAAGGCGATCGGTTCGCGTTCAACGGAGGAATCGAAGACGGTGCCGTCTTCCAGTTTGCCGGTGTAGTGAACTCGGACGGTATCGCCTTGTTTTGCTTGTCCCACGGTAATGGCCTTTCAGTAATTCGGGCTCGTTTGGGTTC
>JBBDHZ010000162.1:0-3624 GCA_040880645.1 Minisyncoccota bacterium
TCCAAACCGCGGTACTTGCCGGCAACATGAAATCTGGCTAGAATCTGGCCAGAATGCGATATGAAATAATCTTGGCCCCTGAAGCGGTCGAAGACCTGCGATCCCTCAACGCAAACGATCGCGCTCAGACGCAAGATGCAATTGGGCGTCATCTGCGACACGAACCAACAAAGACCAGCAAGACTCGCATCAAGCGTTTACGCGGCCTGTCCCGTCCGCAATATCGGCTTCGCGTGGGCGATGATATCCGCGTTTTCTACGACGTGACCGAGGACACGGTAGAAGTGCTGGCCATTGTGCCGAAATTGGAAGCAAACGAGTGGCTCGAAAGGTATGGTGAAAGCGATGAAGAAAGTGGCTCTGACTCAACTGAAGGATGATTTGTCGAAGTATCTCCGGCTGGCGGAGAAGGAACAAATTGTCATCACGCGCCACGGCCAACCGGCGGGGATCCTCATGGGCTTCGCGTCGGAAGACGATTGGTTCGACTATCAACTTGAAAACGATCCACGTTTTCTCAAGCGGATCGAAAACGCACGAGCAAGCCTGCGCGGCGGCCAGGGTGTCAAGCTTGAAGAGATCACCGAAGCAAAGAAACGGCGAACAAAACGATGAACCGGAGCCGCACTAACGTTGGCGTCAAGCAAGGTACAAAGTCATGCCCACAAAGACACCATGGAGACAACTTACAAGTTACACGGCGCCGAATGACAAGTTTCTGAAGATATTCCTCACTTCAGCGTTCGTCGCCATCGCCGGATTCCTCGGCGGGATGGCGGCCGATGGATGGCTGGATTTTCTGTCAAACCGAGTAGCTGCACTTGCGGTGTCGGTGGGTTACACTAGGGGACGTTACAACCTAGTAGGATCAACTCCCCGGAGCCAAATACGATGAAGTTCAACTCGATCGTCGCCGTTCTATTGTTCTTGGCAACTTCCGCATTTGCGGCTGATTGGCCCCAGTTCCGAGGCCCGAACTTTAACGGTTCGACGCCGGAAACAAACCTGCCAACGACTTGGAGCCGAACGGAAAACATCGAGTGGTCCGTCGACTTGCCAGGCCCCGGTAGCGCGACACCGATTGTGTCGGGCGACTATGTCTTCGTATCGAGCACGAATCTCGCGGACGACAAGCTGTTGGCAATGGCCTTCGATCGGAAGAGTGGCGAGTTGCGCTGGCAGCGCACGGTCGGCGAAGGAATCCGCAAAGATACTCGCAGTACTTTTGCTGGGCCGAGTCCGGCAACCGATGGTAAAGTCGTGATCTTCTTTTACGGCAACGGCGACATGTTTGCTTATGACTTTGATGGCAAGCAAATCTGGAAAAAGAATGTCGGGCCATTCGCTTTCGGTTGGACGTTCAGCTCCAGTCCGCTGCTCTATGAGGGCAAGTTGTACATGCAGATTTTGCAGAACCGTGGAGATTCCGGCCGGACGGAGTCTTATATCCTGGCGATGGATCCGCGGACAGGTTCGGAGCTTTGGAAACACGTTCGCCCCAGCGAGGCGGTGGGCGAATCCCTGGAAGGGTTCACCACCCCCACGCCTTACGAGTACAATGGCAGGAAGCAACTCTTGGTTAATGGCGGCGACGCCGTCACCGGTCACGATTTGGATACCGGCAAAGAGCTATGGCGATGGGAAACGTGGAATCCCGAAAAGATCGGGCATTGGCGGCTTGTGCCCTCGCCTGTTGCCGGTGACGGCGTCGTCCTTCTCTGCGCTCCAAAGCGCAGCCCTGTGTATGCCTTGCCCACGACGAAGTCCGGAAGATTGAGTGACGACGATCTTTTATGGGTGAGCCGCGACGAGCGGAACATCACCTCGGACGTACCCACTCCGGCATTCTACCGCGGCGACTTTTTCATTTTGAGCAAGAGCCGCCGCACGCTTTCACGAGTCGAACCAACGACTGGCAAGATCAAGTGGAGTACAACCCTGGAGACCCGCCGCGAGTTAGAAGCGTCGCCCTTAGCAGGCGATGGGAAAATCTATCTGCTCAACTTTGACGGCGAGGCGACCGTCGTGAACAGCGAGGATGGCAAGATTCTGAGCGTCATTCCCATGGAAGCGAAAGAATATCTCGGGTCCGAGCTGATCCGTTCTTCGATTATCGCCGCGCACGCAAAGCTCTTCATTCGCACCAACACGAAATTGTACTGCATCGGGAAATCCTAAACCTGAGAACATCGCCCTCCAAATCGAGGACAAGAAACTCGACCAACGGATTCAGCAAACCAGTGGCGCGATGACCGTCGAGTTGTGACCTTCACCCGATTTCGACGGCGTTCAACCTCGGCGATGGAGACGACATCATCGCACAGGAAGTACCCATCACGGCGGAAGGACGTTACTTATTCGCCGATATCGGTTTCTGATTCTCGGTAATCCATCGTTATTAATGTCTCCGCGCTGCCAAGTGAGTGGCAAGCCTCCTGAAGCCTAAACACGCGAACAGTGCGTTGCGCACCTGACGCCAACGACTTACGGAAAGCACTACCCAATCAGCTCTTTGAAGAGATGACCGTCGTCCACCAAGTCGCTAGAATGGCCGTGTCGAAGTTAAAGGCCACCAGTGCGGTCACCTGGGCTGATTTGTTTCAGCCCTTCAGGCTGTGTTCCCGAGCTTGCTCGCGTGTCTCCGGACTCTCGAAATACCGCGGCTGACGTCCCGTGTGCGGTTTGACTTCTTGCAGTTCGAGTTTCAGGGTGATGAATTCCGTCAGGTCCTTCAGCGTTACGATGCCGACCAGCCGATCGCCGTCCACGACCATGAGCCGTGAGTTATCGTGCCGGCTCATCTTCATGAGGGCCTTCATGGCATCGGTGTCTGGCGCGATCGTGTTCTCCGCTGAGCAGGGAGACATGATGTCGGCGATGGTCGCGAGATGCCATTCATCGCGAGGTGTCGCTTTCACGTCTCGCTTCGTGACGCAACCCAGTAATCGGTCGCCGTCTGTCACCGGAAACAACTTGTGGTGCAACGTGTAGATATAGTCTTCCACAAGTTCACTAACGGTGAGACTAACTCGCCGCTTAAGTTCTCGACCCAAGCGTCTTACTTGATGTCACTGTGTCGCTGGTTCGTGTGGCTGGCCGCCGAGAACTTCATCGAAACCGACATTGCCGCGAAGCTGGAACTCCCCAAGGAAGAATGGCGTCTCCCGACCGACGTCTTGACGGCGGAGGAAGTCGAGTCGTTGCTCAACACCACCGATGTTACTACGCCGCTTGGCCTTCGTGATCGTGCGATCCTCGAAACGTTTTACTCCACCGCAATGCGGTGTGGTGCCGATTTGCGTTCGCTACAGATGCTGCTTGGCCACGAACGTCTCAACACGACGCAAATCTACACGCACGTCAGCATTCAACGCTTGAAGGACGTCCACCAAAAGACGCATCCGGCGCAACCGAACCGGGGGTCGGATCGGGATAACCACGACGAGTAGGCCGCAGTTTCGACAGCCGGGCGGCGGTTGCGCCGCCCGGCTGGTCGCCGCGGTCTTGGCAGTACGGATGGGGCAGCAGTGACCAGCCACGTCCCGGCACAGATGGCCCACAACAGGCGGGGACCGAGCATTTTGTCGGGGCGGCATCAATGGAAGCCAAGAAACTGGCGTGTCC
>JBBDHZ010000163.1:0-3621 GCA_040880645.1 Minisyncoccota bacterium
AGTAAACGGCCCAGCACCCGAGCGAACAGTTGTTCATGCATGCAAGCTGGTTCGAAATTCTTTCGCGAATAATCCAACCGGCGACCGAAAGAGCACTGGCTAAGGCCAGAAGTGGCAGCCAAGTGGCAAAACATGCAAAAAAACCTTGCTGCAAAATTCTTGTGCAGCAAGGTCTTCAATGTGGGCGGTATTGGGTTCGAACCAACGACCTCCGCGGTGTGAGAGTTGCGACTGTCCAGCAAACCCAATAAAAACAAGGGTCCGGCGCGCCTACGATGAACGTTGAACGGCAAAAAACCGTTCAACTTCGCCGTTCACGACCTAGATTTCAAAGGCGAAGTTCTTCGCACCCCGAAATTAGAGGACTTGAACGGTGGCTAGAAACTACAAGCTCCAATGGCTCGCAAGCAGTCGACGATGGCGAAAGCAGTACAAAGGCAAGCAGTATTACTTCCCACTGCTGGACGGTGAAACAAAGGCAACCAGCTACACGCGTTGCCTGCGGGAGTGGGAAGCCCAAAAGGTGGAAGTCGACCGCGCCAACCAGACGTCGACGCAACCCTGGCTTGTCGATCTGCTCGAACAGATGCAAGAGACGTTCCGGAAGGGGCAGGACGCTTCCCGGTTCATCGTAGCGGCCGAAACGCTCCGTCTGGTGCGCATTGCTGAGTCGCGGGGGATCGAACTGCCGATTGACGATGATGGCACCGTCATTGCCGCGCCGCGGCTTCCTGCTGGCGTACAAGCCGCAAGGGACCACCAAGACAGGTATCAGGAAGATTTGCAGATGGCAATCAAGGCGCGGCTCGGAAACACAACTCCCGCACATCGACCCTGGGAGGATGACCAAGAGGAAACGCCCGTCGATCGCACGATAAGCAAGCTCCTGGAACAATTCCAGAAAGCAAAGCCAAAGGCCGACCGACACCGTATAAAAATCTATCGAGACTGGTGCGATGAACAGCAGGACGCTGCCGAAATCAACGGGCCATACTGCCGGCGGTATTACGACCATCTTGTAAACCGAATTGAACACGACGAAATAGCCCCCCGCTACGGCAAAAACCTTTTCGAGACATTTGCCCAGTTCGTGCGTTGGTTGTATCGGGAACCGGAAGTCTTGGACCAAATCCCGCGCAACCTGGAAGACTTGCGTTTTGAAGTGCCAACCAAGCAAGTCGAAATCTTCGATATCGCCGATGTCCAGCGATACCTGCAGGCCGCTGATGGGCAGCTAGAGCTGTATCTGCTGCTGATGCTCAACTGCGGGATGACACAAATTGACATCGCGGATCTGCATCCTGACGAGGTGAAATGGCAAGACGGTCGGGTTATTAGGAAGCGCAGCAAAACCAAAAAACGGGAAAGCGTCCCGGTCTGCGATTACCTGCTGTGGCCCCGCACGCTGCGCCTCTTGAAACAATTCCGCAGCGAAGATCCGGAACACGTGCTGCTGACTAGTCATGGGACGCCCGTTGCTACGCGACGGAGCGACAAGGGGCGTAATGACAGCGTCAGGTTGTCATATAAGCGGCTGCTTGGGCGGCTGAAAGAGGAGCCGAAGCCGGTCTTGATGTTCAAAAAAACGAGCGCATCGCTTCTGAATCGAGAATTCGGGCATGACGTTTCCCAACTGTTCCTAGGGCATGCGCCGCGATCCGTAGCGCAGCGCCATTACATCGCCGAATACGACCATCGGCTTGACGAGCCGCTGCTTTGGCTCGGCGAGCAATATGAGCTGGTCAAGGAATGATCGAGGAGCGGCTGGCACGACAAGATCAATACGCCCGGTTAGGTGGTATTCCGCCTAGCCGGGCCGGAGCCGGAGTAACGACTGGCCTACCTTCCTACGGTCCCTGCTCGATAATCTGTATGACCGACCCGTCGACGGATACCCGCGCCTTTACCCAGTTCTTTACGACTCCGCCAAACGCGTTCTTCCCGCGAAACGTCGTTTTTACAATCAAGTAATCGCCCAAATCGTGGTAGACGGTCTCGACGTGTTCGTATGACGACGGGTCGTTCATCGAGTCCTTGATTGCCGTTGTCAACTTCTTGTGCGAACCGTCCCACATGCTAAAACCGGGTTGGAGCACCTCTTCTCGCGTTTTCACTTTTGGCGGGCTCTCCGCTTTCGGCGGCTGACTCTCCGCTTTCGCGCGCTGGTTGCCTTTCGCTAGCCGACTATCCGCGTCGTCAATCTCGTTTGGCATAATCAAGGCAACGAGTGCGAGGAGCAGTCCGAGACAACCGCACGAAATACCAACGACCGCGATGTCTTTGCCCTTCATGGCCTTGGTCGGATCGCTGATTTCTTTGATTGCGAGAACGCCGAGAACGACCGCTATCACGCCCGCCGGAAAGCAGAGCAGACCAGAAATTCCAGCGATCAACGAAGCTGTCGCACGTCCAGACGTTGTCAGTGGCTTGGCGGCAATCTCAGCTAACGTCGGCTCCGTGGCGGGCGCGGGGTGTTCGGGGCGGGGAGGCGGTTCGGAACCCACATCGGCCGTAACCGCTTCAATTGGCTTCGGGGGATCGTACTCGCCCAATGCCGCAAGTACGTCGTCGTCCGACGCGAGCGCGGGAACCTGCACGGCCACTCCGCAGCCGGGACACTTTCCACGCCTGCCCGCAGCCGTGTCTTTCGTCGAAACATTCTTCCCGCAATTCGGGCAGTTGAAACTAATCACGATGTTTCCCTCCCATCACAAACAAGGCTTGTCGCAAGCAACACGATTGTACCAGTCTACTGCCACCCCTCGGCCAATCGCAAGCACGACGTTAACGCCTGCTGAACGATCTTCGTGCCTGGTGACGTCTGATACCTGCCAGAAGGAACGGGGCGGAGCTAGCCGTCAAGAAACGTTTGCAGTCGTTTCCGGTGCCCTGGTACACTCGCCGAATTGCCCTGCCGCCTCTTGCCCGTCCTGGTCGATCGTCGCCGGCTTGGACGGGATTTTTTGTTTGAAGCAATCGGCGAGAATGTCCAAAGATTTCGGGCCGGAAAGCCGATGTTGGAAGTGGTAGAAGGTAAATGATTACGAAGGCTACGCTGGAAATTGGAGTCCGCCGGATGAACGACCACGTCGATAACACTGGGCCACCGCATCACCCCGCCGTCATCGTAGAGGTTGGCGATTGCCGCGTAGAGATTGACAAAGCGTTGGCCCCGCTGATTCAACAAATGTGGCTGGCTGAAATCGACACCTGCCAGTCATGCCAAGAAGCTAAGCCTGGAATGGCTTGGATTGCATTTCCCGACGTTGAGGAGTTGATGCGATTCCTACAGTTGGTCACTCGCTACGAATCCGGTATAGATACCCTTTACAACCGAATCCTCAAAGAGTTTGCTGGCCCCACGTCGGCACCGGCATGGGAGGTTGAATTGGAGCTATGGGACGAGGGTTTCGTGTATGGCGAAGGCGTCGTCAGCTTAGCCGAAAATCTCGGCGTTTACTTTCCGGTGACGGACATTCCTGTTCTGATCCAGCGCCTCGAAGAATTCAACCTCGCTCCAAGTCAGTGAACACAATGAAGTGCTGTTCTCACTTCCTGACTGGCATTCGTGATCAAATTGCCCCCACGTACCGCCTGACGCTCGACACCGACACGCCTAGC
>JBBDHZ010000164.1:0-3593 GCA_040880645.1 Minisyncoccota bacterium
AGATCGAGTACCTGGCCAACATCGTGCGGCTGTATCGGGGTGAGCAGCCGGAGTTCGTGGCGGGTGAAGATGAAGAAGTGCCGGGCGAGGAACCCGATTTGAAAGCCACCTTCCCAAAGTTGAAGTACGCCGACGTGGCGGGACTTTGCAAAGTGGCGACGCTGGGGGAGATCGAAGAACAGGGCTGGAGCCTGAATCCCGGTCGGTACGTCGGTGTGGCGGATCGCGAGGAAGACGATTTTGTTTTTGCCGAGCGACTGGAAGAACTGAACGAAGAGTTGGAAGTCTTGAACAGCGAAGCGGATGAACTGCAAGAGCGGATTGCGAACAACGTCGCCAAGTTACTGGAGGCAGCGTCGTGAGCGACATTCCGGCCGTCTCAATCAGCCAATACTGCGACATCCGGTCAAGCAAGCGAGTCTTTGCGAGGGACTATTGTGATTCAGGAGTTCCGTTCTACCGTGGCAAAGAGATCATTGAAAAGTACAACGGAGCACTCAGTGTTTCCACGGAGTTATTTATCTCCGAAGAGAAGTTTGCGGAACTCTGTGCAAAACTAGGGGCTCCGCAACCCGGCGATCTTCTTTTGACCTCCGTAGGTACGCTTGGCGTCCCGTACGTCGTGAGTCCCGGTGAAAGGTTTTACTTTAAGGACGGGAACCTTACGTGGTTTTATAACTTCGACGGGCTTGATTCGACCTATCTGTACTACTGGCTGGTGTCCCCAACGGGCAAAGCGGAACTAGCCAAGGCTACGATTGGATCATCGCAATCCGCCTTTACGATCGTTTTGTTGAAGGACATGCAGATAGCGTGTCCCCCGCTCCCCACCCAACGCAAGATCGCTTCGATCCTGTCGGCGTACGACGATCTGATTGAGAACAACACCCGTCGAATTGCCATTTTGGAAGAGATGGCTCAGGCGATTTACCGGGAATGGTTCGTCAACTTCCGCTTCCCCGGCCACGAAAACGTCACGCTCGTCGATTCACCACTCGGCCAGATTCCTGAGGGGTGGGCTGCGACGAAGCTAAAGGACATCACGACTAAGATTGGAAGTGGAGCTACACCACGGGGCGGAAAAAGTGCGTACCAGGAAAGCGGGATCACGCTTATTCGCAGCCTGAATGTCTACGACTACAACTTTCAGGACAAGGGTCTAGCGTTTATTGATGAGACCCAAGCGGAACAACTCGACAATGTGATCGTTGAGAAACATGACATCCTGCTGAACATAACCGGGGCATCAGTCGCACGTTGCTGCATGCCGCGTTCAGATTTACTTCCAGCGAGAGTCAATCAACACGTTGCAATAATTCGCACCGACAAAGAAGCGGCTGATCCATTGTATGTCCTGTCGGCAATTAACTCGGACCGACACAAAAAGCACCTTCTCGCATTGGCACAGGGAGGAGCAACGAGGGAAGCACTGACAAAGACGACGATTCAGAACTTTGAAATCCTGCTGCCAGACCCGACCACGCTTAGAACTTTTGCTGAGATCGCAGAAGGCCTGTTTGAGCAGAGAGAGTTACTGCAACGCAAGAACGAAAACCTCCGATCCACCCGTGACCTGCTGCTGCCCAAACTAATCTCGGGCAAGCTCGATGTGGAAGACCTCGACATCGACGTGGGCATGACCACCAAGGCATTGGAGGAGGCGATTGCATGAGTACGGGTGCGTTTGAGTTTGTGATTCAGGACGATGCGGAAAATTGGTATCGCCTCGACTTCCACGTCTATGACGACCATGCGAAGCCTTGGTTTTCCAGCGTTTGGCAACGGATGGTCGTTGCTCTGGATGCGGCCCATAAGCAGACGGCAACGAGCTTGCCCGAATGGGCACAGTGGAAGCCGTGGGACTGGTGCGAAAAGAAGCGTCCCGGTTACGAGCCACGTCAGACGATTGTGGCTTGGTGTGGGGGACAAATGGCCGGATTCATGAACGTCTGGAGCGGCATTCCTTCCCAGATCGACACGGGCCAAACGACTTTGTACATAGAGCATGTGGCGGCGGCACCCTGGAACCAAAACACTGAACTTTGGCGGCGGAAATACCGTCAAACCGGCACTGCATTGCTTGCCTATGCGATCAAGCTGAGTCAGGATCAAGCGATGGGCGGTCGCGTCAGCCTGCACGCGTCCAACAATTCCGCCCTCGCGTTTTATCGCAAGGTTGCCGAAAAACGCACGCCTCAACTATTTTACGGCGAAAAATCCGGTGTGACTGGTCCAACCCCTCACGGGAACCACGACGTCTCCAAGACTTATTTAGAAACGACTCCCGCCGGGGCGATAAACTTCCTGGAGGACTATCGCCATGCATGAACCCCCAAAAACCGATTTTCAGCCGCGTTGGTATCGCAATGCTACAGCCGAAGTTCGGAACGCATTAGCGGATTTTTCAGGTTCGGGGTCCAAACCGCTCAACTGGCCACGGATTGTCACTCGTATCCTGCCGTCGAGCGGTTCTAGCTCTCTTGCTGCCCGTACGGTCAGCGAGGTGATCGACTTAACACAAAAGCTGGCCCACTTCGCGGCATACGATGCTGTTCGAGGTCTGAACCCGGACTTTGCCGACATGCGGTCGATGGGAGCCGACGTACTTTCCTTCAGTCGATTGACGATTGAGCCGTTCGAGGAAGGTAGTTTCGTTATTCCCGCGAGGTTCGAGTCGGCCGACTTTATACCGGTTGAACCCAACGCTAAGGAACTAGAGGCGGGGAACATAACACCGGAGGCCATTTCAGCGGAAAGCATCGCGAGCCGATTCGGTTCAATCTTGGATGAGATTGCCACCGGCGGAGCGACGCACACGATCAGCACCGGTGCCCTGCAAACGGTCCAGCAGCTCAATCGAGCCTTGAAGCGTGAAGTGGTGGCGATCGAGTTTGCAACCTTTGACCGCCGGGAGCAACAGAGTAGCTACCGGTCAATCGACCATGAGTTCATCGAACGTGTTGATCGAGTGATTCAGCAACGACGTCCGTCCAACGACCAGCTGGAGTCAGTTGAGGGGACCGTGACGGCTCTCGACATCGAACAGGGGGAGTTACGATTGTCGATCAGAGGGCAAAAACAACGTGTCAGAGGCAATTTCCATACGATGCTACACCCCACGTTGCTAGAGTCGCTGGGTAAGCGAATCCGGCTCTTTGGGAGCCTCAGCTACAAGAGAGATTCTATGGTTAGCATTCAAATTCAGCAGGCCGAAGTCTTCGATACGGAATAGGTTGCGATGGCTCCCAACGACTACTGCGAAGACACGCTGGTCGAACAACCCGCCATCGCCCTGTTCGCTGAACTTGGCTACGAGACCGCCAACTGTTTCTACGAAAAGTCCGGCATCGGTGATTCGACGCTGGGACGGGAAACGACCGAAGAAGTCGTGCTGCTGCCTAAGCTGCGGACGGCACTCAAGAAACTCAATCCCGATCTGGATAGCGAGGCGATCAATCTGGCCATCGAGGAGCTGACCCGTGATCGCGGGGCGATGAGCTTGGTGCAGGCGAATCGTGAGGTTTACAAGCTGCTCAAAGATGGCGTGAAGGTCGTTTTCGAGAACGACGAGGGCGAAGAGACCGACGAAACGG
>JBBDHZ010000165.1:0-3561 GCA_040880645.1 Minisyncoccota bacterium
GAAGATATACGTTGTCTGCTGGAGGCCCGGCTCGCCGGTCTTCAGCCAATCTCTGTAAGCGATTCGGCGGCCACTTTAGAGCTGGCCGTCGACGGCGCGGCCGAGAAGTTGACGCGCTCCCTGGACAGCACCCTCGGACGGATGGGCAATCGCTAATGGACGACACATCTGGTCGAATGATCCGAGCCAGCAGAGAGGATAAGTCGAATCGCGAAACCCTGGAGACGCACTCACGGCCAGTCGGGAACGACTGTTCTGATGACACTCGACGGCAATTAAGTGCAAGTCCCCAATTCGACTATCTTCAAAAGCACGATCCGCAACTTCACAAGCACTCCCAATCGCGATTCCTTTGTAATCTCCGGCACGAAACGGCCGAGCCCGGTCTTGTCCATAAGGTCGGCGAGAAAGACTGCGCCGATCGACAGCACACAGATGATGAGCGGCTTGATCCATAACCGCTCACGGAGACGACTGATGACGAAGCTAAGTTTGTCCCACACATTCCGCTCTCCTGGCACATTAACCGCTACGTTGTTGAAAGCAGACATCATCGATTGCGTTACGGATACCACGCCCTCTTTGATCGACTGCCACGCGTCTTCAATTGAACTTGCGCGATCGAGGATCGGCCATTTGGAACAACGACGTTGTCCGTAATCCGTGGATCTGGGGCTCACTTGCGTTGTGTGCCGCGCTGTTGCTGCTGGCCGTCTACTTGCCGCCGCTGTCTCGCGTGTTGCAAACTGAAGGTCCTGGCGTGAACGGCTGGCTGCTGATCCTGGGAATGAGCCTGATCCCAACCATCTTGGGCGTGCTGGTTCCTGGCATCCGTTTCTATGCATCCGCGAAGCACGAGGAAGAGAACGCCTAACGAAGTCGCCGGACTTTAATCAGAGAGCGCGAGAGTTCGCGGGCGATTTCTCGGCGGGACGGAAGCCACCCTCAGGTTCGGAGCTCTCCGCGAGAAAACCGAGAGCGCCGAACCAACACCGTCGTCGCAAACTCTTTCGCAGTCTGCGGATAAGTTGCGACCTCCGACGACCGGCGTTTTTGCTCTGAGAGCTAACTGGCGGGTCGCTCCGATTTCGCGAAAGTAAACGAGTACGCCTGAGAGGATTCGAACCTCCGACCTACGGTTTAGGAAACCGTTGCTCTATCCCCTGAGCTACAGGCGCAACTAGTTTAATTGCAGTGCATTACGGCGTTTATTGAATCTCTCACTTCGATGGTTGACAGCCGTAATACACCTGCTATTCTTTTAGAGCAACCTAGTTACTGGTGTCAGCTTGCACCAGCAAAACAGCACGTTGCTCTGACAAAGTTGGCACCCGATGCGGAAACACCGGGTGCCGACGCCACCTAACTCTTGAACGCGAGGTGACGACATGACTAAGCATAGCGAACAACGTAAATCTGAGAAGCCAGAGAAGCCTAAGTGTCCCAGGTGTGGCAGCGCCTTTGGGCCAGATCACAAGAAGTGCTTCCCACTCTTTCCGCATGGCACTGGGCGATGGGCAAAAAAGATCAAGGGCAAGACCCACTACTTTGGCAGTTGGGACGATCCCAACGGCGCGCTGGAAACGTACCTCAAACAACAGGACGATTTGCACGCTGGGCGAATGCCACGAGCTGACGGGGACGGCTTACGATTGCGTGAGCTGGTGAACGCATTCCTTGCCAGTAAGCGCAGCGACATGGAATCCGGTCGACGATCCCCACGCACATTCAGCGAGTATCATCGGTTGGGCGGTGTCTTAATTAACGAGTTCGGCGCGAATCGCGCGGTCTCTGACATTCGCCCGACGGATTTTGAGCGGCTGTATAACAAGCTCGCCAGCAAGTACGGCACCAACTCTGTCTCAAAGGCCGTCACGAACACGCGGAGCGTTTTCAAATATGGCTTTGATAATGAATTGATCGACAAGCCGGTCAAGTTCGGAAGCAAGTTCAAGGTCGCATCCAAAACCGATCGGCGCATCGAGAAAGCACGGAATCGGCAACAACACGGCAAGCGGATGTTTGACGCGGCTGAAGTAGTCGCGATGCTTGAAAAGGCGTCTGTGCAAGTCAAAGCGATGATCCTACTTGGCATCAATGGCGGACTCGGCAACACGGACATCGCATCCCTTCATTTGTCGGCGTTGGACCTAGACGGCGGCTGGCTCGACTACCCGCGAGTAAAGACCGGAATCGAACGTCGGATACCATTGTGGAAAGAAACGGTCACGGCATTGCGTGAAGTGGTGGCATGTCGACGTGAACCGCACGACGAAGCCGATAGCGACATCTTGTTTGTGACAAAGTACGGCCAACGATGGGTTCGGTATTCCGTTGTGGAAGAGAAGCGGTTCGGAAAAACTACGCTGAAAACCAAGCAAGATGACGCGATCGCTAAGGAAACTGCGAAGCTGTTGAACGGTCTCAAGCTCAAGCGACAAGGCGTTGGCTTCTACGCTCTTCGTCACACTTTCGAGACGATTGCAGGTGGCTCAAAGGATCAAGTAGCGGTCGATGCCATTATGGGGCACGTCGATTCGAGCATGGCGGCGGAGTATCGAGAAGGCATTGCCGACGACCGTCTCCGCGCCGTCGCCGATCACGTTCACGATTGGCTGTTCGCAACCGAAGTGACAAAATAGAAAGTTGCGCACGTTATGAAGCTCCCTAAGAAATCACGTGATGGTGTTCAGGTGAACAAAAAAGAACCCTCAACGCGACGACCGATGAAGCTGCCGACCGATGGTATATTCCTCTTACCTGGCATCCAAGAGTTCGCTTGCGATGACGGAACTCTGAAAGATCGGGAGCCTCGGCTTCCCACAGAAGGCTTTGCGGTTGAAGCCGCTGACGAGTATCCGATTCCATTCGTGCTGGAAGTGCTGCAGGATGTCGTTGCAATTCTCCAATCGAATTACAGCGCGAGCGATTGGAACGATGTCGCACACCTTGGGGCCGAAATCGAGTCTGAACTCAGGCGGGATGAAGAAGTCGACATGGCGCGACTCGGCGAGTGCTTGATCCGACTGGGCATCGTCTATCAACGGCTCACGGTGAGAACCGCAGAATCGGACGTACGTCGCGGCGTCAAGGTAGTGAAAGGGGCACAAGCCTCACATGCGCAGACGCATGGGACTACCGAAGAGAAGGAACGCCGATGGTCTGAGTTGACGGCTTCGTTCCAGGAACTCGTAGGGCAAGGCTTACGCAAGACTGCCGCATATCGCCGAGTTGCCAAGCAATTCGGGTGTCACCCCAGAACCGTGGAGCGAGCAGTGTCCAGATCGACCGAGGCCACGGCAACTGAAATGAATTGACTCTTCGACTCGCGACGATTTTACAAACCCAGCTACATTTGCCGTACTTGTTTACCGCGTCACTGGGGCAGTAGTAGGGGGGTGGGGCTGCGGATGGCTTAGTGGAGGAAGGTGAAGGAGTCGAGCTGCAGTTGGGGGCAGGTTTGTATGACGGACGTGAGAATGCGTTGGGTGTCGGCTCCGGGCCAAGTGCGGTTGCCGCCCCAGACTTTGCGGTTCACCACCGCCGGTCGGATGGCTTGCT
>JBBDHZ010000166.1:0-3560 GCA_040880645.1 Minisyncoccota bacterium
GCCGTGGCGGCAGAGGGGTGGGGGCAGCTTGCAGGCTTGCGTTCCTGCCAGGCGAGCTAGGCGAGCTGGCAGGGCACGTATTGCTCCCGAAAGTGAAAAAGTCTGTGTGGGGAGAGGGCAGGGTGAGGGGATAGAAATGCGGAAGTTATTTCGTGAGCGTTGCTACCGCTCGATGACCAAACGCGCGGCGTAATCCAGTGCCAGTCATGATGGCGGTGAGATGACGACCAGGACTTCATCGCGGTGGCTGCTGCTGCGTCCCTTGCACCTCCGACACGGAATTCATGAGAATCCGGGAGAGATGGTATCAGGCATGCGCGGCGCGATCCCGGGGCGACTGGAGCCGGCCGTTCCAGCGCGTGCCGGGCACCGGAGCACCAGCGGGACCGCCGCACCGGCCAACCATTCCGCAGCCGCCACGCCCGCCTGCTCGGCGCGGGCTAACCCACCCGCTACTCTTCCTCCCGCCGAACGTCTCGTAATACCAACGAGCGACGGCACTCTTGCCGTTGTCAGCCCGTCATCGTCATGCACCTCGATTGCGGCTGCGTTCGGTTTGCCGAGCATCTCGTTCGGCCAAGCCCCGCGCCTCCGATTGATTCTGCCTCCCCGCGCGAGGATAATCCTAATGCCGATGAATGGGGATTCTCCCGCAACGCCCCACTCGCGACAAAAGAAGTTTGGGTGTCACCTAGTTCTCCCCTTTGTTCTCACCAGGAACGACGCTGGCGATTGCCGTTCCTTACGTTGAATTCTGGACAATCACCAATAATGCTCAAGATGCAGGTTACCCGGTTGCGGCCACGGAACAGGGCAATCCGCCTGCTATTGGCCGGAGATCTTTTTCTGGAGTTCGTCAATCAGGCGGCGCAGGTTCAATCGTTGCGCTGGGTCGACGGCTTTGGCCAACTCCTGGCGATACATAAACAACTGCTCGCGCCACAGGCGAAGTTCTGGGCGTTCGGCGGCTTCCTCCTCCGACGGCAATTCGATCTCGTCGATCGGTTCCGCGAGCGAAGCCGCTCGGATCACGATGGGTACGGGGGTCGTGCCATTGTCGCCTTCTAACTTGCCGGCTTGCGTATCGGGAGCTATCCACCAGTTGCCATCTTTCAGCCGGTTACCGACGCGGGGCCACAACCGCAGCTTGCCACTTTCGCCGTCCACTTCGATTTGTCCGGCGGAGTAACCGTGGCGTCGTTCTTCTTTCTTTTCGTCGTCGATGAACTCAAGCCCAAACAGCGAGCAGCCCTGCCAGGTTCTTCGCGCGTCACCGCCAATCAGTCCGAACGACTGCCCTTCGTGCTCGTGCATGTGCCCGTACAAGTGAAGATCAAACCGGCCTGCGGGATTGCTCTCGGCGTAGGACCGGTTCTTCGAATCATCGTTCAGCCAGTCGGGGCCTTGGTGAGTGAGCAGGAAACAGACCTGGTGAGCGTCGACCCAGCGGGGCGCGTCTTCGTCACAAACCTCGTGCAACTGCCGCGAATCCACGGCCAGCTTCCCCAGGTAATCGCCCTTGGTAAGTTGCAGGAACGTCGTGTTCAAGCCGACGATTCCAATTTTCAGTCCGTCGACTTCCAGGGTTGAGGAAAAATCGCCCGGCAGAATACCGGTCTTGGCAGAAGGCTGGCGGTAAGGGCAGTTGTCCGACCACTGCTTGTATTCCTGGAAGGCGTCGATGATCAGCGACCGATATTCGCTCGCTTCATCCTCCCAAAACTCTTGTTGCACTTCAGGATCGTCCCACAGCCGGGTCAATACGCGGGTGGCTGCATTTTCCTTTGGGCGCGTCAAATCATGGTTTCCTGGGACTATGAACAAAGCGGGCTGACTCCCCAACTTGTCAAAGTCGTCCCATATCTTTTTCAGTTCGACATCGAGTTTTTCGTACTCGCCGCGTGCCCCTTTCTGCACGAAGTCGCCGGTGAAAAACACCGCGTGGAACCGACCGCAGGTATCATGCAAGACCTTCAGGTCGTCGAAGAACGCCTTGCGAACGTTCGGCCACAAGTGCGACTGGCCCGCCATCCCCAAGTGCAAATCGGTCAGGTGCAGCCAATTGAATTTCGTCATGTCAGTCCTCATTCCGATAGTCCGGTTCGAACCGTGAGTCCTTTTCGCCGATCCTAAAATAGTAAAGCCCGCCAGCTTTGCTTTATAGGCGGCGCTCGTCACGGAGCTTTTGAAGCTGATCCAGGAATTGACGCTTTAGGTGCTCCACGCCATCGTAATGCGTTTGATAGTGGCCGAGTGTTTTCAGCCGATCCTTGAACGCTTGCAACGATTGGAGATCGGCGAGGTTCATGGAACTCGTCGAAACGTTGGCCGCTTTGAAAAACGTGTAAATCAGCGGCTTGCCGGTGTGTTTGAACGTTTCGAGGGCGACCTCGAATTCTTCTTGGGTGTATTTGCCTGTTTTGGTCATGAACAAGCTCACGAAGATGTCGCAGTCGCCGACCGCCCGGTTGTACTCATCCTGCAGACGTCTTTCGGACATCGCGTCGAGGAAGTTTTCCCAGCGGACGATTTTCAGGTACAAGCCCTCATCGCGTAGCCGATCGTTTTGTTGGCGAAAGTACAGCTCGAACTCGTCTCGGTCGCCTTTCAACTCCGACGACGACGCCAGGAAGATACGCACGGTCCTTTCATCTCTCACGCGCACGCCTCTAGCGCGGCCTCCGGTTGTAACCGGGGTTGCCATGGAAACCGCTCGCTGTATCGAGAACGAAGCTTCGTCGTCTTGCAGGAACTCGCGAACCGCTTTGGCCACTTCTATGTTTTCCGAACTGCGGGCCGGTAAACGCAAGTCCTCGCCAACCACTTCTTTGATTTCGGTAAACGCAAAGTCGCAGTCGATTCGGTATCCTCGAGGCGAGAAACCACGCCGCCCATTTTTTGTTTCGTTCACCGGTTCGTAAAGCCGGCTGAGCATGTCCGCACCGGCGTCCGCTGGCGATTCCAGTTGCCGCTGGTCGCGGTCGCCGTTGGCGTAAAACCGGCCCAGCGACTCTTCCTCGATATATTGCCATACTTTTAGGACGTCGATGACGTGCGCAACATTGGGATGATGATAGCCGTTGATCGCGCTGGTCACCTCTTCCTTTGTTTTCGCCGTGGCCTCGGTTGTCGCGTATCGTCGCAGGTAATCCAAAGCGTTGCGGGCCAGCGTCAGGGCGTCGGTGTTGGGAAAATATTCGGCACCGGTGAAGTAGTTGCGCGCAAGGTGCCCGACATTGTTGCCATCCGTGATTTCCTCGACGGCGTGAAAACTGCATGCGCCTTCGTGATGCGTATTGAATACCAAAACTCCATGTTGGCCGGTAACGATCGAGATCCGGTGGTCCATGACTTGCACGCTGCTGCAGGGTTTCCGTAGCGACTTATCGATCACCGCTTGTTTGGCATTGGCGGCGTCGCTGGCCATCGCCGGATGTTGCATCAACGCCTCGAACTTGGCGGCTAGGTTCGAAATGACGTCGTCCGGACTGAAAATGCAGTAAGGGTGGACGCGAAAAAGTGGCTTGTGCTGTGCATCAAAAAGTGCCGGCGCTCCAGCG
>JBBDHZ010000167.1:0-3531 GCA_040880645.1 Minisyncoccota bacterium
GACCAAGGCTTTGTGCATCGCGACGTGAAGCCATCGAACATCATGCTCAGTTCCGAGGGCGAAGTGAAACTGCTCGATCTCGGTCTGGCGCGGTTTCAGTCGCCTTCGGATGAGGCGGTCGACCTCACCGGCACCGGGCAAGCGATGGGGACGGCGGACTATGTGGCGCCGGAACAGGTGACCGATAGCCGCAGCGTCGACGCGCGAGCCGACATTTATTCGCTCGGCTGCACGCTATTCAAACTGCTCACCGGAACGGCGCCTTTTGCCGACGACCAGCACCCAACCGCATTTGCCAAGATGACGGCTCATGTCTCGAGCGACCCGCCGAGCCTGAGAACACGGCGTGCCGATGTGCCGGCGCGGTTGGTCAAACTCGTCGACACGATGCTGAACAAGAATCCAGCCGCCCGGCCGCAGTTTCCTCGATCGGTCGCGGAAAAACTATCAGCATTCACCTCCGGCGCCAATTTGCCCGCGCTCGCTCAGTTGGCTGCGTCGCTGGAACCCAATCGCCCCGAGACAAATGGTCAGCGAACGTCTTCACCATCGGCTACCGCTCGAACAAAGCCCTTCATGCATCGCCCTGTGCCGATGGCAGCGGCAATCGGTGCGGCGTTTTTCGGGCTCGTGCTCGGCCTATTGATGGGCGTCGTGATCAAGATCCGATATCCGGATGGAACGGAAATCGAGGTGGCAGCACCGGATGGAAGCGAGGTTACGATGACGCCGACTTCCGATGAACCGGCAGTAGGCTCGTTGCCGGTCAATAAGCCGAGCCCGGCGTCGAACAATCCGTTTTCGGGGCCGTTGCAGTTCGCTCTCGTCATGGATATGGAGAATCCCTTTAATTCTTCGCTCGCACCCGCGATAGCCGAATTGCAAAAGAGTAAAAGCGATGGCTTATTCATAACAGACGCGGGGGTTTGGTACCCGGTCAATAAGAACGTCGAACTGCCAACGACGGAAACGGCTGACGGACAGCGTCATGCGCTCGTCTCTCGGGAGCAAGATAAACGCGTGTCATGGGATGAGCTACAGGGCCACATCGTCAGCGTCCAAAGTTACGGCCGTGGAGGAAACCGCGGTCGCGAAATAGAACTCGAATTCGATCAGACGCTCAGCAATCAAATGGGGGAACTCACGCGTAACAGGCTGAGCCACCGATTGGCGATCATCGTCGATGACCACATTGTGTCCGCTCCCGGCATTCGCAGCGAAATCGGCAACAAGGCTCGGATTACGGGGATTTCGTCCGAGGAAGCTCAATACATTATGGACTTGATCAAAGGAGGCTTGGTTGAACCGATGCAACCGTCTCCTGACGTCAGTTCGGACGAAAAGGAGATCCCTGTACCCCAGCTAGAGTCGGCACCCGAGGCGGCAACGCCGAGAGGACGCGCTGACGACGAGCAAGTGGCTGTTCCTCAGCTGAAAGGTTCCGCTGAACAGAAGACAAAAAACTCGCTGAGACAAATCGGCCTTGCCTTTCACAAATTTCACGACGTCTACCATCAGTTCCCCGGATCCGCTAATCATCGAGAAGAGGCAAGAAGAGTCTCCTCCGACAAGAAAATCCATCCATTCAGCTGGCGGGTGGCAATTCTACCTTTCATCGAGCAGCAAGAACTGTACGAGCGATATCGTTTTGACGAGCCGTGGGACAGTGAGGCGAATAAAAAACTGCTGGAAAAGATGCCAGAGATTTACAAGAACCCATTTGCTCCCAACGATCAGCCGGTGGGACATACCAACTACCAAGGATTCGCAACCGGCGATGGGGCGCTGGGCAAAGATGAAGGTGTCACCTTCGCTGATATCCGTGACGGGACATCCAACACGCTGTTACTGATTAAGACGAAGGATTCGGTTCCCTGGACGAAGCCGCAGGATATCGAACGCGAGCCTGAATTCTTTGACGACCATCCGGTCCACTTGCTCATGGTCGATGGCTCGGTTCACAGCAGAGAAGCGATCGACGAAGACGAACTGCGCAAGCTGATCACGCGTGACGGAGGCGAGAAGGTTCGGGTTGATCAGCACTCTGCCGAACAAAATATCAAACATTCGCTGAAGCAAATCGGCATTGCTTTGCTCAATTTTCATGACACCTACAATAAACTCCCGGCCTCCGCCAATCGGCTAGAAGGAGAAAGAAGTAGCTCCTCTGACGAGAAGATCTATCCTTTCAGCTGGCGGGTGGCAGTTCTGCCTTTTATCGAACAAATCAATTTGTACGAGCAGTACAACTTTCACGAACCGTGGGACAGCGAGGCGAATAAAAAACTGCTGGAAAAGATGCCCGAGATTTACAAAAACCCATTTGCTCCCAGCGATCAGCCGGTGGGACATACCAACTACCAAGGATTCGCAACCGGCGATGGGGCGCTGGGCAAAGATGAAGGTGTCACCTTCGCTGATATCCGTGACGGGACATCCAACACGCTGTTACTGATTAAGACGAAGGATTCGGTTCCCTGGACGAAGCCGCAGGATATCGAACGCGAGCCTGAATTCTTTGACGACCATCCGGTCCACTTGCTCATGGTCGATGGCTCGGTTCACAGCAGAGAAGCGATCGACGAAGACGAACTGCGCAAGCTGATCACGCGTGACGGAGGCGAGAAGGTTCGGGTTGATCAGCACTCTGCCGAACAAAATATCAAACATTCGCTGAAGCAAATCGGCATTGCTTTGCTCAATTTTCATGACACCTACAATAAACTCCCGGCCTCCGCCAATCGGCTAGAAGGAGAAAGAAGTAGCTCCTCTGACGAGAAGATCTATCCTTTCAGCTGGCGGGTGGCAGTTCTGCCTTTTATCGAACAAATCAATTTGTACGAGCAGTACAACTTTCACGAACCGTGGGACAGCGAGGCGAATAAAAAACTGCTGGAAAAGATGCCCGAGATTTACAAAAACCCATTTGCTCCCAGCGATCAGCCGGTGGGAGATACCAACTACCAGGGATTCGCAACCGGCGACGGGGCGCTGGGCAAAGATGAAGGTGTCACGTTCGCTGACATCCGTGACGGGGCGTCCAACACGCTGTTGCTGATCGAAACGAAGGATTCGGTTCCCTGGACGAAGCCGCAGGACATTGAGGGCAAGCCGGAGTTCTTCGACGATCACCCGATCCATATCCTCATGGCCGATGGCTCGGTTCACAGCCAGAAAACGATCGACAGAGTCGAGCTGCGTAAACTGATCACGCGTGACGGAGGCGAGCCGGTTAACTCGCTTCCCTAAGCGATTGGTGTTTTGTCACAGCTCTGCATTTCACTCGCCCGCTTGGAGGTCGTCAGTTTTTTGAGTCGTTGCTACACAATGATTTAACCCTCCCGCTTGCGGGAGGGTCGGACGCGGTAGCGGCCGGGGAGGGCGGTGGAATGACGCGCCCTGCTCGCTTCATCGCGGCGGGCGGAACGGCGTTAGCAGGCCGCTTAAACCCACGTTCTGGCGAACGTAGCTACTATTAACTGTGCATCACCAAGCCGCCATCGACGTTGATGGTCTGGCCGGTGATTTCGC
>JBBDHZ010000168.1:0-3529 GCA_040880645.1 Minisyncoccota bacterium
GCCATTTCCTCTCCAAGGCACCCGCTCACGAAGGTCGCCTCCGGTAAAATATTAGGTCAAGCGAATTATTCTGTCAACGGCATGTGGGCTACAGCATGTGGGCTACTACACCCGTGGCGTTTCCGTCACTAGCGTCTTGACCCTGGTGAAATCCACCTGGCCTCATGATGTACCGGTTTGGGCTGCCGGCGCAAACTCGCGAAGCAGCTCGACGACCTGGTCGTCTTCGACCGGATCGAACGATTCGTAGAATTGCCCTACCGCCCAAAAAACGACCGGCGCGTGCAAACAGATCAGCCGGTCGCATCGTTGGCGGAGTGCTTCGATTCGTTCAGCAGGCGCGACGGGAACCGCCACAATCACCTCGTGGGGTTCGCGACCTTTGACGACTTCGATGGCGGCGAACATCGTCGAGCCCGTCGCAATGCCGTCGTCGGTCAGTATGACCGAACGGCCTGAGATCGACGCTGCAGGCCGAACCGGGCGAAACAGTTTTTGCCGCCGCTGGATTTCCCCGATTTGCCGCCGGCGCTCATCCTCCAGATACTCGTCTGTCACACCCGTGACTTCCTCGACATGGTGGTTGAGGTAGATCTCACCGTCCTCGCCAATCGCACCAAAGGCCAACTCCGGCTGCACGGGCGAGCGAAGTTTGTGCGCTAACACGACATCCAACTCGGCGCCCAAAACGCGCGCCAGTGCTGCGCCGGTCACGACGCCACCGCGCGGGATGCCCAAGACTAACGGATCGCGCAGTTCGAGATCCTTGAATTTTTCGGCAAGCTGACGGCCGGCGTCTTCCCGATTTCGAAACATGCTAAAACTCCTGCACGATGACTTTCTTCACTTCTTCCCCGTACTTCGCTTTGTGGCCCAGATGCTGTTCGACCGCGCGGACCATTTCCTCCAAGTGGTGTGGTTGATCGCGGCGGTCGTCGATGGTGATTGTGCTGATCACGCGTCCCAGTATCTCATCTGGCGATCGACTCGCGAATCGAAGAAGCATCCATTTGCGGATGGTGTAATCCGCTATGTGCGGAATTGGCACTCGCCGTGTGCTGCGGTTGCACGCGTCTGTGGCGGGGCTCCACGGTGAGCAGGAGGCGATCCTGGAAGGTTGGCACACAAGATGCACGTTCAAAGCGATCTGCAGCAATACAAGAAGCAGCTATTGGAAATGCGCAACCGATCCAGACCCGAAAGCAACCGCGTGATCGTCGTGGTGCTCGACGACGCGGAAGCAGCGGGTGAACACGACCGCAAGGTCAGCGAATCGGTTGATAAACGCGCTCTGATCGTCCGCCGAAAATTGATCGACACGTGATCGGCTATGTCTCTGAAAATCTCCACGATATCGCTCGCGGCCAGGGTAGATCACCTTCGCAAGCCGGAGTCCTATCCCACATTACCGGTTTCGGTCGAGACGAAGGAGACCCACATGTCGTGGGTCTTCCTGGCAGGCGCACTCGCCTATAAGCTGACAAAGCCAACGAAAGCCGAGTTGTTAGATTCGCGCACGATCGAGTTGCGCCGCAAGGATTGCCAACGGGAGGTGCGGCTTAACCGCCGGTTGGCAACCGGCGTCTATT
Organism: Minisyncoccota bacterium; assembly: GCA_040880645.1. Lineage (GTDB taxonomy): Bacteria > Patescibacteriota > Minisyncoccia > Phycocordibacterales > CSBR16-193 > JBBDHZ01. The sequence goes on from JBBDHZ010000168.1 coordinate 1,590, forward strand.
ATGGCGTTGTCCCCCTGACGATTGATTCCAGCGGCGCGTTTCAGTTGGAAGGCGACGGCCAACCGGTTGACTGGTTGGTGAAGATGCGGCGCCTGCCCGACTCGTTGATGTTGGATTGGCAGATCGAGCACAATTGCTTGCATGAAGTTGACTTCCGCCGCGCCATCGCAGCGATTTGCAGGTTCTATCAACAGTCTCGTCCCTTCGAGATTTCAGTTCGGCAATACGGTGACCGCTTGTCCGACGATCTTGTCCAAAGCTGCCAGGAACTCGTCTCGCCGCGGTACGAACAATCCGACGACCTCGTGCGCCGCGTGCATGCTTGCCTTCTGAACTATATCGAGCAACAGAGATCCTCGCTGGAAGCACGTGTGCGTGCGGGGCGCGTCATCGACGCGCACGGTGATCTGCGGCCTGAACACATTTGCCTCGAGCCCCGGCCAGTTATCATCGATTGCCTTCAGTTCGATCAGCGGCTGCGAATTCTGGATACCGCGTCCGAGTTATCGTTTCTGTCGCTGGAGTGCGAACGCCTCGGAGCCGGCGACTCGAGTGAAGTGATCTGGCCGGTCTACTCCGAAGTGTGCCAGGACCAGCCGCCCAGCCATTTGCTCGACTTTTACAAGGCGTACCACGCCTGCCTGCGGGCGATGGTTTCTGCGTGGCATTTGAAGGATGATGTGCCGGATGCCGAAAAATGGACGCTCAGGGCACACGATTATTTGCAGATTGCCGAATCACTAGCCAGCCGGCTATTCGAAGAGTGATTCGCCTTCGATCGGGCCCCCTTCATGCATCCGGCGTATCGCTCGGGCAAACATCGGGGCCACATCCAGAACGGTCAAGTTGTTTTCGGCTGGCGTGCCCTTCAGTCGAAAAGCGGGCACCGTATTGGTGAGCACCACCTGCTGCAAAGCGTCCTCGGCGAGCAGTTGACCGGCATCGCCAACCAACAGACCATGGGTCGCCGCTGCGTAAACTGTGACCGCGCCTCGACTTCGACAAGCTCTGGCGGCACGGACAAGCGTTCCTCCGGTGCTAATTAAATCGTCGACCACGATTGCCAGCCGCCCTTCTACGTCGCCCGCAAACATCTCACCGCGGACAACGCCCTTGCTCCGATGTTTCTCCACCATGGCCATGGGCACCTCGCATTGTAAACGCTCACTAAGAGCTTGGCGGAACCGTTCCGCCCGCTTGACACCGCCCGCATCCGGCGAAACGACGGTCATTCCGTCGCGGGGCGATTGTTTGGCAAAATGCGACACAAACGCCGATGTGGCTTCCAGATGGATGGTCTGGATGCGGAACGCATTCTGAAAGGCTGCCAGGTTATGCACGTCCATCGTCAACACGCGATCCGCGCCCACGCTTTCCAGCAATTGGGCGACATAGCGGCTCGTAATTGGATCGCGCGTCTTCGTCTTCCGGTCCTTACGGGAGTAACACAAGTAAGGAATGACAGCGGTCACGCGTTTGGCCCCCGCGTCGCGCAGCGCACCCAGAAAGAACAACAGACGGCACAGCTTGTCGTTGACGCTTTGGCGGTTGTCGCCGTAAAGGGACTGAACGACATACACATCCTCTTCGCGCACGCACGTTAGTGGGCGAATCTTGTGTTCGCCGTCCTCGAAGTCCCGCTCTTCATGCTCCGCGAGTACAATATTTAAGTCATGAGCGACGGCTATGCCGAATGGCTGATCGGTTGTCGGGGCGAACAAAATCATCGTTGACCCTCCTCGCGTTCCACCACTTGCGTCATCCAATACTGCGTTCCGGGACGCCCGCCGCTGCTCGTTTCCTACGAAACTGCTCGGCCAATCCCGCGTGATTCGACGTGATGCTGTCGAATTTCGCTCCGCAAACGGGGCACTCAGTAGCCAACTCGTCGTGCAACGCTACCTTGCAGTGGCTGCACCGAATGTGGCGTAGATCGACGA
>JBBDHZ010000169.1:0-3521 GCA_040880645.1 Minisyncoccota bacterium
CCATCCCCGACACTCATCAACCAGTTCCCGTTTGGATCGTGGTCTTGGCAGTTGTAGAAGTTATTTCCTGGACGGTCCTTAGCTTAGGCGCCGGTGGCGAAGAGGGAGCGGGCTTGGGCACTGGTGTGGAAGCGGCGATTCGCCTGCCTGCCGCAGACAGGTTTGGCGACTGCGCGTCGCTTCAATCCGCTCCGGCTAACCGGCGACGTTGTAAAACAGTCGCCCAAAGCCCACGAACGATGTCCATCACGAGGTGGAAATCACCCGCTTACCGCCAAGTCGCTCAGCGACCATCAAGGGCGGCAATGCGTCTACCGCATCGTCCTGAACCGATAAGGCCCGGTGCCATTCGGGTGTCAGGATGGTTTCTGCCGGAGTGTTTCTGCCAGAGACTTCCTGACACCCGCCATCCCGGCTACGATGGGTAGAAGGAGGACTCGCCATGAATGTCATCGAAGAGACGATCGACGCCACGCTGGACTCACACGGTCAACTACGACTGACACACCAGCCGCGGTTGCCGCCCGGGCCCGTGCGAGTGACGATCCGTGTCGCCGCGGCGGGTGGGCCACGGCGCGGCATGGCGGACGTGATTCAGGAGATCGACGCTGACCAGCGTTTGCGAGGCTTCGACGGGCGGACGGCTGCGGAACTGCAAGCCGAAGAAGAGGCGCGCCAGGCCGAGGACGACGAGCGGGACCGCGAACTGGACGCCGCTCTCCGCGGGGGGGCGGGGGGGGGGGGGGGCCGTGAATGCTGTACTATCTGGACACCGTGATCGTCATCTACGCTGTTGAGGGCAACCCAGCCGACAAGAAGCGGGCGAAGGACCACCTGGACGCACTCGAAAAGGCTGGCCATCGATTTGCGATCAGCGAGTTGACCCGCACGGAATGTTTGGTCCCGGTGTTTGGCCCAGGCGGCGGTCAGCGGCTGTCGGACTTTTTCCGGTTCTTCCACGAACCGAACCTGCGGACCCTGGGCCTGACTGCCGCGATGCACGCCAGGGCCAGCGCTATCCGGGGTGGTCACACATACCCGGCCGTTCCGCCCGCTCAGCCGAAGCGGTACGGGCTGGCCGACGCCCTCCATCTCGCCGCCGCGATCGAGTCCGGCTGCGACGTGTTTCTGACGAACGACAACCAGTTGGTCAGCTTCCCGGACATCACAGTCGAGGAGCTGCCGTGATCGTGACCAAGGCTGCATCGCCGAACCAGCCGTTGCAGCAGACGGCGCCGTCAAGTGCCGGGGGGCCGAGGGGGGACACAGCATTTTGTCGGGGGAGGACATGGAGGCTGCTGGGCGCGGCGACTTCCAGACGCCTCTTGTTGGCAATTGAAGCGTCGATGGTTCAGGATGACGGACTATTGCACAAATGACTTGCATTACCGACCTGACGTCGTAGGCTTGCCTAGCCAGAAACACGCCTAAGTCGATCGAAATCGCTCCCTTCCTGCAATTCGGGGTCTCAGCATGGTGCCGCTCGGAACTGATAATCGTTGCGATCCGCGTTTCTCGGATAAGTGGCGCATGCACGTCATCTTTATTGTCAGCGTCTTGGCGCTGTTTCTGGAGATGATAATGATCCGGTGGATCGGGACCGAAGTGCGGATCTTTGCCTACCTGCAAAACACAATCCTGGTCGTCTGCTTCCTGGGATTGGGTGTCGGGTGTTTCACGTCGCGTCAGCCGGTCCTATTGCGACGAAATCTGCTGATGCCGCTTCTCGTCTTGCTGACTCTGTTGGCGATTCCGTTTACACGTGCTGGTTTGGCGAAAATCAGCGTCATGCTCAGCGTGCTGAGCGACTTCCTGATCTGGAATCAAGGTACATCTCAGGGTCTGGCTTCAAGCGTGGGTTATGTCTCTCTCGGGTTGGCACTGACGCTCGTGCTCATGATCCTACTGTGGGAGATGTTCGTTCCCTTGGGTCGACTGTTGGGGCGAATGATGGAAGACCACCCCCATACGATCCGAGCCTACTCCGCCAACATCTTGGGCAGCTTGGTGGGGATTTGGATGTTCGTTGGTCTCAGCACGTTTTATGCGCCTCCTTGGGTGTGGATCGCGGTGGCCGTGTCGCTGATGCTCCCACTGTTAGGCAAGGGGCGAGAGTTGAAACTCAACCTGGCCTGCTGCGGGATGCTGGTGTTGCTTTCTTTCCCCGCCTCTTGGGAGTACGGAGCACATGAGGTTACTTGGTCCCCCTATCAAAAGCTGACGCGCCGCGACAACGAGGATCGACTGTGGGAAGGCCAATTTCTTGAAGTCAACAATGTGGGCTATCAGGAGATGATCGATCTACGACCGGAAAGCGTGGATGTCAATCGCCACATTTCCTCGGAGCTGTACGGGTTGAGCCAATATGACATTCCGTTGTTGATGCATGAACAGCCCGAGCGAGTCTTGATCGTCGGTGCCGGTTCGGGAAACGACGCGGCAGGAGCGTTACGGAACGGGGCAGAGTCGATCACTGCGGTGGAAATCGACCCGGCCATCATCGAGCTCGGCAGGCGCCACCACCCCGAACGCCCCTACGATTCGCCGCGAGTAAACATGGTGAACGACGATGCACGCTCGTTTTTCGCCCGCAGCACCGAGCAATACGACGTGATCATTTTTGGCCTGCTCGACTCGCATACAACCACATCCATGACCAATGCCCGGCTGGATCACTACGTTTACACGGTCGAGAGCCTCCAGAGAGCCAAATCGCTATTGGCACCGGACGGCGTGCTGGTGCTCAGTTTCGAAGCAACAAAACCCTATATCGCCGATCGCATGGGAGGTGCCCTGAGTCATGTCTTCGGTCGCGCGCCGCTGACATTTCGCGTCCCGGCCAGTGGCTCGGGTTGGGGCGGCGTGATTTTCGTGACCGGCGACCAGGAAATGATTCAACGGCAGTTGGCGGCCAATCCGAAGCTGGCCCGACAGATCGCCGCCTGGCAGTCGACGGATCCCGTCCAGCTAACGAACACAATCGATTTGGCAACCGACGATTGGCCCTATATTTATCTCGAGACGCCGCACATCCCAACATTGTACTATTTGCTCGCCGGCCTGATGGCCGGCTTGATGTTCTACGCCCAGCGTAGAACGAAGATGCCAGGGCTTTCGCTCGTCTGGTCGCGAACCCATTGGCACTTCTTCTTTCTGGGAGCGGCGTTCCTGTTGTTGGAGGTTCAGAACATCAGCAAGGCCGCAGTCGTGCTGGGCAACACCTGGTCGGTCAACGCGGTAATCATCTCGGCGATTCTGGCAATGATCCTGGCGGCGAATTATCTCGCCTCGCGGTTTCCCAGGCTGCCGCAAGGGATACTCGCGCTCTGTCTGATCGCTTCTTGCATCGGCCTGTATGGCTTCGACCTGTCCCGCCTCGCTAGCCTTCCCTATGCAACCAAGGTTATCCTGGTCGGACTACTGACAACCTCCCCCATGCTGTTCGCCGGTATCATCTTCATCCGGTCTTTTGCGGCCGTTGAACGCAAGGACCTCGCCCTGGGGGCGAATCTGATTGGTTC
>JBBDHZ010000170.1:0-3481 GCA_040880645.1 Minisyncoccota bacterium
GAACCAGATAATCCGACTCCAATGCGGGGACATTTACTCGCGTTGACACGTACTCTGGGAAACAGGCCGCCATGGGAAAAAGATCGAAGAAGAAGCCCGCGAAGTGGACCGATTCGCTTGATCCGGACGAGGTGGAGGAGGCGTTCCAGGAGGCGGTGGTCGATTGCTATGGCGAAGACGAACGGGCCTCCGGCGTGTTGATGATGGCACAACAGGAGTTGCAGGTTCCTTTCAAAGTTCGGATCTTTGGCGAAGAGTTGGATGTCGTCGACGTGCAGGCCGCGCAGGACGACGCCCGCGGTTTAGATCTGATTGTCGAGCGCCGGGGCGAGCGGTACCCAGTCGAAGCACGCTCAGTTGACCTGTGCGAGCCGTTCCCGGACGGGCACTTATTCCTCGCTGCCTACTTGCTCTGGAAATCCGTCCTTTAGGAAAGAATCATGAGCGAGTACCAATGGGTTGAATTCCGCAAATATGAAGTCGATTTCGTGCTCACGTGGAAAAAGGATCCGCGCGGGAAAGCGGGCGCGCTAACGATCCTGCCCGAAGCCGATGCGGGATCGTTTGATTACTTGCCTAATGTCCATTCGATCCTGCAACAACTGGCTCCGATTCGCGAAATGTTGATCCAGGGCGACTTGCGTCCGTTGTTTCTCGGCTGGCTGGCCTGTTGCTGGGATCCGGAGGCGAGCGTACCCCCGATCCCGGCCGGGCTGAATGAACGAAACGAGGCCTTGGAGACGATGCTCGATTTGTATGAACTGGACGACGCGCTCGTCGACGCGGTGGAAAGCGAGTCTTTGCCGCTTCCGGCGCGGATCGAACAGGAGGCAATGATCGATCGTTGGCTGGCGAAGCAGAAAAAGGCCGACTTGCAGGAACGGCTGCGGGATATACTCAGCGACAACGCCTCGACCGCACGGAACCGGCTGTTACGCGACATTCGCGCAGAGAATGAGCAACAAACATGGCCGACGACAAAGGTAAAAATGCGGGTAAGCGATCTCAGGGGGGATGGCTGAGCGATGCCTCCTTTTCCCGCCATTCACAATGCGTTTGAGCTCCTCGTGGCGAATTCGGACGGCCTGTCTTTGCTGGTGCCAATGACCAACCAACTTTGCGGCCCCGAAAATGCGCTGATCCCGTTTGCCTCACTTCAATTGCCAAACGCGGATCGACTCTTTGCTTCCAGAAACGAGCAAGCGGCCATCGGGCGTTTGGGCCGTTTGAGGTCGGTGCATTTTCGCGTTCGCTGCTGGGCCCGAAATCGTGGCCGTTCGGTTTCGGCCTCGGCGACGTGGGGGGTTGATTCCACGCGTTGGGCTCGGCCAATGGTTCTTCTTTCATACGACAACCTGGGGCCCGCGCAGTCGCTCGCAAAGCTCGCGAACGCTTCACCCCAGTGACTGGCATCGCTGCGTGATTCAAAGGATGGTTTCTGCGAAGACCGCGTTTGGAGGCAGGGCACGTTCGTCGGCGCAAACGAACGGCGTGAGGGGGGCGCAGCAAACAGCAAACGTCTTGACCATCAATCCAAAGAGACGCTCAGGAACTCACCGCTGCCGCCGAAGAACAATGGGACATTCTTGCTGTGAAAGAACGGCGCGAAGTCGCGAATGTCGACGACGGTGGTCTCCAGATCGTCGTCGGTTGGCCCATCGTTCCCCGCGTCGACTTGAAAGGTCACAGTGTCCCCTTCCTTAATAAGACGGACCAAATACGGCCCTGGGGCTGCTAAGCGTCCCAATCGATTCCTCGCCCAAACGGAACCGGTTTAGCTTCACAACACCTGGCTCCATTCCAGGCCGCATGCTCGGAGCGTGAATCCGCAGGTAGACGGAATCCTTCAGGGCGTTGTAGCTGACGTCGGCCATTCCGTAGCCGAGGCCAACATTGGCGACGTAATCACCGGTCTGAAAATCGACGAGCACCTCAAAGGTAAAGTCGCGGTCCAGGAAGTCGGTTTCTTTGGTCCAGACCGCCCCCTGCTTTTTGATCGAGAATTCATCGTAGCCTTGAATGCGGATTCCGCCATCTGACGTGCGGGCGTATCGCGACGATGTGGTCAGGAATGCAGGGGGCCGGCGTCCACTGCCCAACTTCGTCCCGTTGCCCCTCACAGGATCAGCACGATTCCCGGACCGGATCGGTTCCGCATTGGCCATGCTCACTGAACTCGATGCGGCTAGCACGATTTCGCCCGTCTCCACGCTCACGAGTCGGACGTAGGCGGTTCCCACTTTCCTCCGGCGGACGATCTTGCCGGTCACGACATAGCTCGCACCGGTTAGTTCGCCCAGCTTCTTTGCCGATCCGGGGTCGAATAGGAGCGTGTTCTGAGCGATAAGTTCCGGGAGGACAGTATCGAGCACCGAACGCTCGACGACCTGGATCCCGGCTTGGACGAGGCCCGTCGTGATCTCTTCGGCCAGATCCGCGCCGATGTTGGTCAGTTCCCCATCCTCGACACGAATCGGACAGACTGCGAGCACCATCGGTGAGTTCAGCTCAACCTCGTCGCCAACCTTAAGCGGGACCTCGAGGTTACTTGAGATTCTCGCTTTTGAATATTTCTCGGTTACTTCAACCACTTCGAGCTGCGAGATTAGCGGCCTTTCGACGGCCAGTAGTTCGCCAGAGTCCGGATCCCTGATCTCTCCCTTATTACGATACACCGACAACTCGGCGCCAACCGTCACGCCAGCGGTTTTTCCCAGCGTCACGTAGACCGTCTGCGGAGTTATCCGCGCGATCGCCCCGCTGGCATCCCTCTGCTCGGCAATCAGCCGGATGCGCCAACTCAAAAGACGGGGCAGGCCGATCGATCGCACCGCGTCGTCAAAGTCGAGTGGACTGACTACCTCCCTGACGTCCGCCTTGTCGAGCTCGATTTCCGAATTCGTGACCAAGTCAAAAAAACGGACATAGTTGTCAGCATTTTCAATGACTTGGCCTACCAAGATTTTTCCGGAGTCCGTTACCACACGGAGAAGACGAGGAGCCGAAGTCTCCTGGGACACTGCAAGCTGACTATTGCTAAGGAAAAGGCAACCGGCCAAGCAGAGCGTCAGGGTCTGAAATGTGGATCGTAGCTGGGGCATCGTTAATTTCCCACTTCGCGCTCGATGAAAAGATCTTCGAACCGGTTCGAAACTTAACCGTCAGCATACAAGATGCCCTGCCGCGGAGCAAATAGCCTGACCACCTCAGGGCGCAGGTGCTCTTTATCCTCATCCTCTCCTTTTCCCGCGTGCCGATGATGGCACAGCACGGAACCGGTTGTTACGCGAGATCCAAGAAATTGCTGCCGCCGCTTCGCGGCTTTTATGGAAGACGTTGACAGGATCTGCGGGCTGACGCCCGCAGCTAAGGGCTGGCATCGCTACGCGATTCGGAGGATGGATGCGATCAGTTTTCCCCATGCGCCAGATGGCGGACTAAGTCCTCGCTGCGGGATAAGAGGTTGCAGATCGTGCCCCAA
>JBBDHZ010000171.1:0-2640 GCA_040880645.1 Minisyncoccota bacterium
ACACGCTCAAGATCGACGACTTGTATGGCGAGCCTTGGACGATCAGACTCGAAGGTATCGACACGCCCGAGAGCAATCAGCCGTACGGGCTGGACGCCACGATGGTCCTTCGACGGAAAGTCATCAACAAAGTCTGCCAGATCGAGTGGAAGAAGCAGGATCGCTATCAGCGTACGCTGGGTCACGTCTACGTCGACGGTCAATACGTCAATCAAAAACTTGTCGCCGAGGGTTGGGCTTGGCACTACAAGAAGTACTCGACCGACCAACGGCTCGCCGACGCGGAGACAGCGGCTCGAAACGCGAAGCTCGGTTTGTGGAAAGAACCGCAGCAGATTGCACCGTGGGACTGGCGGAACGGCGTCCGCATTGAAACCGCGAAGCCGGTCGACGCTCCTTCGATTCGCTCGACGGACACCGAGGTTTACATCACCAAGACCGGAAGCCAATACCATCGAGGTGGCTGCCAATACCTGAGCAAGTCGAAGATCCCGATCCCGCTCAGTCGAGCCCAAAGTGCGTACGATGCTTGCAGCAAATGTAATCCGCCGTAGCCGACTCTCCTGCGTTCCCGACGCAAACGCCGCCCGAATGTTCTCCCAGATCTTATTGACGCCTGTCGCCTTCGGACCAATCTCGAAAGAGATCGTAGGAAAGCGAGCAGCAACTCCGATGATGGGCGTCACGCCAGTCATCTGAGCCCCAGTTTTGCAGGCATTGGCAATAATGCCGACAATCGTTCCGGCCACCGCGTTTAGAGTCTTCCATAGAGCCTGCTGCGTCGAACACGATGTATCGACTCGCATCGCATCAGCGGACTTCGCCATTTCATCGAGCATCCTTTGGTGATTGCACCCAATCGCATCGTGTTTGCTTGCGGTTGCGATCGCCGCAGTCATTTCAGCGATTCGCGTTCATGACTCAGGACGGTTCGTCCTTAGTTACTCTGCCACGCTCCCACCAAGCGCAAGGATCGAACGGCTTTTGGCTTCAATGTGATGATAGGTTAGCCCCGGTTCTGGAAGCGGAAGCTGCTCTCGGTTGATGTGACGAAAGCGAACCAATGTCCATCGTCAAACGGTAGTTCAGATTCGTGGCGACGCTACCATGGTTGGCCGTTGGCCATCGCCTTCCTGATCCCCCCGTCTGAACATGCTCAAGGCCCAATTTACGATACAGGAGTGGAGTCCCGGTGGTTGCAACTAATGCCGCAATGGAATAACAAGTCAGCCCCGGGCGGCAACGCGAGCGTCATGCTTTCTCACTCACTTACCGCTAAGCCGGAACTCGAAGCGAACCAACCAGCACGATGCGAGACCAACATGAGCACCTTGGATAAGCTACAGTCCGTCTTCATATTGCTGGCGGTAGCCGTGGGATTGGCACTTGGACAGATTCCTCAAGTGAGCATGCACGCCGGTTCGCTCATCGTGCCGTTCCTCATGCTCATGCTAACCGGCGTGTTCCTGCACGTCCCGCTGCGGGGCCTCGGAGAGGCGTTCGGTAATCTTCGGTTCACCGGCTGGAACTTGGGCGTGAACTTTCTCTGGACGCCCTTTTTCGGTTGGCTTCTTGGGCTGGTGTTCCTCACCGGTCAGCCCGAATTACGAGTCGGCTTGCTGATGCTGCTGGTAACCCCGTGTACCGACTGGTATCTCGTGTTCACGCAATTGACGGGCGGGAATGTCCGGCTGGCGACCGCTCAGTTGCCTTGGCATCTGATCCTTCAGTTGTTGCTACTTCCCGTTTACTTGCTCATTTTTGTGGGCGCGATTGTGCCCATCGACCTCGGCATCCTCGTCGAGAGCGTATTGTTGGTGCTTGTCGTGCCGCTGTGCGCGGCCACACTCATTCGGGCGATTGCGATTCGTGCAAGAGGGCAGTCATGGTTCGAGGCGAAGGTGCTGTCCCGTATTGCGCCGGCACAACTGACGTTCCTCCTACTCGCCATCGGGGCGATGTTTGCTTCGCAAGGAAGCGCACTCCTGGACCGCCTCGACTTGTTCTTGCGGCTCTTGCCGCCGCTGCTTGTGTTCTTTGGCGTTAATCTCGTATTGGGGCTCGTAATTGCGAGATTTGTTCTCTTTGATCGAGGTGATTGCGTGGCCCTCTGCTTCGCCACACTCGCCCGCAACTCTCCCGTTTCGTTAGCCATCGCCGTGGTTGCCTTTCCCGATCGGCCGCTCATTGCGCTGGCGCTCGTGATTGGACCGCTAATCGAATTACCCGTGCTGGCCATCATTTCGCAGCTACTCAAAGCTGCTCTCCACAGTCGGGGGGTCGAAGAGGGTGCAACCAGCTAGAATCACTTCGATTGGATTGGAATAGATCGTCTATTTCACGGCATTTCGCCCCTGACCTTGCAGCCGGAAGTGGATAATGAGGGCGTGTCCTGAGCGCGCAAGCGAATTGCCCGAACCAGCTTCGGTCCGACACACCGACGCAAATTCGAGATGACATGGGGCAGCGGTGTATTGGATCGGAGTGCGTCGTCAAACTGATTCTCGGTCCCTAACCCGTCATCGCCGAAGTGCGTGAGGAAGGCGTGTCCTCGGTCATTCTGGCGGGACCGTTCAACGGTCCAACACCTCAGAGCTGCTGGTTCGGGCGGCGTACTCGGTGGCCGACATCGAAGTGTGT
>JBBDHZ010000171.1:2650-3430 GCA_040880645.1 Minisyncoccota bacterium
ATGGAAAACGAAAATCCACGTGTGGTTCGAGTGAATAGTCCCGAACGCTGCGATTTGTCCAGACGTGAAGGTACGGTAGTTACTTCGACCTGCCGACTTTCTTTCTTGCCGCCTTGGTCCGCCCATCGGGCACTCGCAATTTACGCCGTCGCATCAAAACGGCGTTCCGGCTGCGGCCCGTCTTCTGCATTGCGGCGTTGATGCTAAGCGTACGAGCCGCTTCATCTTCCCAGGGCTCCCACGCCGCGTTTAACCAGCGCGGACGCGTGCCACGCTTGCGGTGCGACTCGCTCATCTTGCGGCGGTGGTCTTCACTCAACCTACGGCCTTTGTTTGCTTCTCGTAGCGCTTCGACGACGCTCTTTGGACGAGGCTTCCCGCGCTTGGCGTCCGCGATCTTGCTGCGTCGGCTCGGCGCTTTGAGAGCCTCTTCCTGTAATCGAAGTGTGCCAGGAGTTTTCCTTCCTACGTCCAACGCGCGTCGCCAACGCCGCACCGTCCCTCTCGAAACACCCCAGAAGTGTGCAACGGCTTGATTGGACTCGCGCTCGATTCCCCGCTTAAGTCCGCGATAGATTATCAGCGAATCACGTCCAGTTGGTGGAGTGACGAGGCGACCGATAGGCCACGGAATCTTTCCATCGCTCAACCCGACAATCTTCATCCAACCGCGGGACTCGCACCAGACTTTCTGTCCGTAGCGAAAACGCGGGGTTTTGTAGGGGCCGAAGTAGAGCTTGAAGCGATCTTCGTCGTTCATGGATGTGGTTTGGCGAGCCC
>JBBDHZ010000172.1:0-5993 GCA_040880645.1 Minisyncoccota bacterium
TAATTGCTGTCTTAGGGCGCAACAAGAAAATAAGCCCGCTGGTCAGTATGATACTAAAAAGTATTACTGAATACGTGAAGTCTCGTGCGATTTGGTCACTCAGAAGCGTTACAAGCGCCGCTCCCATAAGTCCTTTCGGGAAAAGCCTGGCGAGTACTTGCTGATCAAATAGTGGCACACTACCAGCCACAGCAATTTTCACTGACAGCATGCGTACTGCAAAGAGGAGAACGGTAGCGACAAATCCAGTGAGTAAGGCAAGCCTATTATCAAGGCCGATAGAAAGCCCGATGTAAACAAAGAAGTACGTCTTGAGCAAAAAACAAGACCTGAAAACATGCGAGTTTCCCATTTAGTGAGGAAAAACTCGTGGAAGCCAAGTGACTCGGGAAGTCCGTGAGGTTTGATGAGTTGCAAGTTACCGAGCACGATACCAAACGAGAAGGCAGCAAACACACCGCTCGCGCCAAGCAGTTCACTGACTCCAAAAACCAGGAGTACGAGTGCGGGTGTCATAAAAATATTGTTTTGAATGTTTCTGACTTTTGCGATTATCTGTGACCAAAACAGAGCGGCCACTCCACCAACCAACACTGCAATAGTGGTACTTATGCCAAAGGAAGTCGAAAAAGCACCAACATCGAATACACCTGTGTTGCTAAAATCAATAATGGCAAACACGGCTGCGATGGTAATGATGTCACTCATGTTTGCCTCAAACGTAAGGAGAGAACGTGTTTCATCTGATACAGGAAGTTTCCTCACAAGTGGCACCGCAAGACCGGAAGAAACTCCTCCAAGGAGTACCCCGATGATAGCCGCTTCCGTGAGTGGAATATCGAGGAGATAGTGCCCGATACCGATAACCACAGAGATAGATCCTGCCATCATAAGAAGCATGAGAAGCAAAGCTCGTGGCGCAGTTTTAAATAGTTTTCCAATCTTGATACCGAGACCCGCCTCAAAGAGAATAATGAGCAGTGTGAGAGTAACAAAAAACTCGCCGAGTACTCCAGCTCGGGATACGTCAATCAATCCAGTTATGGGACCCAGTACCAAACCTATTCCAACCAGAAACAAAACGTCAGGAATCTGAAATTCTTCAAAAATGTGACTAAAAAGGTACGACAAAAAAATTAAAGCGCCGACACCGGTAGCAATAAGTGCAATTTCCATTTCTTCATTATACAAAAAATATTAAGAACGTGTTGCTTAATCAAAATGAAATAACCACCGTAGTAATGTGCTACTGCGGTGGTTATTTTCATCTATGTAATTCTATTCTATAAGAACACCTCGACTTTTGCCTGTGACCGTAGCTCGGCAACATGCTGAGCTATAATCTCCTGCTGTTTCTGTTGCTCAACAAATTCAACAACCTGATTTCTTGCCTCTTCAAGCGCCGGGACATCAGATTGTGCTGCATCTATCTCCTCATACGCAGTTGTTATTTCTTCCTCTGATGCAGTAATTGAGGACAGGGAAAGTTCTTCCTCAAGATATATCTGTATTGCGATTTCACTCGCTACCTGCTCACGCAAACTAGCTTCGGTGAGACCTTCTGCTTCTAGGGCGGCATCAAATTCATCCGTGCTACCAAACTGACTTGCGACTGTTTGAAGTTGTGTTTCAACTTGTGATTCTGGAACTTCTATATTGGCACTAGCGACTGTCTGAGAAAGTAACTCTTGTGCAATAAGGGAGTCGAGAACTTGTGACCGAAGGGTAGCCTCCGTTTCTGCGTCAATTGCTGTTGGATCAAAACCCTGAGTCGCAGCCACCTGTGCTTGCTGTGCCTCAAAGTTTTCCCGACTAATTTCTACACCATTTACCACAGCCACAACATTTGGAATATCACCCGCCGTTTCAGAAAATTCGTTCGCGGTTGTGTTTTCACTAAGCTCAGGTTCGTTAGAGCCAGTGAACGAAAAGAATGCGACTCCAACAATAAATACTCCAACTATTGAAATTCCTATTAAAATTTGTTTATTCATATCTTTTTAAATTATCCAACACAAAAATGTGTATTTCTCTTACAATACCCTCACCCTAACAAAGTGACAGATATCCGCAACCCGTAATTTTCCACAAAAGTGCAGCAAAAGACCGCCCACAAGGACGGCTTTTTGCTATGGTTACTGCTCTCAGCAGGTATGCAATTTACGGAATAGTTACCTATGCGTCTCAGTCTCTCGACTTAGCATGTGGCTGCTGCCCGGCAGGGACTCGAACCCCAATTTCATGGACCAAAACCATGCGTCCTGCCATTAGACGACCGGGCAATATTCCTAGGTGCTAGGCATTACGCTCTAAGCGCTAGCTGGAGATACATTATAACAGAAAGTGCTTTTACTCAACCGCGGGTCGAGGTGCTTCCGAAAAAGGAGTTTTGTTTTTGAGGGTGAAGAAGAGAAAGATAATGATCGAGACAAAGAAGCCCGGAACAAACGCAACATTCGGTATAAACGGCAAGAAAGCAAGTGTTAAAATAAATCCAACCAACGTGCTCCAAAATGCAGCCTTTTCGTCTACACGAACCCAGAGTAATCCACCTAGTACCGCTGGTGCGAACACAAGACTTATCTGGCCGGCAGCAACAACGAGCTGAACAATATCCGGAACAAAAAGTGCTATCAAAAGAGCCACCGATCCGTACATAAACGAAAACACCCTGCCAGCACGTAAAAATGATCGACTGGAAAGATCCGGTTTGAATCTTGGCAAAAAGTCCTTCGTTAAGCTAGCGGAACCAACCATGATCATACTATCTACCGAAGACATTAATACGGCCAAGATACTAGCGACTCCCAACCCAAATATACCAACCGGTAACAACTCAGTCATTAGATGGAACAAAACAGTGTCACTTGGCACGCCCGGTACGAGCTGAAGCGCCATAAACCCAAAAATAGCTGCTGAGATATACGCAAGAATGTGTAATGCGCCCGCCCCCAGAAGTGTACGACGAATCGTGGTAACACTCTTTGCAGAATAAATACGTTGCCATAGCTCCATTGACACGAGTACATACGGAATACCCAGGATCACCGCGGCATAGAAAAAGACCGGTCCGGCAAAATTATATATATCAAAATGACTTGCCGGAGCAGCCGCGATCATCTCGGAAAAATCAAGGATGGAGAAGCCGTATATGAAAAGCGCTACAAACACAAAAATCAGTACTATAAACTGAACGGCATCCGTATAGAACACGCCACGCAAACCGGCTAACGCTGTGTACAGTATTGTAAACAAGCCGGTAGCCAACAGCACATACCCGTATTGAAAACCACCGATGGTTTCAAGTAACAGAGCAAACGCGACAAACTGAAGCGCCATGATCATCACGTATGCTAAGACAATTATTCCACTTACAAGGAGCCGGGTTCGTTCTGAAAATCTGTAGGCCAAAAAATCACCGAGTGTATACGCTTGATTTGTATCAGCCCACCGCTTGATCCGTGGGGCAAGTATCGCCATAAGAACCCACGAAGAAGAAAAGAATATGACCACGGTCAACGCAAATGATAATCCCGTTTTATAGGTCTCCCCCGCGGTACCGATCAGAGTTCCCGCTCCAATCGCCGTTGAGATCAAAGTGAATAACAGTAACCAGACCGGTGTTTTTCGCCCATTAACAAAATAGTCATCCGCACTTTCTTTGCGCGACAGCCACCAGCCGAACAGCAGGATGCCGACGAGGTAGACAATGATTATTCCGAGATCTATCGGCGATAGCGTCATAGTGATTCTGCTTTACTCTACCCCTTAGCTGATTCCTTTTCAAGCAGCCGTGTCAACGCAAGCTCGAGCGGGAGCTCGGGGACCGCGGCGCGGGCGGTCTCATCGTGCGCCTCAAGGAGATTGCGGATCGTGTCCGCCGTGAGGACAAATGCCGTGTCCTTGGCTTTCTCTGAAAGAAATACGAACTCGTCTTCCGACAGCCCCTCTTTGATCTTGTCGGCCAGATCGGGAGCAAAGCGGAGCAAGAGGGTCGTCCGGAGTTTTTGCAACAAGAGCGAGATCACCAGTCGAATGTCGGCGTTTTGCTCGGATACCTGATGGACAAGAAAAAACGCTCCCGAGAGATCTTTGCTCCCGATCGCTTCGATTAGTTTGTTGATCGTCTCGGAACGTGGTGCACCGGTTACCGCTTCAACTTCCTCCTCTGTGACTGTCTTCCCGCCCGCCGCCGAGAGTACCTTCTGGAGCATCCCCAGCGTGTCGCGGAAACTCCCCTCACCCAACAGCGCGATCAGGTCCGCCGAGCTGCCCTCGAGTTTGTACCCCTCTTCTTTGGCAACCCGGTCCACAACTTCTTTGAGCACTGTTTGGTTGGGTTTGTGAAAATGAAATGTCTGACAACGCGAGACGACCGTATCCGGCAGTTTGTGGAGCTCGGTTGTGGCGAGCATAAACATTACGTGCGCCGGTGGTTCTTCGAGGGTTTTGAGGAGGGCGTTGAACGCCTCCTTGGTGAGCATATGCACTTCGTCGATAATGTACACTTTGTACGGTGACTCCATCGGCATTCCGTGGACCGACTCTCTGAGTTCGCGCACGTCGTCGATTCCGCGATTCGAAGCGGCGTCAATCTCATACAGATCGTTCGGCGTTACCCCGATCTCTGCGGCGAAGATACGAGCGATCGAGGTTTTGCCGGTTCCTCGAGAGCCGGAAAACAAATAGGCGTGCGCAAAGGACGTATTCTTGATCGCACCTTCAATAGCCTTCACAATATGATCTTGACCGATGACATCCGGAAATGACTGCGGACGGTACCGACGATACAGTGCTGACTCTGACATAGTGAAAACAGTATAGCAGATTTCTCTCGAGAAGCAGACCGTACACAAAAACCGATGTTGCTCCTTGTCTTAGAAGTGAACACGGACTTATTTAAAAACCCCCACGGCCGAAACAAAGCAATGCTCTGTTTCAAACCGTGGGGGCGTCTCGGGGGGCAATGTCATGGTCCCCTTGATCATGCCTTCCTTGTCTTACGTCGTACAATCGAGACGACGTAAATGACTACGGCGGTGACCCAGACTCCGTGAGAGATCTGGATACCACCGGGGACCGGGCCGGCGATGTTCTGGAAGATCCAGTTGGTGAGCTCACTCACCATACGGCACCTCCATTCTCCGGAAACCAAAGCGGAATCCACCTTCGCTTCCGGCGGTATGGCGCTCGCCATACCCTGACCCCTCGTACATCCCGCGCCGAGGATCGGTCAGCTTATGTGGTCCGATGTCATCAGGATACAGACTTTTCCAGCCGACTCCCGCGGAGAAGTCAACCTGCTGTCCGCAGCCTGCGAGCAGTGCGGTGACGATCATCGTGACAATCACCGCTCCGTAAAAACAAACAACGTACGTTCTCATCGAGACGCTCCTTGATTTCGGTGATCCCTTCACCGCCCATTTCGGGTATTACTGCAGAATCCTTCCTGCAGAAGGGCGTCTCTCTTTTCCTGTCCTCCTTGTCCCTCGGAACACTCTATTTTTGCAGCACCATTCATCTTTGGTGCCGGTTGATTTCTGCGTTCTATGGTACCACCGTATAATTTATTGTCAAGGGTTTGATGAGAGGGTCCCTTTTGCTTGTGAACGTTGCGGCGCCTCATTAAAACAGATCAAGGGGCGCCGGGTATTTACGAACAAGCGCCTCCCCGCAAGTCAATCGTGTATAAAAAAGCGGACCTCTGCGAGTGAGGTCCGCCTATATGTTCTGACTAGTACGAGCCCGAGGGTATTCAGCCGAAGCTGACACCTGCTCGGGTGCTTCGTAGCTTGCCTCCTTTCCGCGCGCGCCAGTAGAGGTTCACCGTTCAGATCGTCCCAACTGTGGAAACGATCAGCCGTCGGCCGGGCAACACCCGGCACCTCCATACATCGGCCAGAGCGATGCGGTTGGGCATGGACATGGAACTCCTTTCAGTTGACCACCACTTAACGCAAGTGGTGGTCGTCGCCGGGCCGTGTTCAGGCCGT
>JBBDHZ010000172.1:6093-21771 GCA_040880645.1 Minisyncoccota bacterium
CACCCGAAGTTTCTCCTCGATCGAGACCGTGCTCGCGTCCTTCTCGGGATCAAAAAACCACGGATTGCCGAATATTCCCCGCCCGATCATTGCTCCGTCAACCCCGGTCTCTTGAACCTTGCGGCGGGCGTCCTCAAGACTTGTCACGTCACCGTTTCCCAGGATCAACGTCTCCGGTGAAAGCGCATCGCGTAGCTCCACCGTTCGCGAGAGCAACTCCCAGCGGGCCGGCACCTTCGACATATCTTTTTTTGTGCGGGCATGGACCGTAATTGCCGCCGGCTCAGTTTGCAAAAGCGCCGTCATCCAGTCATCGAGCTCGGCATCCGACGAATACCCGGCGCGGGTCTTGATCGATACCGGGAGGCTGCCTGCTGCGTTTTTTGCCGCCCCCTCCATCGTCGCTCGTATCACTTCCTGAGCGAGCTCGGGTGTTCTGATCATTGCGCTTCCTGCCCCCTGTTTGCAAACACTTTTATCGGGGCACCCCATATTGAGATCGATCCCGTCGAAGCCAAGCTCCACCGCCAGCTCGGCGGCGCGTTTCATTCGCTCCGGGTTCGGACTGAAAAACTGCGCCACGATCGGGCGCTCGCTCTCGTCGTACCACAGGTCACGCATCAGCGCCTCTTTGCCGCCCAGAAACAATCCATCGGCCGACACGAACTCGGTCCAGGTGACATCCGGCTTGCCGTATTTTGCGATAATGCGCCGGAACGCGGCGTCGGTCACGTCCGCCATCGGCGCGAGTACCATAATCGGCTTGGAAAGCCGGTGCCAGAAGTTTTTATCCGTGGTCGCCATTGCTTCAAAACTAGCACACGAACGCCCGTTCTCACAGCCAGGAGAGGCTTTGTCATTAAAAAAGCCCGGCGGCAGCGCGAACGCAAACCACCGGGTGGAGGGGAGAACAACCACCTTTAACGTATCATATATCTGCTACCGCTGTCCAGACCCACGACCAGCCTCGACCGGCCTGCTTTCAATTGCGCAGGAACGCACCCCTTACGCATCACTCCCTGGTGATCGATTGCTAACTCGCGTGGCTATCCCGTCCGTGACCACACGTGCCGGGTTCGGCTTTGCCAGCGATGCCAGGTCCTCTTCGCTAATGACCGCGGTATCGCCCTTTTTGATCTCACCGGTCAGCAGTTTATGTGATATAACCTTCTCAATGTCGCCGGTGATGATCCGGCGAATCGCCCGCGCACCGAACTGCTCGTCATATCCGTGCTCAACCAAGTACTCAACAAGCGTTTGGGTGATCTCAAACGAAACGCCGCGCTTGTTCAAACGGATCTGAAGCTTGGCCAACTCGCGTTCGGCCACCGCCGCCGTGTCTTCCTTTGAAAGCGGATGAAACAATACTACGTCATCAAAACGGTTGATCAGTTCCGGACGAAAGGCATTGGTACTAATAAGCTGATCAATGATATCGTGCTTGTGCGCCGCAAGCTCTTCTCCGCCTCCCACCAGCGAGCGAATCGTGTCACTTGCCGCGTTCGAGGTCGCGATAATGATCATATTTCGGCAATTGACTTCGTTGCCGTACGCGTCGTGAAAGACCCCTTCGTCAAAGATCTGAAGAAATAGGTCGTGAACGTCTTGGGTTGTTTTTTCAAACTCGTCGAGCAACAGCACGCTGTACGGATTGTCGTTTACGGCGCTCGCAAGCATTCCGGTCATTCCGGCGCCGACGTTCCCGATAAGCCGCGAAAGCGCGTCCCCCTCGGAATACTCGGACATATCGATCCGAATGATGTCGTCGCGACTATCAAAAAACGTATCGGCGAGCACTTTGGCGGTTTCGGTCTTGCCGACCCCGGTTGGACCCAGGAACAGAAAGACCCCCAACGGACGATCCGGGCTCGATACGCCGCTTCGCGAACGGCGAAGGGCGTCACTCACCGCGCTAACCGCGGCATCTTGCCCGACGATCTTTTGGTGCAGGATGTCCTCGAGATTCAAAAGCCGTTTCCGCTCACCCTCGTCCGCCTCACCGATCGGAACGCCGGTTTTGTCTTCAACAACACTCTCTACGAAGCGTTTCGTCACCCGATCCTGTCCTTTGCTGCGAGCAAGTGAGATCACTTCTTCCAGCAGGTCCAGGGCAACGTCGGGCATAACACCCCCGGTTAAGTACCGTCGGGCACTCTCGTAGACCGCTTGAACCGCCGGATACGTCACGAGCAACGACCGTCCCTCCCGGGCCACCGCCAGCTCCTCAAGCAACCGTGTGATCCGAACGTGATCATCGTGCTCCATATTCACCCGATCAAACCACCGCTTCAGGCGCGGATCACTCGAGAGGCGGTCGTAGTACGCGTCCGGCGTACTTGTCGCGATAACGTGTAGCCGGGGGTCTTCGAAGTACCCTTCCAGAAGATTAGCCGGATTACTTCCCAGCTGCGCGGCGTTGGTCAGAAAGGCCGGCAGATGCTCAATCACGATCACGATGTTCTCGGTCTTGAGTGCACCGTCGAAGATGCGCACCAGTGTCTCCTCAAACTCCTCTTTAGAGGAGTGGTCGGCGATCAACAGATCAGTGTCAAGCACGTACACGCGGTAGTGCTCGAGCTGAGGCGTAATTATTTGCCGCGTGATCCGATCGGCAAACACCGCGATCGCGTCGCGCAGTCCGCTCCCGGTCTCCCCCACCAACACCGCGTTCGCGCTGCGCCCGCGACTGAGCACTGACTCGAGATGGTCAACTTCCTCCCGGTAGTACTCACGAAGCAGGCCGGTCACCCGAACCAGCGAAGATGCAGCGCGGGCGTAGCGTTCAAGGTGATACGCCGTTCCAAACGACCAGTCTTTGCCGATGCCCGGGATCTCACGCAGATGCTCGACACTCCACCATCGATACCGCTGTTTCCAACCGGTGATCTCGGTCTGCACCCAGTCAACCGCGCCGGCAAACACCTCATCGTTCACGCCGCGCGTAAAAAGAAAGGCTTTCAGGTCCTCATCACTTTCGTACAGCGCTTTTGCGTACAGGGCACCATTCACCGTCCGCTGGGTCGGCACAGTGAGCGCGGACACCGTACCGCGTCGATCAGCGTAAAACGTTTCAAGATCGTAAGGCAGCAACCCGAGACGCCGCCAGACCCGGCCGCCAAACGAGCTGACCAAAAACCCCGCAGCGAGGTCGTGCTGGTCGCTTCGAAGCACAACCTCAGCCAGCTCGAATGTTACTCGCGGCGACGCCGTCAACTCACGAAAAAGATACGAAAACACATAAGCGTCAAGCGCAAACAGCACAAGCCACGCACTTGCCGCAAGGAGCGTAAAACCGACAAGGCGGAACAGATCGAACATCCCAAACGCCAAGGACGCCGTGATCCCGATCAAACCGATGATCACCAAAACTGCCAGGATACGGCCCAGGATCAGCCGCCGCGGGATCGACACGAGAGCATTGATCCGAATAGCGTGCCGAAAATAAAGAGATTGTTCAAAGAGATCCTGAAAGTTCATACAGATCGATCACACGCCGATGATAAGCAGCACTCCCGTTATGCCCGCCCCGAGCGTTGCAAACGGAAAGATCGCCCAGACCACAAATGCGGCCACGCCCGCCAGCAGTACCGCCGCCATACTTAAAAACCCGATACTGATCACCACGAGCCGCACAATCGCCCCCACGACTCGCATCAATATATTGACCACAAAAGTCGAGAGCATCTTTGCCGGATGGAACCCCTGCGGATACTGCTCGCCGAGCTTCTCAAACGGCGCGATCAGTGTCCGAGCGAGAAGCGCAATTGAGAAAAAATGAAAACAAAACCACACCAAATTGCGAACAATACGCGCGCCGTCGCGCATGGCGCGTGTGTAGTGCCAAACAACGTAATCAACCAAGAAGAACTGCGCTCTCATACGGGTAAGTATAGCACGGACCAACCACCTACCTCCCGCTACTGTGGAGAGTCACTCACCGGATCTTCGAGCGGTTTATAAAAGACGCGATTACCGAATCGCATATCGATATACTCAAACGGATTTCTTCCCGCTTCCTTTTTTTGAAGATGCAGATCGTTCGTGTCCAGAAGCAAGCGAAGATTTTCAAGCGTCTGCGCAAGACGCGCGCCATCCTCTTTCAGGGTCACCATCAGATAACCGCCGTCTTCAAGCTCTATGTGAAAATCGTCCGAGAGCTCAGCCCGCGCCGATCGGGGAGCCAGGCCCAGGTGCTCAAGCTGGACCAGAAAATCACGCAGAAGCGCAAATCGCTCCCCCAGATACGTATTTCCGATCGGATGTTCGATAAAGCGATCCGACGACGTACTCTGCGCCAGGCGCACCTCGTCTGCGGCTTGGGTTGAGGTACCTTCTTCAGTGCTCAAAAGGTGGGTACGAGAGACCTCACTCGCCTTGCGCGGACTTCCATAGAACGTAAGGTAGACCTCATCAGAAAACGTTGCCGCCGGGGCGTAGACGTAACCGTTCTCGTCGAGAAAATAGCAGCTCGCGGATCGATCAGGCCGAAGCTCCGACTCACCGGACGAGTCACCGCCGGTGTCGCGGCACCACATCCCGTACGCCTGCCGCTCGGAGATCGCGATCGTGATCCCGGTAAGGCCGCTTCGGGAAATGCTGATGCCGTTGATCCGCGGGAACGTCTCCTGCAGGTCGTGCCGGATAGCCGACTTTGGAATAAAGAGTGTGTTGCGCTTCGGATAGATCCAATGATATGTCTCCGACAAGTGCCGCTCAGCGATCTGTTGGATCTCGCTCGTCGGTGTTGCCGCCGCGCCGCGCACCGTCACGGTCCTGACCGTCAGCGCACTATGCTGGGCAACATACGCGCTAACGGCAAACCCTCCTCCCAGCAGAACCACCAGAACAACAGCGAGCGTAATGCGTCGCCGTCGGCGGCGTTGATAGGGCTTTAGGTGACGCCGTCGTGCGGTCATACAAACGGGCGTTAGGCGCGTGGGGTAAAGGACTCCCGATCGTCAAGATACGGGCGAAGGGCGGGCGGGATCGTGACCGATCCGTCCTCGTTTTGGTTGTTTTCGATAAGCGCGATCAACACCCGCGGCGTAGGAATCGCGGTTGCGTTCAGGGAATGAACATACTTTTTCTTTCCTTCGTCGTCGTAGCGAATGTTAAAGCGGCGGGACTGAAAATCGTGGTAGTACGACGCGCTCGAGATCTCACGATAGGTCTGCTGAGACGGGATCCAGAGATCGGTGTCGTACTGTTTCACTTTGCCGCTCCCGAGATCACCTGAGCTGATCAGTACCTGTCGGTACGGTAAACCGAGGAGCTCAAGAAACTCTTCCGTATTGCGGTTCAACTCTTCATGATACTCAACCGATATCTGATGATCCGCTTCACACAGCACCAGCTGTTCGAGTTTGTAAAATTCATGCACTCGCAAAAGTCCTTTGGTGTCTTTCCCGTGACTGCCGGCCTCGCGCCGATAGCACGGAGAGAATGCAAGATACCGCTTCGGCAGTTCATCTTTTGTCAGAACTTCATCTGCGTGATACGCCATCATCGGAACCTCTGACGTTCCGGAGAGATAATCGTCGTCCTGCGTCACGTACAGATCTTCGGCCTCGGTGGGCAGGTGTCCGGTTCCGTAGAAATACTCTTTTTTAGCGATCGCGGGCGGCAGGGCGTACACAAAATTCTTCTTGAGATAAAAATCACGGGCGCAGTTCCATACTGCGGTCGAGAGCAGCGCGCCGTCACCGATCAGGACGTACCCGCGAAAACCGTGGATCTTCGTACCGCGATCGAAATCTACCATACCGAGGTTC
This sequence comes from Minisyncoccota bacterium, assembly GCA_040880645.1. Lineage (GTDB taxonomy): Bacteria > Patescibacteriota > Minisyncoccia > Phycocordibacterales > CSBR16-193 > JBBDHZ01. The sequence continues at coordinate 11,865 of JBBDHZ010000172.1, forward strand.
GTCATCAGCTCAATATGATCTTTCGGTTCAAACGTGGATTTTGGTTTTTCACCGACCTGCTTCAGCTCCTGATTATCTCCTTCGTCGTCGCCGTCCGGCACGGACATATCCGGAATATTCGGTACCCGGATCATCAGCGCCTTCCATTGCTCCAGCACACCCTTTAGTTCTTCCTCTTTTTTCTGGAGCGCCTCCTTTACCTCTTTTGATTCTGCTATCTTCTGCTGCTTCTCGTCGGGGTCCGTTGTAGCGGCGATGACATCGCTTGCCGAATTCTGCTGCGCCCGCAATCCGTCAACCTCTTGCTGGAGCAGCTTGCGCCGGTCGTCAATCTCAAGCAACTGAGCAACATCGAACTCAATCCGCTTTTTCTTTGCGGCTTCCTGCACGAGGTCTTTATTGTCACGAATAAAATGTATATCAAGCATAGGCAGTATTCACTATATCGTATTCTTGTTTAGTATAGTACCACGAGGTGATACAATGCAGAAAATGTCCGTGTTAGAACTCCGACAACTCGCGTCCGAAGATTTCCCCTACCTGCTCAAGGAGATCCCGGACCCGCCCGACCGGCTCTACGTCCACGGCCGGCTTCCGCCCCGTGATACCACGGCGCTCTGCGTGGTCGGTTCCCGTAAATATTCCCCGTACGGAAAACAGGTAGTTGAGACGTTGATCCACTCCCTTCGCGGCCTTCCGGTCACAGTCGTTTCCGGCTTAGCGCTCGGAATCGACGCGCTCGCGCACGAAGCGGCGCTCAAAGCAAACCTCCACACGATCGCCGTGCCCGGCTCGGGTTTGAACCGCGAGGTGCTCGCCCCGCGAAGCAATCTCGGTCTCGCCGGTCGGATCCTTGAAGCCGGCGGAGCACTGCTCTCTGAATTTGAACCGACCTTCGCATCGACGCCGTGGGCGTTCCCGCAACGCAATCGCATTATGGCCGGGCTTTCCCAAGCAGTCCTTGTAATCGAAGCCCAACAACGATCCGGCACCCTTATCACCGCCCGGCTCGCCGGCGAGTATAACCGTGACGTCCTGACTGTCCCGGGCTCGATATTCTCGGCAACCAGTATCGGACCGCATCAACTCATTCGCGACGGTGCCACACCGATCACCTCTGCTGACGACCTGCACCAAGCGCTCGGGATCGAACACGACCGGGGACAGCAGCCCGAGCCTGACCGGGCGGAATACTCAGCCGACGAGCGCGCCCTGCTTGAGCTGCTGCGCGAGCCGCAAGCGCGCGATGATCTGATACGCCGGAGCTCGCTTGGAACAAGCAAAACCAATATGATCCTCGCCGCGCTCGAGATGAAAGGTGTTGTCAAAGAAGAACGCGGTGAGGTGCGCCGTGTGTAATGTAGACTGTTTGCATTTTCTCACGTACTGTAGTATTAGTATTCGCTACGTTGCCACCTTCACTACCCCGCAATGCCTTCCCCAACAAAAACAACTAAAAAAACACCCTCAAGCGCCAAGAGCTTAGTGATCGTTGAGTCTCCGGCAAAGGAGAAGACGATCAAAAAGTATCTCGGTAGCAACTTTACGGTCAAAGCATCGGTCGGACATATCCGCGACCTGCCCAAAAAGAACGAGGACGCGGTCGAGATTGACAACGACTTCAAACCCCACTACCAGATCACGCCCGGAAAAGAACACGTCGTTGAGGAGATAAAGAAGGCCGCCGCCAAAGCAGACGTGGTTTATCTGGCGACGGACCCCGACCGGGAAGGCGAAGCCATCGCCTGGCACGTCAAAGAAGCCGCGGACCTGAAAAAACCAAAGCGGGTTGTCTTTCACGAGATCACCAAGGACGCCGTCCAGGACGCGATCAGGCACCCGCGCACGATCGACACTAACCTTAAAGAAGCACAGGAGGCACGACGGGTCCTTGACCGCCTGTTCGGGTACGACCTCTCCGGACTCATCTGGAAAAAACTGCGCTACGGACTTTCGGCCGGCCGGGTCCAATCGCCCGCACTGCGGATCCTTGCCGAACGGGAACGCGAGATCCAGGCGTTTGTGCCGACTCCGTTCTGGGTCATTACCGCCAATCTCAAACCCAAGACAAAGGCCGGCTTTGTGGCAACCTGCTCAGAAGAACCGACCGATGAGAAGCGCGCCCGCGAGATCATCGCCACCGCCACAAAAAAGGACTGGCACGTGAAAGACGTCAAAGAGCAGACGGTCACGCGGAAACCTCGCCCCCCGTTCATCACTTCGACCCTCCAGCAGGCCGCCAGTTCACGGCTCGGATTTTCACCTTCACGCACGATGCGCCTCGCGCAAAAACTGTACGAGGCCGGTCACATCACCTATATGCGTACCGACAGTACCAACCTCGCCAAAGAAGCGCTTGCTCAGATCGTTCCGCTCGTGAAGGAACGGTTCGGCGAGAATTATCTGGAAACGCATACCTTCAGCAAGAAGAGCAAAAGCGCCCAGGAAGCCCACGAAGCGATTCGCCCGACTGCGTTCGCTAACGAGGAGGCAGGTGCGAATGCCGATCAGAAAAAGGTTTACCGGCTTATCTGGCAGCGCACGATGGCTTCCCAGATGGCCTCGGCCAAGATCACCCGCACCACCATCATCGCCAACACTGTGAATGACGACCTTCCTGACTTTCGTGTCACCGGCTCCCAGATCGCGTTTGACGGTTGGTTCAGAGCAGACCCCGGCGCCCGAGGCGAAGAGACCGAAGTTCCGGGCGTCAAGACCGGCGAGCCGCTCACCCTCAAAGATATCGACGCCGAAGGAAAGGAGACACAGCCTCCTTCACGCTACTCGGAAGCGGGGCTGGTCAAAGAGCTGGAAAAACGCGGCATCGGACGGCCAAGTACCTACGCCTCGATCATTCAGACCCTTCAGGACCGGGAGTACGTGGAGAAAGACGGCAAGGCCTTGACCCCCACCGACACCGGAATGGTGGTCAGCGGCTTTCTCGAGGATCACTTTATGGAGTACATCAACGACGATTTCACGTCAGAGATGGAAGAAACCCTCGACAAGATCGCGGAAGGAAACGCCGATTACGTCGGCACACTCAAGAATTTCTGGAAGCCGTTTCACAAGGCCGTCGAGTCGAAAGCGGATATCGACAAGATCACCAATCTCGGCAAAGCCGACAAAAAATTCAAGTGCCCGAAATGCGGCACATCGATGGTCATCAAACTCGGCCGCGGCGGCAAGTTTCTATCGTGCTCAAAGTTCCCGGACTGCGACGGCGCCCTTATGATCGACGGGACCGAGATCAAGAGTGATGAGCCGATCGGCCAACATTCCAAAACCGGAGAAAACATCTACCTCTTAACCGGACGCTTCGGGCCGTATGTTCAGCTCGGGGAAATGCCCGAGAAGGGCGACAAGAAAGCAGAGAAGCCGAAGCGCGCCAGCGTGCCCAAGGAAAAGGATCTGAGCGATGTCACCCTCAAAGACGCCGAGAAATACCTTTCGCTTCCTCGAGACCTCGGCGAGCACCCCAAGACCGGTGAGCCGGTGAAAGCAAGTATCGGGCGGTTCGGACCGTATGTCTGGCACAACGATGTCTACGCCAGCCTGAAAAAAGATGACGACGTCTACGCCGTCAAACTCGACCGGGCCGTAGAGATCCTCAAAGAAAAGGAAAAACGCCAGAAAGCAAAGGAGAAAAAGAAGCAAGAGAAAGAGGAAGAGGAATTAAAGGAAAACAAGAAGAACACGTAGCGTGCGCCCAAGCGCGTCTGACACACAAACACCCGGCACGAATATGCCGGGTGTTTGTCTTTTATGTGTCGAATTTATACCGTAAAGTTGCGCACGGAATACAGGTCGTCGTCGCTCGTGGTATCGTCTTCAGGTTCAGCGGGAGTATCCGGCTGTGGGTCCGGGTGTGACTCTTCCTCACTGGACGATGTATCCGAAGTAACCGCCGGTGCAGATTCCGGCTCCTCAGTGGCCGGCGTGTGGTCGCTACTGATCGGACTAGTCGGAGCGGATTGCAATGCGGCATCGTTCTTTGGCTCTTCGGATCGCTCTGCCTGATCCCCCTCACCTTTTCCTTCACTCTCCTGGGCTAACGCTGAGCCCTGAGAACTTTCAGGTGAAGCCGCTTCATCCTCCGAGCCTACTTTTTGATCGTTCTCCTGAGCGTATTCGCTCGCCGTCGGTTGTGTTGTCTGGTGCTCCGTTTCTTGAGCTCCGGCCTGACCAAGCTTTTCCTTGGAGGCAATAAACTTCTCCATCATCTCGGTCGGGCTTTTTGAACCGCCGTACCGCTTGAACATCTCGAGTAGCTGCTGGAGGTCATCATCGGAAAAGTAATCGATCGTCAGCTTTCCGCCTTGGTCACGTTTTTCGATATGCACCCGGGTACCGAGCGACTGGGAAAACTCCTTCTCCAGCCCCGCGATCTCGGAGTTGTAGTTCTCGCTCTTCTTTCGTGTATTGTCGTAGGCGATCTTCCGGGCAATTCGCTCTGCCTCGCGAACACTCATTTTTTTGTACAGAATCTCCTTGTGCAACACTGCCTGTTCGTCCGGTTTTTCCTTAAGCGCCATCAGCGGCCGCGCGTGACCTTCCGAGAGCTTGCCCGCGCTCAGATCATCAAGGATATTTTGCGGCAGCGAGAGAACACGCAGGTTGTTCGTGATGTACTCACGGCTTTTCCCAACCTTCTTGGCGATCTGGGCGTGGGAAAAACTAAATTCGTCGATCAGTTTTTGAAAGGCGCGCGCCCGGTCAACCACGTTGAGGTCCTCGCGCTGGACGTTCTCGATGATCGCCAGTTCCAGTTTCATCTGTGAGCTCTCGTCACCGGTGCGGATAATAACCGGCACCTGCTTTATCTCGGCGAGCTTGGACGCCCGAAGACGACGTTCACCGGAGATGAGCTCGTACTGGACCGCCAGCCCGCCGTCGTCTTTTTGGTACTCGGTGCGCGTTACGACAAGCGCCTGAAGCACACCGTACTGACGGATCGAATCCGCCAGACTCTGCAGCTCCTCTTGATTAAATTCTTTGCGGGGTTGGTACGGGTTCGGCCGGATCTTATCCACCTCTACCCAAAATATAGAATCGTTATAAAAGCCAGACATTGTTCAGTTCGAAGTTAGTTACTTTCGGTACGTATATATACGCGACGCGACGGTCGTTGCGTGCAGTATACCACAGGAAAATAGTCCACAGAACCGGGGTTTGGGTATGAAAATACCCCGTCTGCTCGAAAGCAAACGGGGTAAAGGGCAAGGATCTGTGTGTGCCGGCATCACACTACACGTTAGTGTTGCAGCGAGGTCAATTGAAAGCGAACCCGACGCTCTCAGGCAACATTTTGCCGGAATGGGCGGGCGAAGCAATCAGCCACGATCCGTCACCGTGTCGGCTCACTGTGAGTAGAACCAGAAAACCACCCGAGACGAGTATGGGCTCATGCATCGCAACAATAGACTCGAGACCCATCTCCTTGATCTCCTCATCAATAAACATCTTCCAGATGAGGCAGCTGACCTCTGCGTTGGGCTCCGAGAAGCCGAAGAGGGAGGAGTCGCGGATTTTACGAGTGTTACGATCTCCGTCGTGGTACCGCTCACCCTTGATCACGGCGATTTCGTAGGTCACGCCGTGCGTTGGTTGGAAGTTCGTGGAGTAAAGCGCGTTCTTAGCTTGCGGACTTAAGCTACAGCCCCGAGACTCCAGGCGCTTGACCCACTCGGGACCGGTGGTACCGTCCGAGGTGACAGTGAAGTAGATGACACCGTTCACCTCGCGCCATTCACACCGGCGGTGTCTCGGTTCCCAGATCTCAGCCTTTTTACGTACATACCGCAGAACTGCTTGCATACGCTCCCCTGATTGGCCGAGCTCCGCGATATCTCGCCTGGCCCAGCCGTTGTTATGGAGCGCCCGAAGAAACATCGAGATCTGGCCCGGACTGAATCCGGTTTCCTCAAGTGTTTCAAGTAAGTTGATCAGTGGTGAAAATTGACCTGACGACATGTCGTCCTTCCTTTCCGGCACATGTGCCAAAAGGGTTGCCTCTCACCCGAGGCCCGGGACGCCACGGAACATCCGCGACGATTTACGCATATCAAGGAACATCCTTGAACTACATACAACATAACAAATTACACGCCTCTGTCAAACCTGATCGCTACCCTCGATCAGCCGATCTTGACCCCCACCGCCTCTTGTCCAACCCCCGGGGTTGGACAACTTCGTACTCATACTGAATTGAATAAAAGCTATGTTTATAGTATTCTGTCAATTATCGCCCGGGTGATGAAATTGGTAAACATGCAGCACTCAAAATGCTGTGGCCTCTGGCCTTGCCGGTTCAAGTCCGGCCCCGGGCACAATGAACGAAACACCCAAGCTCCTCGTCATACTCGGTCCGACCGCGACTGGCAAGAGCGATCTGGCGGTAGGTCTCGCCCTGGAGTTTAACGGTGAGGTCATCTCGGCGGACTCGCGCCAGGTGTACCGCGGACTCGACATCGGCACCGGCAAGATCACAGCCGATGAGATGCGTGGGGTCCCTCACCACTGCCTGGACATCGCCGATCCTGACGACCAGCTATCCGTCACCCAATACAAAGAACACGCCGAGAACGCGATCGCCGATATCGGTTCACGGGGCAAGCTCCCGATACTGGTCGGCGGAACCGGGTTTTATATTCAGGCGGTTGTGGATAATGTTTCGTTTCCCGAGGTCCCGCCCGATGAGGAGCTTCGCTCACAGCTCGAACAGCAAAGCGCCGAGGAGTTATTTACTGAACTTCGTGAGAAGGATCCGGGCCGGGCCGAAACGATCGAGCCGGAAAATAAACGCCGGCTCATCCGCGCGCTCGAGATCGTTGCCCACACCGGAACGGTTCCCCCGCCGGCACAGACCGGATCACCGTACAATCTACTGGAGATCGGCGTACACCTGGACCGAGACATTTTGCGTACTCGTATTCGCGAACGCCTCGAAAGGCGTCTCAAGGCGGGAATGATCGACGAGGCAGACCGTCTTCACCGCCACGGCCTTTCGTACGAGCGAATGATCGAGCTCGGCCTCGAGTATCGCTTTCTTGCACAGCATCTTCGCGGTGAGCTCACGTACGAGGAAATGGTGGAGCAACTCGGTACCGCTATCAGCCAGTACGCCAAACGACAGCGCTCCTGGTTTAAACGCGACCACCGGATTGAGTGGTTCCATCCTGACCGGCACGACGAGATCGCTCAGCGCGTGGCTCAGTGGCTGGCATAAGCATATGGTATACTGGCGGCATTATTCTATAATCTGAACACTATGGCAGGAACAGACCAATACCACGAACCGGCGGAGGAGATGTCGGCTGAAATACGCGATTTCGCCCGACTTTCCGCCTCGCTTCAGGAAGAGGCTGAGGCGATCAACTGGTACGAGCAGCGCATCGCCGCGAGCAAGAACGAGGAAGTAAAGAATATTCTGCGGCACGCTCAAGAAGAAGAATTTGAACATTTTGCGATCGACCTGGAATGGCTCTCCCGCCAACTCCCGCAGTGGCGTGAAGTGCTTAAAGCAATTTTGTTTAAAGACGGCGACATTATCGAGAACGCCGAGAAGTGGGAGCACGAGAACGATTAGCACGAGTCACCGTTCACGTGTGCGTAGTAAGAACACGCCCCGCCGGCAGAGCCGGCGGGGCGTGTTGTGTATACGCTTCCCGCTTGTGAGCATCGAGCCTGCTCGTTAGAAATGTTTTGCCAGCTCGCCGGTAAACGGCAAGGGTTTTCGCTTCCCCTGGAGCGCGTTCATAATGCCGATAAACGCCAAAATGATCCACAGGATCCAGACAAGGAACCCGATGATCCAACCAATGACAGGGACAACCATAATCATCATCGTCACGAACTGAACCACAAACAGCGCGGCGCCCTGCTTTGCGTGATACTGAGCGAATGAGCTGTCCTTAGCGAGCAGCAACGGAACAAGAAAAAGAATGCTCAGATACGCCAGCACGCCCAGTAAGGTGTCGCTGTGTTCGTCAGACGTATTTCCCCGCGAGACGGACGGTTCGGTCTGTTCCGATCCGCCTGCCGGCTCATTAAAACGACCTCCTTCGGATGAAGGCTGTTGATCACGTTGATTGTGTTCATCCATATAATTGAGGGAACTCCGCCTACGCCGCCTACGCCGCCTTAGCGAACATCCAGCCGCGAACGGCAAGATACCCGGCGATCACTACCGCCGCCCAGCTCACCCAAAGCGGGATCACCGCGCCACCGATCACTGCTTCCCAGCTATAGACAATGCGGGCCAGGTGAAGAATAGTGATAATAAGAAAAATAATCGAAACCGTGTAGTAGTAAACTTTGTTTGCCATAACGCACGAGTAAATGAATAATCCTTCTGTTCATTATATCACCGATACCCGACACACGGGGGCACTTATCCCCATTGTTTTGTGCCGCTGATCTTTTCATAGCCGGCGTGACGAGTAATGCTTTTCACGAGAACGCGTTCACCTGATATACTTCAGGCTATGCGCACATTGACTCACGATATCCGGCCACACGATCGCCGCCTTTCCCGTTTCTTTTTTGTCGCCGAAGCAGTGCTGCTCGGTGCGTATATATTTTTCGGCTGTATACCGTTTCTGTTCCCCGGCCGGCTTATCTGGATCGAACACCCTCTGGCCTGGCTTCTGTTCTGGATCGCGATCGCCGGGATACACGCCGGTATCATTGTATTACTGTATCTGTTTCAGAAGCCCGCGCTCTTCTCCGCTCGGAATATCAGCCACGCTGTTTTTTATCTCGGTATCGTTTATCTCACCGGCGGAATCGTCAGCCCGTTTTTTATCATCCTGGTTATTCCGCCGCTTCTCTCAACAATTGCTCTGAGGCCGGCGGAGACGGCCGGCGTTAGCGCTTTCATTGTCGTGTCTTTTGGATCATTTGCTTTTTTACCGCCGTATTCATACGCCGACCAAGCCCTACTCGTATGGCTTCTGGTCCAGATCTTGAGCTACTGCGTTATTGCTATTCTTCTCTATGGTGTTGCGAATGAACTCCGATATCAGCATCACGAACGGCGCCGGACGCAACGGGTTGTTGCCGAACAAACTGAGCTTGATCGGATCAAATCAACCTACATCAACACTGTCTCCCGTCGCCTCGAGGCTCCGCTCTCCGGCGTTGTATGGGGCTTGAATGATCTCCTTGAGAATACAAGTGACGCGAAGAGCCGAGATCGTGCGCTGCTCAAAAAAAGTCACGACCGAGCTGAACGGGCGCTGGGTATCGTGAACACAATGACCGAAGCCGCCGCGCTCAACGCCGACAATCTTAGCCATATGGTCCGCATCAGGAAGATTGACCTGCACAATCTGATTGAAACGGCGATCGATGATCTGGCGTATCTCTCGGAACGCACCAACGTCACCGTCAGCTTTGCTAATGCCAAACACGTTACCGCCAACGCCGACCCGACGATCCTCATCGCCGCTCTGACGAGTCTTCTCGACAACGCCATTCGCTACGCGCCGGGCGGTAGCGTCACGGTTTCACTTGACGAGAAAGGCTCCGGGGCAGCCATTACGATCTCCGATACCGGGATCGGTATTCCGAAAAGCGACCAGGCACACTTATTCGATCGACTGTATCGAGCCTCAAACGCGATCGCGGTCAGTCAAGACGGAACGGGCATCGGGCTCTACAACGCCCGACGCGTGATCGAGATGCACGGCGGCACGCTCAAAGTAACATCAGAGGAAGGTAAAGGAACGACGGTGACGGTGACGCTGTAGCGGTGCTCAACTGAATCTTTTGTTTTCGATAAACTCTATCTTTTCCAGTAGAGAGTACAGCTTCGCTGTTTCTTTTTAAACCGTTTCCGCATACTTAGGTATGAGTATGAAGTCCGACTTCATAGTTTTGCGTTTGTGGTATAATTTTTTCTTAC
>JBBDHZ010000173.1:0-3407 GCA_040880645.1 Minisyncoccota bacterium
TCCGTCAGCGGGTCGCTGACGAGTGGCGATGCGATGACGCTGGATGCGATGGGACGCATCGAACTGAGCGACACGTCGCAGCTTGCAGCCGGTGGCGTGCTGAGCATTCGCTCGGGCGACGCGTTGACGGTCTCTGGCGATGTTCAAGGCGAGGCAACAGGCTCACTTGCTGCCGGTGGTTATTTGTTGGTCGACGGGACGGTCGCGACTTTGGGCTCCCTCACGCTCGACGGTTCGTCGTTGGAGATAACTCTCGGTGGCAGCGTCAGCAGCACGGGTGATTCGCTCATGATGACGACGCCGGGCACGGCGGTTATCGCCGGTGCGGTCAGCGGTCAGACTGATCTGACACTGATCGCGACCGGAGAGACAACCATCAGCGGTTCGGCCGAGGCGGTCACGGGCGACCTGACCGTGGATACGGAATCCGACCTCACGATCAGCGGCCGGGCGACCAGCGGCCACGACATGACGCTCGATGCAGCCGGCAAGCTGACAATTACGGAAACGGGTATCGTTACCGCAGGTAATGATCTGTTCCTCATCGCCGGCAGTGGCCTCTCTATCGACGGCCAGCTCAGCTTTGGGGGATCGGGCTGGATGATCGTCACCGGCGATTTCTTGCTCGGTGGCCAACTGACGGCCGGTGTCGACTTGACAGTTGGTGCGACGGGAAGAGTCGAAATTTCAGGAACCCTCTCGGCCGGCCAGATACTCTCGATCGACGCCGGCGAGGAACTGCGGGTTACCGCCAGCGGCGATGTCAGCGCCACGACGCTGAACCTTGACGCCGGAACCGATCTGTACAGCTACGGCTCGGTGAACACGAACCTCGTCGACGGCGAAGCGAATCTTGTGGCCGGGGATTTGATGTTCTTCCGAACGGACGATCCACTGACGTCGCATGTGCTCAACGCCGAGTCTGGCACGGGAATGATGCTGATCACCGAGGTCGATCAGCTGACCGCCCACGTCGCCGGCTCGGGGATTTTGGAAATTCGCGAGACGGATGCGGTTGAACTGGCCGAGGTGACCAATGCCGATGGGCCGATTCGTGTGCGAGCCGGCGGTACCGTCACGGCGACCGATGTCCGCTCACTTCGAGATGCGCAGTGGAACAACGTGGCTCTGCTGACAACCGCGGGCGACGTCGAGATCGGCTACGCCGAGGCTGGCTGGAACCACGGCCAGATTATCCTCAGCTCAGCTGGCAGCATCGTGGATGCGGATGCGACCGATCGGACCCGCACCGACCTCAACGCTCACACGTTATTCCTCTACGCCCACGACACGATCTCGGGACTAGAAACACGGTCACGCCAGTACCACTGGGACACGGGGCCGGATCTGGACATGCCGGGCGGCAACGCCAAGGGCGGCGCAGACAAGCATCTCTTCAAGGGGCACATCGAGGTGTTCTTTGACGTTCAAGGCAGCGTTAACATCAAGTCAATGGGCGAGATGCGGGTGACGTCCCTCGTCAGCCACGACGGTGACGTTCGCCTGCAGTCAACGCAAGACGAGATTTATGTCGAACAAATTGGTTCAACCGGCGATCCCAATGCAGACGTCACGCTGCACGCTCACCGCGACATCCTGGTCGCTGCGGAGACTTTCAGCGGTGATTCCGGATTCATCGAATCCGACGGGAATCTCAGCCTCTTCTCCGCGCTCGGCAACGTCGACTACCTCGGCGATCTTGATGCGGATGGCGAGCTGGATATCACTGCCAAAGAAAACCTCACGGGTACGGGAAAATCGCGTGCGGGTGAAGGGCTCACGTACCAGGCGCAGCGGGGACGGATGGATCTGGCGGGCGATCTTTCTGCGGGCGATGACGCAAAGCTGCACGCCCAGGGCGACCTGACAATCTTCGGCGATATCGTTTCAGGAGATGACGTGGCGATTCGCTCGACCCGGTCGGATGTGAACCTCCACGGCGATATCACCGCAGTCGACCGCATCGATGTTTGGGCTGGCGGTACCATCAACGTCGATGGGACGCTCGATGCAGGCGGAGGCGTTTATCTACATCCGTCGCCGGGTGCCACAGGAAACGGTCGGCAAAACATGCTGGCCTTTGGCGTGCCAACCGAGTTATCGGATGCAGAACACGTTTCCGAGGATGCTTTGGCGGCGATTGTGGCAGAAGCGATCGCACGTTGGAGTGTGACGAGCCTTGCACAAGAGAGCGGCATCGATCTTGGTAGCACGCCGGTGCAAATTATCGACCTGCCTGGTCAGATCTTAGGCCAGGCGAGAGAGGGGCGGGTACTGATCGACCAAGACGCTGCAGGATACGGTTGGTTCATCGATGCGACCCCTGCCGACGACGTCGAGTTTTTGGCGATTGAAGGAGAGGGTTTGCGTGCCGAAACGGGGATTGCCGCCGGCAGCATGGATCTGCTGACCGTCGTGATGCACGAGTTCGGCCATATCCTCGGTCTGCGGGATCTTGGTCCCGGCACGCACGACGGTGATTTGATGGTCGGGATTCTCGAGTTGGGCGAACGGCGAAATCCGCTGTCATCTGAGACTGTCACACCGATGGACGACCAAGTAGATGAAGTGGATTACAACGAGAGCGCTGTACCGACAACATCAACGCTCATTCGCCGCGATGCTGCTGCCGTTTCTCGTATCCCGGCTCCAGCGAGCAACAGTTCTGTCCGCATTGAGGAGACCCGCGACCTGCTGTTTGCACAACTAAGTGGCAACCGACCACGTCCATCCAGGGCGATGACATCTCACGAATCGCAAGCCCGGCCTGCGGCCTGCGGTGACGGTTGGTTCGACGAACTGGCAAGAGACCTTGCGGGAGCTGACGGACATGATCCTCACCCCGTGGACGATGTGCTTGACGATTTACTGAAGCCTGGCAAGTTGTGAGCCAAGTGTGGTATTACCTGACTGTTTGTGAACCTGTTCCTCAAGAGAAGAAGAAAAATGGCTGATTCGGAAATGACTGTTAAAGAACCAAAGTCCCCCGTGGCTGAAACGAACGTGGCCGGCGATGTTGCCGAACCCAAGCCGGTGCAGGAGCAGCAGCGGCAACAGCAGCAGGTCCAGGTAGATGATTCGCATGTCCATGCCGCCTACGCGAACTTCTGCCGCGTCACCGGTTCCCCGGAAGAACTGATCGTCGACTTTGGATTGAATCCTCAACCGGTCGGTGTTCCTCGAGAGCCGATCAAGATCGACCAGCGGATCGTTGTCAATTTCTATACGGCGAAGCGATTACTTGCGGCACTGCACATGTCGATTCAACGCCACGAAGCCGTGTTTGGGGCGTTGGAAACGGACATTCAGAAAAGGGTGCGTCCGCAGTCGTGACGCTGCCGTCTGCCGTTTTTCGCGAGGCAGAACCGGATACGCGACACGCACATGCTTGGCCAACGGCCATGATC
>JBBDHZ010000174.1:0-3383 GCA_040880645.1 Minisyncoccota bacterium
CGTCGATCGATCGAGAAATTCGTTCGCGTCAAGGATTTGGAAGGCCCAGCTTCGTTAACGGACCTCCCTGTCGCGCGGCAACGGCACTGTGTGTGCATCAAGGCGTCTAGTCGTAACAGTCACCAACACGAAGGCGGGAGTATTTCCATGTCGCAGATTGACCTCAACCGATCCGTTGGCGCGCTTGTCGCGGATCGTCCAGAATTGTCTCGAGTCTTTGAAGAACTGCAGATTGATTACTGCTGTCACGGCAGCCACACGTTGCAAGAGGCATGTCAGAAACAGGATCTCGATCCGAACGAAGTTCTCATGAAGCTCACGCCGCCCGCGGCTGATGCTTCGGAAAGCCGAGATTGGCAGACCGCGCCGCTCAGCGAGCTGTGCGATCATATCGAGCAGACCCATCATGCCTATCTGCGGACCGAGCTGCCCCGACTCGAACAATTGATCGCCAAGGTCGCGGCAGTCCATCGCGACAAGCACCCGGAATTTCAGGACGTCAAGCGGGTCTTTCAGATGCTGCAAGACGAACTGGTTCCGCACATGATGAAGGAAGAGCAGATTCTGTTTCCGGCGATTCGCTTGCTGGAGGCTGCTACCCAGTCGGTGCAACTTCCCTTCGGGACCGTCCGCAACCCGATTCGCATGATGGAGCACGAGCACGACGTCGCGGGCGACGCGCTCAGCCAGCTACGATCGGTCACAAGCAACTACGAAGTGCCGGAGGATGCCTGTAACACGTATCGAGCCACGCTGGACGGGCTGCGCGAGCTGGAACTCGACTTGCATCTGCACATCCACAAAGAGAACAACATCCTCTTCCCAAGGGCCGCGCGGCGGGAGGAGGCGTTGGTTCAGTAGTGTATCGTCGGCGGGTTGAGTGCCGAGTGGCTGGGGTCGAGTGTCGGGTCTTCCCCAGCATCTTCCTGTACTGGGGCTCGTCCCTGGCTACTCTAACTTTTCTTGACAGTGCATTGGCGGGACGAACTTTGAATTTTGAACTTTGAACTTGTTCCTATCGAGTGGGACGCGGAGTCGTTGATTAAGCGTTCGGCAGCCACCTCGCCAATGCGTTTACAGAGGTCGATGGCCCAAGGAACCGTCGTGATGAAGTTGTCCGCGGCCAATTCGATAAGAAATCCGTCTTGCGGCACTGTGTGTGACACACTCCGCCCAGCGGAGGCTTCGAAGAGCGTTAGCTGCAGCGATGGATCGAGCTCGACGAGGCGATGCGCGGCGGCAAGACCCGTGATTCCTCCACCGATCACGGCAACTCGCCGTGATCGGTGAAGGCAGGCCTGGCATCAAAAAGAGGGCTCCTTGTGCTAGCGGGCTAGCCGCCGGTGTTTTCCTGCGATTATCGGAACCGCCGCCGCTGGCTGGCGCCATTCCGCTCACTACGTCCACGCCAATCCACCCTATTCATGGCGTGTGCCTGTCCGGTAATGACTAAACTCAACGTTGCGTAAGACTTCGACTGTCGGTTGCGGAGGTCAATATATTCGTTTGCGGGAAGAGACGAAGCCACTCGTCATGGGTCTCGGACTCTTATTCAGGTGCCCGCTGGTGCGTTTACGTCGCACCACTCTTGCCATAAACGACGATACGTCTCTTCGAGTTCTGCGGTGTAAGCTGGCACGTCGCAGATTTCGCTGTTAAAAAACCGCGACCGCAACTCTTTACGCAACTGCCGCAAGCGATCAGGATCGCTCGCGAGGGCGATGGCCACGTCGATGTATTGTTCCACCGTGTGGCCACCAGCTCATCTGCGCCTAAGCGGGTCAGCATAGCGGAGGAGGCGCGGCGGCTGTAGGTTTGACCACGAAGCGCGATCACCGGCACGCTCATGGTCAACGTTTCCAGAGTGGTCATCGTGCCGTGATAGGGAAAAGAATCGAGCGCGACATCCACGCCGCCGATCGCGCTGAGGTGTTCGCTAAGGGTCGGCATCGCCGGCAGAAATTCAAGCCGCCGCGTGTCGATGCCTGCCGAGGCGAACCGTGAACGAACTTGTTCCTGCATCCACTTGGAACCGAAACTTTTTCCGTACTTGAAACGCAAGTGACTGTGTGGAACACGCTTGAGGATTTCTACCCAAGCTGTGTAGGCCGAGCGTGAGATCTTGGCCACGTTGTTAAAGCTGCCGAACGTCAGGTGTCCGGCGATTTCGGCTGGCGACTCGATGACAGGCGGCAATTCATTGGGCGGCGAGAAACAGAGGAAACCGCGTCTCAGGCGCACCGTATGTTCGGTGCACAGGTCGTCTGGCAGACCTGGATCACACCATCATTGGAGAACATGTCACGTACTTCAAAAACGATGGAACGGCGCCCAATCCCTTTGTGGCGGATGAACCATTTGAGTACCCGGCTGGTTTTGTAAATCCCAAAGTTAAAGAGTTTGGAGAGATACCACCGCCGCATTCCGGGTTTTTGGACGTTCACGGGCTCGTGTTTCGTACCGCTAACGCCATAGCCAACGACACCCAGGGACATCTCAAAGCGACGCAAAATTACTTCGGTAAATACGCTGACGGTCAAAATCCCGCCAATGAGGATTACTTTGGTGGTGGCGGACCTTTCGACATCATGCGGTACATCGATACGGACGCTGCCGGGAATCTTCAATATCGAGTGACGAAACATGGTCTTCAGTGCACTGGTCCTCCAACGGTAGCAATGCCCTGATAGTCTGCGCGACGAAGCCGACGCGACCGTGTAGGGGATGATAAATTGTCCCCCAAGACGTAGCTCGTGCCCTTCTGCGACAGCTTCGCGCTGATGCACGGGAGGGGCGCTCCGCCGACACCATCACTCGGGACGATCCAATGCGGCAGTCCCGATCGGTGCTTGCACGGTATCCACGCGGGTGTCGTGGAGGACATGGCGGACGGGACCGACAAGGCTTCTCGTCGGTGCTCTGCCAAGTATCATCCAGCGCCGGCTCACCTACGACGGGTCCGCTGGCGGACTCGGTTTTGGATCAAGGCAGCCAGCGTGGTTCAAGAACGCCCGACTAGGCTATAATGGGCCTGTCGGACGGTTGTTCTCGAAAGTGGTACGCGCATGCTAAACGAACGGGCCAAATTGAGCTGGTGGCGCCCAAGATTCACGATCCGGACGCTGATCATCGTTGTGGCGGTGGGGTGCGCATATCTGGCGTGCTGGCAGCCGACGAGGACGGAGGGTGTTCGAGATGTACGGAGCTACCTGGCGGAGACCAGATACGACGGCTGGTATTTTGTCGCCAACGAAGCAGCGACCTGTCCGCTAGTCGTTCAGACGGGCGAACCGGGTAGGCTATCTAACGGGTATCTTTCTCGTCCAGAACGGGTGCAATCTGTTCAGTCCCAAGAAAACCGTAGAAATGTTTGGCTTAAGTGC
>JBBDHZ010000175.1:0-3368 GCA_040880645.1 Minisyncoccota bacterium
GTTTGAGACTAAACTGACAACCCCGCGGCTCACGCGGACTGCTGTGACTTGTCACCGCTTTGGTCCGCAGTGGAGCCGCTTTTGGACCGACAGATCGACTTGGCGGGAAAGTGGCTGAGCCACAAATCAGAAAGCGGCGACAAGTCGCCGCAGTCCAAAAAGGTTGCTATGGTTCATACTGGTCAGCGAGAAAAGCTGCGAGTCGCGATCCTCTTTGGCGGGTGCTCGGGAGAACATGAGGTCTCAATAGACTCCGCCGCATCAGTCCTCGATGCGTTGGATCAGCAACGGTACGATCCGCTCCCCATCTATCTCGACCGGCAGGGAAGCTGGAGCCATACATCACCACGCGATGCGAAGAACGCAAATGTTGGGACGACGGCAGTCCCCTTCCAACTGTTGTCTCAGGAAGTTGATGTTGTCTTCCCGGTGCTGCACGGGACGCATGGCGAAGATGGAGCGATGCAGGGACTCCTGCAAATCCTCGATGTGCCATTCGTGGGGCCGGGAGTTCTCGCGGCGGCAACCGCCATGGACAAGGCCATCTTCAAGCGAGTGATGATGTCGCACGGGTTTCCCATCCTGCCGTGGGAGCTTGTGACGGCGGCACAGCTCACCAACTCCGTTAAGGGTGTCGTGGACCGAATTGAATCCAGCCTGAAGTACCCGGTCTTCACCAAGCCGGCCAATCTCGGATCGAGCGTCGGAATCTCGCGTTGCAGCAACTGGCGGGAGTTGGTTGCGGGGCTGAAAGAAGCTCGCAAGTACGATCGCCGGATCGTCGTCGAACAGGGACTCGTCCCCCGAGAACTTGAGATCGCGATCTTGGGCAATGACGATCCGCAAGCCAGCGTCGTGGGCGAGATCCGCCCCCAGCGTCCGTTCTATGACTACACGGCCAAGTACGTGAGCGGCGACTCGGAGTTGCTAATCCCCGCTCCGCTCGACGACCAACTGGTCAAACAGGCGCGGGAGTTGGCGATTTGCACGTACGAAGCGATCGACGGGCAAGGGATGGCCCGAGTCGATTTGTTTCTCGACCCCACGGACAATCGGCTGTATGTGAATGAAATCAATACCATCCCCGGGTTCACACAGATGTCGATGTTTCCGAAGCTTTGGGAAGCATCGGGGATCTGCTACCCGGACTTGCTGGATCGGCTGATTGATTTGGGACTCGAGAGAACTCGCAACTCGCAAAGCTTGAAACGGACGTACGACGATGATTCTAACTCGTAACACACCGCGTGGTCAGGCTCAGACGCGGGCTCGGATCGAAGTTGATGTGGCCGCTAATCAGTGAGTTTGGTGTTTCGGGGGCCGCACTGCTGGAGGAGCCAGCAGTGGCACACGTTGATGTGGCCGCTAAGAAGTGAGTTTGGTGTTTCCGCAACAGAATTCCAGCGACCAACGGGAGCGGGTTGTATGCAACCGAGCGATAGCTCGCATTGGCTGCGGTCCTACCGCCTTATGCCGATCCAGTGTAAGCCGATTTTGTGGACTCGAGCGAAAGTCGACGAGCTGACGCCTGGCGAGTGGATCTGTGGCGCCAATCTTGATTGGTACGCGACAGGCGTGCGACGAGAACCTGGCCGCGTCGTTCACGGCGATCTCTTCATCACGGCCGGACCCATCGGTCAGAATCTGGTCGCAAATAATATCAACCGGCTGTTCGCTCAAGGCGCGGTTGCCGTCGTCACCAGCGTGCGACCTTCCACCAACACACCATGGGGACCGGTACTGTTGGTCCCCGATACAAATCACGTCTACGAGTCATTGGCGGCGGATTCGTTAGCGCGGGCGACAGCAAAGATCATCGGCGTGACCGGAAGTGTTGGGAAGACCGGTACAAAGGATGCCATTGCGCATGCGCTGAGCCACCAAGGCACGGTGCTCTCGACGCCGGGAAGTGCTAACAGCGATACGGTGATCATGGAGCTTCTTTGCCAATTGGCTCCCAACATCGACTATGCCGTTGCGGAACTCGGCATGCTCGGGCCGAACAGTATGTTGCGGAAGGCGGGATTGTGTCAGCCGCACGTGGCGTTGATTACGGCCATCGGGGCTTCTCACAGACATCATCACAATTCAGAGCTGTCCATTGCGAAGACGAAGTCCGACATCCTGACTGGCGTGAGACCAGGTGGAGTAGCCGTCTTGCCGCGCGATTCTCGATTCTTTGATTATCTTGTCGATCGTGCGAAGTCGCTGGGGAACATTGCCGACATCGTCACCTTTGGACGGCATGCCGAATCCGACGTGCGGCTCGTCAATCAATGTCTACTCGCAGATGGGACGGACGTCGAGATTGTGTGTCACGGTCGACGGCTTCGATATCGAGTTGGCTTGCCTGGCGAGCACCATGCCATGAACAGCCTGGCCGTATTAGCGGTGGTGGATGCCGTTGGGGCGGACGTTCGAGCAGCCGCATCCACGCTGAAGAACCTGAGCCCGAGCTTTCGAAGAGGTGAGAGGTTCCGAATCGAGCTTGCCGGCGGGCCGTGTGAAATCATCGACGATACTTGGAATGCGAGTCCCGAGTCCGTTGCGGCGGCCCTTCGAGTTCTTTCCCTCCGCCCGCTTCCGACGAATGGTCGGCGAGTCGCCGCTCTTGGGGACATGCTGGAGTTGGGGCCCAAGGAACGTCAGCTACATCGAGACCTGGCTGAGGTTATCACGACTTCTCGAATTGATATTGTTCATACGGTCGGCATGTTGATGCAGGAACTCCGCGACGCCTTGCCAGGCAGCGTTCGCGGCCAGCACTTCGCGAGTTCCGTTGAGATGGCTGAAGACCTGCCGCGCCTCCTGTTGCCCGGCGATTGCTTACTGGTGAAGGGATCCAACGCAACTAATATGGCGCGGGTTGTTACGACTGCCCTACGTCGGCGAACGCGTGAGGAATCTGCGGCACCACGGTACTGGAGTTTGGCGGCGGAAATGGGTGCCACATCCGCCGACGAAGCCATGCCTGTAGATATGTTGGAGGAGAGTACCTGCGTTCGGTTCTCGGGTACTTTAGAGGCAACTCCCCATGCGGCAAACGTGTTTTTCTCGGAGTTGCGCGGTTCGCTCGCAATCGAGCCTGCCACCGCAATGTCGGGAGGAGTCGATCAGCAGTTGCTGGCGGGCTCTGGTCTTCCTGCGTCCTTCTGGGGCTTTGCGATTACGCTCTATCAGCCCGGCGTTGAACGCTTGATGGTCGTACGAGCGGCACAGGCGAGTGCGTTCGAGAATGTGTGTCAAGTAATGCGGCAGCTTCCCAAGCATCCAAGATTCAGCGAATTCGACATCGCTGATTGGCAGCGCTGCAGGATGCAGGTTGACTTTATTGTTGAGGAGCCAGAGCCGGTCGAGCTGGCGACGTT
>JBBDHZ010000176.1:0-4807 GCA_040880645.1 Minisyncoccota bacterium
GGCTACTGGAAATTCAAACCCGCTTGCTGGCTCGGGTCGTCTCCGGCGAACTGGCCACCTATCCGACATTTGTCACGCGATAGGCCTACGGACCGATCACGACCACGCCCAAACGGCGAGGCCCAGTTTTTTCAGCAGGCGGCGCAACTTTGCATCGAACGTGGCGACGGGGCATTTTTCCTCCGATGCGACCGCGGCGATGACGGCATCGCCGAAGTCGCGGATCGTCGCCGGCCACAGTTCAAACAACCGCGCGTCGTTCAACCTATCGACGCGCTCGATACCGGGAAGAGTAACCAGGTCCGACGCCGTTGCTGCCACGTCCGCCACCGGCTGATCGTAAACGTTCAACAGCACGTAGACCGTTTCGGCCAACACGTGTTGATGCAACAGAATCCGTGCCTGCTGGTCCGCGGCGGACTGAAACAGCACAGCCGCCTGTTCCTGTTGCCGAGGGATACGATCGACCAGAAAAGAAATGACGACGTTGGCATCAATCAGAATCGGCTGCATGAACTATGCCTTGCCACGACGACCGCGCATCTGCCGCACTGCCTCGACCGGGGCAGGGCCTTCAACAATCGTACCGCGACGAGCCAAAAACGCGGGTGTTGCCACCGTCACCACCGCCTCACCGTCGCGCACTTCCCAACGCAGTTCCGCGGCGATGCCGACGCCGAGCCGCTCGCGCACCTCTTTGGGAATCGTCGTCTGAAACTTGCTGGTGACCGTCGAACGCGCCATGAGCGTCTCCTCGAACAAACAAAACTGTCCTTACGAAAGGTTAAGGCACGTAAGGAGTTCTGGCAAGCCGTTCCGCGTCGTGGTAATCGGAGATCCAAACGTCAACCACCCATCTATGTCATTGAAGCACGCAATTCAAGGTCCGATCATTCTCGGCAGAACACGACATATCGGCGGAGGTGTTTTCAACGCCGTTGATTGGAATACGCCGTGACAGCAACAGGAATACTCGGCGTACCGTCGGAAAAGAAATCTGGTTGGAGCCAACCGCCGGAGTCGCGGCGAGTGCTTTATAACCGGCCCGCCGGCACGCTCGTGCCGCGTCCGGTAAAGCGACGCCGTGGGAAAACAGCGCCGACCGTTGAAGCGGCGCTAAGTGAATTCCGGCCACGGTCCGTTTTTTTGCTAGACTTGTTTCCTTACCTGCGACAAAGGACTTATTTCTTCACGCTCAAAGGACTAACTGTCATGGCACGCAAAATCCGAAAAGCTCAATCGCCGAGTGGAACGCAAACTAGACGCGAGGAGATTTCCGTGGAAGCTTTGCGCGATATCAGCATTCTTTTCCCCGGCGATGTGTATCGGCTGGCGGTGTGGGTGGCGATGTCTGATCGCGCAGTCTCCACACCCACCGCCCGGCGCGGCACGACGTTGCGCGGGCTGGCAAAACATTTTGTCTCGCTGGCGAGCAGTCCTGAACAGCTTACGATCGACGAGGTTATGGACCGCTTCCGCGAACACGGGCTTGAAGGCAACGAGATAACCCGCCTGCCACCCGAGACCGACACCGTCGCCCCCTTGATCGCCGGCGACGACGCTTCTCCGAACGAAGGTGACCCGGAATAAAAACTACGCTCGTGATGGACCATCGGAAATTGGGAGGCGTTGATGTTGGAGGCTCTTCGACTAATTCCGGCGTTACAAGTGATTTTCACGTCCGAGATCGAATTTACACCAGACAGCTTTTCTGAATTGAACGCTGAACAGCTCGCTGCATTCATACGGGACCACGGTGCGACCGACGAACGGATCTACCGGGTCTTGCCAATGGAGCCTACCGTCATCGATCGGCAAGGGAAGGAGCGGATTACGCTTGAGCTTTCGATTGTCATCGAGTCGCAGCGGCAACTCCTACTCGACGGCGTCGCCTTTGTCTACCGTGCATCCGCGGCGATGTCCGAACAACAGCCGACTTTCGAACAGCGACTGGACTACCTCCGCCCTCTGTTGCCCCCCGTGGTGATCGGGGCTGTTGACGAACGCGACAAGCCCGCGCATTGAAGACGACCAAAGCTTTTGACAAATTCGATAGGGATGAAAACTTGACTCGCCAGGCGCGCGCGGCGGCGAGCGTCTCGCTGACGCCCTCGGGACGCAAAGCATTTTTCCGAGCGTACGAGCAGCGGATGGACCAACTCGTCACGCATCCGCTGTTTGATTATCGGGTCAGTTATCGGCGGCTACTGGAAATTCAAACCCGCTTGCGTGACGTTGGGCATACAAATCGGCGCGGCGAAGCAGTTCATCTTTGGTTGCCATCATGACCACCGTAAACTGGGAAAAACAGGCCCACTCGGCCGACGTACGGATGCATCTGTCGGTGAACGGTCACGTCCTGAGCATCGGCCACCTCGGCCCAGGCTACGTGATCCTGGACACCCCCATCGACCATCCGCCGACCGACGCGGAAATCCGCATGTCTGTGGACGGAAAAGAAAGCCGTTGCTGCTCGATGGCTTGTCGGCATCCCAGACACGTTCGCGAATTGCTGTCTCGGGATAGTTGACCGTCAATTCTGCAACTCGGTCGATTCGCAGATGCGCCACCCCGACGATGCGCCTTCGATCGGACTGATCATGCGGAAGTTATTTCGTGAGCGTTGCTAGCCCGGATTATTCACGAAAGTCAAAGTGATCGACATAAATGACTTTGAGCAAATGACTTGCGGCTATATTGCCTAAAACACCATGTTTTTCGACGTGTCGCTCGCGGCCATTACATGTTGCTTTTGCGTCGATTCACGAATAATCCGGGCTAGCGCGCCGAGCTTCCCGGCGTCTTCTGGGAAAAATCCCAGCCACGCTGCTTGCAATGCGCAGATAATCCGCCACACTGGTGGAACTTTTCTCATTCGGGGGGATTCAATGTTCGTGCTCGGCGACGTATCTGGAATCCTGAACATGGTCAGGGAAGGACACGCATGCTGACCTACGACCAGTTCTTCCGGCAGGCCACGAAGTCGCCCTCCGAGCCGCAGGGACGCCAGCCGTATCCGTACCAACGCACGTTCGCGTTGGGCGACGAATTGCCAGAATTGCTCAACGTCCCGACCGGCGTTGGCAAGACGGCGACAGCGGTCCTGGGCTGGCTTTATCGCAGGAGATTTCATTCCAAGGGAAGCGTTCGACAGGCAACCCCGCGCCGACTCGTCTATTGTCTGCCGATGCGGACGCTGGTGGAACAGACGTATGATGCCGCGTCGACATGGCTGCGGAACCTGGAACTGGCCGATGTCGCCAGCGGTGGAGTCGCGGTGCATCTGCTCATGGGCGGGACGGACGATGGACGATGGTACGAGCACCCCGAGCGCGATGCGATCTTAATCGGAACCCAGGATATGCTGCTCTCGCGGGCGTTGAATCGGGGCTACGCAGTGAGCCGATATGCCTGGCCGGTTCAATACGCGTTGCTCAACAATGATTGTCAGTGGGTACTCGACGAAACGCAGTTGATGGGAGTCGGCTTGACTACCTCGGCGCAACTTGCAGGCCTTCGTGAGAAACTACAGACTTTCGGCAACTGTCCCACAATGTGGATGTCGGCAACGCTTGACGCGACTGCCCTGTTTACAGTCGATCACCCAGCGCCGGAATCCGGCCGATGGACGGCCGCGACGCTCCAGGAAGCCGATCGCCAACATGTGTCGGTTGCTCGGTTGCTCACCGCCGCCAAGCCGTGTCAGCAAGCCAACGTTTCGCTCACTCCCGAGTCGAAGAAAACGTACGCCCAGACGCTGGCGGAGGATGTGCTTGAATCGCACCAAGCCGGCACGCTCACGCTGATTGTCGTGAACCGTGTTTCTCGCGCCCAGGAAGTCTTCGCATCTCTCCGGAAGCAATTGGAGAAGCAGGACGAGCCGCCGGAAATTCAACTCATCCACTCCCGGTTCCGTCCGCACGATCGAAAACAGACACAGGACGCGGCGCTGGACGAAGCAAGCATTCCCGACGTCGGCCGCATCCTTGTCGCAACGCAGGCAATTGAAGCCGGCGTCGATATTTCGGCAA
This sequence comes from Minisyncoccota bacterium, assembly GCA_040880645.1. GTDB lineage: Bacteria > Patescibacteriota > Minisyncoccia > Phycocordibacterales > CSBR16-193 > JBBDHZ01. The sequence goes on from JBBDHZ010000176.1 coordinate 4,032, forward strand.
CGACATTATTCACGGAACTTGCACCGTGGTCGTCATTGGTCCAGCGTTTTGGAAGATGTAACCGGCGCGGCAAGTGCGGGCTCGATGGACAACCGCCGGCCCAGGTTTATTGGATCGACATCGAGACGGCGGACCCGAAGAAAGCGGTTGAAACGGCGCTCCCCTACGAGCCCGCGTCGTTGGATCGGGCGCGAGAATGCCTCGCCACGTTCGCCGACGCCGGGCCCCAGTCGCTTGAAGCAGTCGTGCTCGAGCAGCCGCGACCGATTCCCCATGTGATTCGCCGTAAGGATCTGCTTGACCTGTTCGATACCACAGCAGATCTCAGCGGCAACGACCTGGACATATCGCGATACATCCGCGATGGCGACGACACGGACGTGCAAGTTTACTGGCGCCAGTGGGACCGGAAGGACAAGCAACTCAACGGGCTTCCGCCCGAACCGGCAACAAGCAGCGGGAGTGTCGCGTTTCCCGCCCCTGTGCGAGAAGAACTGTGTGCGGTGTCCGTCGCTGCCGTGCGTGGGAGAACCGGGTTCATCGAGAAGGCCGCCAAGAAGGATTTTCGCTGCTACGCCTGGAATTCGCTCGATCGCCAGTGGCAGATTGTCCGGCCCGATGCCGTGCGTCCGGGCATGACGCTTTTGTTTCACGCGGACGCCGGCGGCTATGATGCCGCGTTAGGCTGGACGGGCGATCCGAAACACTCACCCGTAACGGATTGCCGGCCCGAAAACGGGCAATTGCAAGATGCGATGGATCGAGAGGATCTGGCC
>JBBDHZ010000176.1:4907-20965 GCA_040880645.1 Minisyncoccota bacterium
GCCCATCACGGCAAGGTGCGGCTCAGCATCCGCAGCATGCCGAACGAAAACCGCCCGCCGGGCGCTGACCGCCTGTTCGCTCGCGGCATCTGGGACGGTGACGAGTTGCCTCGAATCGAGATCGGCAATGTCGAACGAGACGTATCGGAACCGCTTCGTCTTTCGCTCGACCTGATGCAGCTTGGCCAGCAGAACGGCCGTCCAAGCTGGCTAGGCCGGACGCTTGCGCTACGCGACCGTTTCGGCCCCTTCCGCCTGGCATACTTGGAAACCCTAGTCCGCGTCGCCGACTGGCGCGGCAGCGCGGCAAGGGAGTGAGTGATGGATGAAACAAGGACTATGGATTTTGCGCGTGAACCTGCTGACAGGCAGAGTGTCTTCAACCCTCATTGGTTTTCTGCGGTCCAGTAGTCGTGGAGTCTTAGAAATGAATGGATCAAATTCCCAAGAGCACATCTTGCTATCGAATATGGGCGCGAATGCACCTCGCATGACAACGTATCAGCTTGGCGATGAAATGTGCGCCTATCAGTTTTCGGCGGTAGCGCTTTGGAAGCTACTGCCAATAGAGCAGCGTCCAACCGAGACGCTTTCCAAAGCCGCCAGTCCAGGCGACGTTCTGCGGTGCACCATGACCAACGACTACACCGGAATTGAAGAATTCGCATCGCTCGTACACAGCGCCTCGCTATGGCTGTTCGAAGCGGATGAGATCCACGCCAACTTAACTGGCGGAACGACGTTGATGGGCGTGTTAGTGGGAGAACTGGTCAAACGCGCTGCGCGAGAGTACCAGCGCCGCGTGCGCGAATTCGTCCTCAACGACCAGCGCCCGCCGGAAGAGCAACGCACCGCCCCTTGGCAACTCGGCGCCATCCACTACTTGGACGGCCAGACAGAAGAAAGGAGTAACACGTGAGCGAGTTTCGCGTGCTTGTGTTATTCGACACACCTTCGATTAAACAGTTTGTGTTTGGCACGGATGCGCTGAGAGAAATTCGTGGCGCCAGCGCGATGCTGGATCAACTGAACCGCACGGACACTGAACGGGAGCTGCGAAAGTCGCTTCCATCGGGTGCGACATTGGACCGAGTATACGCCAACGGCGGGGCTGCTCAATTTGTTCTGCGACATTGCAATGAGGCCGAGGCGCGACATGCCTGTGAGTCGGTGGTCGGCCATTTCATCAACGAAACAGCGGGCGACGTGCATCCCGTCTACGGTGTCGCACAATGTGGTAATGACCAGACGTATCAGGCCGCTATGACCGAAGCTCATTTTGAACTGCGCAGCCGGCGCGAAATATTAACGATTCGGCACGCCCCACAACTGATGCCGCTGGTTGCCGAGTGCACATCGGCATCGCATCTCCCGGCAACGGGTCTATTTGCAATCGGTGACGATCAAGCGAGACTGCTTTCGGAGTCTTCCCGCCGCAAAGAAGTGAGAGGGCGAGTCGCACGTGAGCATGGGATGTGGGCCGAGTGGATGGAGCATCTTGCGTCCCTCGGCCCCTGGCCCGAAGCGGATCAGTGGGATGAGCTCCGTTGCAACAGCGTCGTCGAGATCGGCCAGCGGGGTGGACTCGAAAGCTATATCGGTCTTGTCTATGCCGACGGCAACGCGATGGGGCGTATCGTTCAGAATCTTGACAGCCAAGACACGTGCCGCGTTTTTAGTGACACTGTCGATGGCAGCATTCGGAAGGCATGCTTCGCGGCGCTGGACAAGGTTTGCCAAAGAGAGATCGGGGCCATTCGAGCCGCGGTGGGATCGGCTGATAAGTTAAGGCCTTTGCCGGCCGATATTTTGCTTCTTGGCGGTGATGACTTGTTGGTGGTTGTACCGGCCGACCGGTCAATCGACTTTGCCGCGGCAGCCTCGCAGGAGTTTCAGCGTCTGACGACGATCGAGCTTAAAGCCGTCACGGCAACCGGCGTGCGTGAATTTTTTTCTAGACATGTCGGTGATAGCGGCTTCACCATTTCATCCGGCGTCGCCATCGCGCGAAGTAGCTATCCGTTTTATTTACTTCTGGACCTGGCCGAAGATCTGCTCAAGAACGCCAAGCGTCGAGGCAGTGACGTCGCCCAAGACGGTGCACCAACCGCGCCGGAAGCTTATGTCGATTTTCACGTAGTTGCCGGATCCAACAGTTTTCGCTTGGGTCAACTGAGAAAAGACGACTACCACGTGGATTCGGCGGCCCCGCGCACATTGCGTCCGATGTCGCTCAACCATTTGAAGACGCTACGTGACAGCATTTCCGCATTGCGATCGGTCAACTTTCCGCGGAGCAAACTTCACGCGCTGCACGAAGCTTCGTTGATGCAAAGTACCGAGCAGGCGGAACGAGCCATCCGCGACATATTTGGCCGCTGCAAGTTCTCGGCTGAACGAAACGAACGGCGCATGCTTTGGCAGGCCGTTGAGTCGTTACTGCCGCCGAACTGGTCATTCAACTTCCCCTGGTTCGAGCGGGATGGAAAGAGAGTGTTGGCCGTAGCCGATATCGTCGAAGCATCCGACCTGTTTGATGAATTGTAATCGCCAAGGGAGCCTGCCCATGCAAATGCAGCGTTTGAACCTTACCTATTCCGTCGTGTGGGACGGCCTCTGGCACGTCGGCAGTGGTTTTCGAACCGCCGCGACCGATCGCCTTATTCAACGACAGGGAGGCAGGGACGGCAAGCCCTTCCTACCGGGATCACAGATCAAGGGAGTCTTGCGGCACACGTGCGAGCGGCTCGCGCTGGCACTTGGTTTGGAAGCGGTTGATCCACACGCGACGTCACCCGATCAGCGGCAACAACTAGTCGCTCACTTCAAACCGCTACGTCACACTACGCTGATTGTCGATCGACTGTTCGGAACGCGGTTTCAGGGCGATTGTCTGTTCGTCGACAATGCTGTAGCGAAGCTCACTGGAGATCCCGACGACGACACACCTGCGACTACCTCGATCGTTCGCGCGCGAACCGCAATGGACCGGGTAACGCGGACCGTCAAAGAGGGCCATCTCTTTACTACGGAGTTAGCCGATCAACGGTTGCGTTTGCAAGGTTCCATTCGGGCACGCCATGCCAGCAACGTACTCACCCGAGATGACGATGGCTTCCCCTACGAGTACTCGCTGCTGGTCGCCGGCCTGCTGTCGATCGACGCGTTCGGAGGCGACAAGAGTACGGGACTGGGACGGTGCCGAATGACGCTTGACGAAGTGACCTGGAATTCTCAGCAGCGAACGCCGGACGAATGCCTGGCGACGTTCGAGGAAGCGGATTGGAAGTTGATGATTGAGATGCTGCGGGAGGGCCACGCTCAATGAAGATTTACCGGATTGAGGCAAACCTGCTGGCGCCGCTGGCGCTCAAGCGCGACCGCCAGTCCGATCGCTCCGAAACGGTCCGTTCAATACCCGGCACGACCGTTCGCGGCGCCTTGGCGAATGCGTATCTGCAGCAGCATGGTGAGGTCGACAGCGTTTTCCACCGTTTGTTTTTGGACGAGGCGCATTGCCGTTTTGGCCCGCTCGACCCCGGACCTCACTTTTTCCCCGCTACCGTTTCCGCCTGCAAGAGATTCTCCAAAGATCACCCCAAGGTCGATCAATTATGGTTTCGCGCGGCTCAGCATCTCACGGGCAACTGCCTGGCCGAATCCGTCCACCAACGTTTTCGACAGTGCCACGTGTGCGGCACCGACATGAAAGGGCATGTTGGATTCTGGGAACACCGCGACAGCCAAATCGCTGAGCGTGACGACGAACAACACCAAGTCTCCGCTCATGTTGGGATCGACCGCGGGACGTTTACTGCAGCCGACGGCATGTTTTACACACTCGAGGCGATCGCTCCGAGAGACGATGCCTACGACTTGATCGGCTGGATTCAGTTGACTGACGACGCTCGCTTGGACCTTGACCGCTTGCTCCACGAAGAAGTCGGCGTCGTCTATCTCGGACACCATCGCACGCGCGGCTATGGAAAGGTCCGACTCACGATTGGCGAGGATAATCTGGGCGACGGGATGGCTGACAACCAGAGCGGCGGTTGGCAGCAATGGAGCGACGCCATGATCCAGTTCGTGCGTGACGTGTGCGTGACAAGCGACGCGGAATCGACCACCGACCGTCGGCGCACGGTCGCCTTGAGTGCCTCACGCGATTTTCTGTTTTCGATTTCGCTACCGGATGGCGCCATTCTGGTCGACCACCTGCTGCGCTACACGGCGGACCCCGCAGCGATGATTGATTGGCTGCCGCCGCTGCCTGACCCGGCACGGCTGTTTCCCGTGGACGAGCGGCTGGCGGCGGCGCTGCCGGGTGGCGGAACGCTTCAGTGTGTCGCCGCCGTCACAAACGAGCAACTCCTGCGCGGTTGGAACGCCGCACACGGACTACCGCGGCAGGACGAATGGATGGTCGCACGCGGGTCAGTTTACGTGTATCGGTTTCAGGGTTCGCAGGAAGATCGCGGGGATTTGCATCGGCGGCTAACGGAATTGGCGGCAGCGGGCATCGGACTGCGTCGCAACGAAGGCTACGGCCGCATCGCCGTAAGCGATCCCATCCATTCAACGCTTGCTTTACAGGAGACGCCCCAATGACTGTCCTCGCTCATCACAATGCTCGCAAAGTGGATCAGTACCTGGACCAGCACCATGCCGAATTCACACAACTGGGCAAGCAACTCTTTGATGCGTTCGATTATGACAAGAAGAAGGACAGGATCAGTTCCCAGATTCGTAACCTGCAGCAGGTCGCTTGTTCCGCCGCGCGGTTCGCCGACATTGAGGACTTCGTCAAGAACCAGATGGGTAAGACCGGTAACCGGGAGTGGAAGCAGATCGGCGAAAGCGTATTGCAGCAGCTTTCTCAATTGCGAACGGATTCCGCCACCCTTGCCGAGGATGTTGAGGAACAAATGACGGTTCGATTGAAGCTGGCACGTGGTTGGGTACGTGCGGTGGTCAGCGAGTATCTCTACCAGGTCGCGCGTTCTCAAATGGGAGATCCATCATGAAATTGCTGGATCAATTATCGGACGTCACTTACCGGGACCGGGCCGCAGAAATCGTTGACCGGTTTGTGGACGAATGCCGTTGCCCAATCACGCGTTCCCAAATCAACGGCCTACGTCAGATTGCGATTCAACAGCCCCTGCGCGTCAAGGCATTCGCCGATCACCAGCGCCAGCGCGCTGAGAAAAAGCACGAAACCGCGTCGCAGAATGCCAAGGCAACATTGGAATCGCAAATTGCCTTTTGGAAACTAGTCGCCGACTTGTGCGAAACGAACAAGCTGCCTTGGTCGCCGGCAACCGAAGTGGAAACCCAGATGCCGGGAGAACTGCGCGAAGAAAACATCCCGACCAAGGCGGATTGCAAGTCGAACGAAGAACGCGGCCGTCGAAAGCAACTCAAATCAAGCCAAAAGCAGTGGCTGGACGCTTGGAACAATCAGCACCTCCCCGAGTTTTTTCGGCGGTTCTGTATCCACTATTTGTACCGCCTCGGACGACAAGAACATTCAAACAAGGAGTAACCCATGAACACATCGGCACCGCCCGCCGTCGACTGTAGTTTGCGGAAGAAAGTGAGCATCACCGCGTGCCTTGTATTCGATACAGCCTGGCGCGTCGGCTCAGGGAAAGAAGGCGAAACGTTGAGCGATCTGGGAGTCGTGCTCGATCCATCCGGACAGCCCGTGCTGCCGGGTTCGTCGCTGAAAGGACGATTTCGCAGTACGTGTGAGACGATCGCTCACGCACTTGGTTTACGCGCCTGCATACTCGATCACCAAGCCAGCGGAATTGAATGTACGTCCGATATCCGATACTACCGTAACGTGCGTGAAGACTACCGAACGGAGTCGCAAAAGGGGTTGCAGCAGCGGGTGCGGTGGATCGACCAACATACTTGCGATGTTTGCAAGCTGTTTGGCTCGCCGGTCATGGCGGGACGGATTCGCCTGAGCGACGGCCAACTGCGCGACTGGGCCGAGATCGTGCAGGTACGCGACGGAGTCGTCATCGATCGTGACAGTCAGACCGCGGTGGACGGCTTGAAGTACGACTACGAAGTTGTCCCGCCCGGCAGCCGGTTTCAGATTCACATCGATCTCGACAACCCGACCGATGCCGATCTGGCCATGGTTGGCGCCGCGCTGTTCGAATGGCACGCCGGCAGTACGGTCGGCGGTTTTACCAGCCGCGGATTGGGGCGTTTTCATTTGGAAGACACAAAACTGTATGGCGTCGATTTGGACGATGCCACACAGCGCATTCGTTTTCTGACAAAAGCGAACTCAGCGGATCGGTTCAGCGATCTTGGAAACTGGGAAGCGTATTTCACGGCGTTTATCGAACTGCAAGTCAGCTCATCAAGTGACAACCAGCCTGCTCATTAGCAATTTGTCGATCACAAAGGAGAATGAACCCATGCTGCGTCGAACCATTTGCCAAACCGACGTTGTCGTCGAACTCGAACCGGTCGACCCGATCCTCATCAAGAGCGGCTACGCCACGACGGACGGCCCGGACATGGTTCCGGTCGTGACGTTTCGTGATGGTACGCAAACCTATTATTTCCCTGGTTCGTCCTTGAAGGGCGTCTTGAGAAGTCAACTCGAACGAATCGCCCGGACGCTTGTACCGGGCAGCGTTTGCATTCCCTACTTTGATCCGCGCAGAGACATTCCGGTACCGGTTGCCAGTGAACAGCAGGCACACGGGTGTGGATTCCGCGCGAGTACGGATAACGACTCCAGTTCGGTCGCCTACAGCGACTCCTGCGCCGCCTGCCGGATGTTTGGTTCGTTGAAATTCGGCAGTCGATTCAGTATCGGCGATGCGTACCCGGTCGAAAATCACCGACCGGTCCCCGAACAACGAAATGGCGTCGGCATCGACCGCTTTACCGGCGGCACGGTTCGCGGCGTGTTGTTCGATCTGCAAGCGTTGGTCGGCGGACGGTTTCGAGCCAACATCCGCCTGGTCAACTTCGAGCTTTGGCAACTGGCAGCGCTGAATATTCTGTTGTTTGATTTGGCGGACGAACTAATCGCCATCGGATCGGGACGCAGCCGAGGACTCGGGCGAGTACGCGGCACGGTCATCGAGTACAAACTCTCCTACGTCCAGTTCACCGAGCAGGTCGCCGGCATTTACCAGTTCGCGACGGAAGAAGAACGTGCCGCGTATGGGTTGCACGATTGGGCGCCCTCCGCCCAAATCAGGCTTTCCAATGCTCAGAGACGGGGCCTGCGAACTCAGTTTGATTTGACAGGCAACTGGCAGCAGGCTTTGGAACCGCTGACGCCCGGTTTCGAAGCCTTTCTCAAATGGCACGGCGGCCCGAAAGGTGAAGCATCGCAGCGGTCGCGCGAAGAGGTGACGTCATGACGTCCGTTCTTCAAGCAGCGGATCGAACACCCGAGCAGTTGACTGCTTTGCTGACAGCCTTGAATCGAGCCAAGGATTCGCATCAGCTTCGTTGTTGGATTGAGGCGCCAGACGGATGGGCTTTTGATTGGTGGCCCGGAGTGGACGGAAACCTGCGCTGGTGCGCGGCTGCCCGCAATCCGCTGAATCTCCCCGCTCGCGATGCGTTTCAACGAGCGACCGGAGGCCGGTTGTTCGCGCGCGACGGCGAGTTGCGTTGGCGAGTGATCCCGGCATTGGGAAACGCCTGTTGCCGCATCGTCTTTCTTGGGACATCCGCCTGGGTGGGCGATGCGCTGGACAATCACTCAACCGAACTCGCTTCACTCGAATCTAAGATGAAACAACACATCCTGTGGGGACAACAGACTGCCGCGTCGCCTGAAGAATGGATCGAGCTGCGGATTCCGCACCGGTTTCGATATCCGATCGAAGGCAATCCGCGCGGAGTAAAATTGGTAACCGAATACTGGATTGACGCCGTCGGCCAACCACACTTTATTCGCCTCTGTGATCTACAGCCGTTTGAGGAGACCGCATAATGCCGCACAACGAGAAATTCTGGAATCCCTACCGCTGGGTCGAAGTTGGCGATCAGCCGATCCAGCACGAGACTCCTCACTATCACCACCGCTTGGAAGGCTTGTCGGGGCTTATCGAATGCACGCTCGAGGCCCTGACGCCCTTGATTATCGGTGACGGCAAAGGAGATTTTGTCAGGCACAAACACAACCACCGCCCATACATTCCTGCGACTTCTTTGAAGGGCAGCATTCGATCATTAGTCGAACTTGTCGGCAATGCGGCTGTGCCGTTTCCCAATGTCACGATCGATTCGGCTCACGAACTTTCCCAAGCACGCGTGGAATCCGAGGGCCAGGTGAAATTTGACGTCGCCGCGCGCACCTTCGGATATCTCAACGCAGGCCACGTATTCGCAGGGCTCGTCCAGTTCGGCGACGGCGAGCTTGTTGGCGATGCCACGGTTGCCCAATGGCCCACGTACAGCGTCGCGGTTGGACAACCGAAACCGTCCCATCAACCGTTTTATCCCGGCAGTAACAGACGGAAGTCGTATCATCACCAGCCGAGCGCCGAAAGGCTCACAGGGCCGCATGCGGGCATCACACAGACGTCAACCGTTCGGCCGGCACCGCCTGGAACCACGTTTCGTTTTAGCGTCGACTTTCGCAACTTGCGTGACGGCGAACTGAATCTGCTGTTGTACTGCCTCGCGCTCGAGGACGAAGTTTCCGTTACACTCAGTCCAGCAGCGCTCGGTCCCGACGCGCGTGAGCAGAAAATCCTGTGCGGTCCGATGCGGCACAAGCTCGGCGGGTGTAAGCCGCACGGCGGCGGCAGCGCCGACATTCGGATCACACGTATGACTATCCGCACAAATCCGGCCGATCGCTACCGCGGCGCGGATTCCGCGCAGACATTTGCAGATACCGCCCTCTCACTGGAACTGCAGCGCCGCACCGCCCCCTTCGCGCAGCGCAGCGACCCCACGATGCAGCAACTCCGTGCGATGATGATCTACAGCTCCGACGATCCGCGAGGCCCAGTCAATTACCCAGAGTATCAGTGGTTTCAGGAAGACAAGCAACTGCCCCCCGCGGACAAGCGTCGTCTCAAGCCAACGATGTAGTAACGGAAGTAAATCATGAGCGTTCTCTGTTGCCTCTTATCGGACCAGCATGTTCCCAATTTGCTGTCGGTGCATCACTTTCGGCCCGATCGGTTGGTCCTGATCGAGTCGACGGCGATGCAGCAACGCGGCGTCTCCGACAACTTTCTCATAGCGCTCGAAGCCGGCGGGTTGCGATATCGGAAAGAACAGAATTGCGACGTCATCCCGCTCGACAACATCTCCGACTTCCAGGCGATCGGGACCGTGCTGCGACATGCATTTGGCAAGCATCCGAACGCCAACTGGACCGTCAACCTGACCGGCGGCACCAAGCCCATGTCCATCGCCGCCTACGAATTCTTCAAAGCGGTTGGGGCGCGGCTGGTGTATGTCGAAGTTTCGAAACCTCATGAGATCATCGACGTCGAATCAGCAACGATCGGCACGGCCGAACATCGGCTGTCCATTTCCGAGTTCCTGCTGGGCTACGGGTTTGAACAGCACAAGCAAGAAGAGAAACTCAAAGTGGCCGAAACACGGGCCCGTCAGTGGTTCGACCTTTCTCGACTGATCGCGATTCATGCCGCCGGCGAGAACCTGCTCGACATCGATCGCGAACGCTGGAGCCTCGCCCGCAGCAAAGGACTGGAACTCCAACCAGGTGAACTTACTTCCACAGTGGCGCCGCTCCGCGAAAGTCTGACAACCACCTTCAATCTGGACAGCATCGATGGTGGCCTCATCGGCAAGTTGGACAAGTATCAGAGCAGCTTGCTGACCGGCGGATGGCTCGAGGTCTTCCTCTGGAACCTGCTCGACCGCCACCAGCAGCAACTTGGGATTTGGGATGTGCGGCTCGGAATTGAGCCCGGGCACCGCGGCGCCGATACTCCAAATGATTTTGACATCGCGTTCATGCACAAGTTCGAATTGAACATGATCGAGTGCAAGTCAGGGGCACAGGAACAGGACCGCGACGTCGACGCCCTTTACAAAGTCGAAGCGGTTATCCGACAGTTCCGTGCTCTCCGCGTCAGGTCCTATCTCGCCACAACGTCCGACAACCTGTTCGACAAGCAGGGAAACATCAAGCCATCGCTTCAGGACCGCGCGGCAATTTACAACTGCCGGTTTGTCACAAAGTCCGAAATCCAGCACCTGGCCGAGCACGTTGATGATGTGTCTGCCGTGGAGCATATCCTCTTTGCAAGAAAGCCAGACACCGCAGTCCAATGAACGACGATTCTGTCCAACAACGTAGCAATGTCGTCTTCTATTCCGTCGGCGTGGATCGGCCAATTGGGCCGGACGAACCGTTGCCCGAACTGCCGGCGATTGCGCGGGGGAGCGTGGTGGTGGTCGAGGGGCGGGCGCCGGTTTGGCGGTATGGAATGGCGTTTCACAAACTGCATGGATCGCCGGCGGCAGCAGTTGCCGTCTATGATCCGCGGCTGGGCGCCGTCATCGTCGCTTCGCATCATCCGGATTATCGCGAAGGCGAGGTTATCGACGTAACTGCACCTTTGGACACGGACCCGGAGCGGTTCCCTGAAGAGGAGGAAACGCCATGAACCAGACGACTCTCCAACTCCGCGGTTGCTCGCCAACACCGTTGGCGCATTACCTGAAGGCGCTCGGAATTCTGCGGCTGGTTTCGGAACAGGCAGATGCTGAGGCAATGGGTTGGTGGCAGAACGATGTGTTTTGCCTGCGGTCGAAACTCGATGCCGAGGCGCTGGTGAGATTCTTCCTGGAAGAGTACAAACCGACGCCGTTGGTTGGACCGTGGGGTGCGAGGTCGGGTTTCTTTCCTTCTGCCTCCGAGCGGTCTGCACGCGAAGCACTTGACCAAATCTTGGCCAGCGAGCAACCGCGACTGGTCCCGTTTCAATCGGCGATCACCGCTGTTCATTCGGTGCTGGCTGAGCTTGGGTTGGCCGAGAAGGCGGATTCAGACGACGAAAAACTGCAACTGCTGCAGATGTGCCGGGCAAAACTGGATGACGACTTGCTGCCGTGGCTGGACGCCGTCTATGTGCTATTGAACGAGGGGCGCGCGTTCCCGCCGCTCCTCGGAACAGGAGGCAATGAAGGGAGCGGCAGTTATATGTCAGGGTTTGCGCAGCAAGTGGTCGCCGTGATCGAAAACCGCTCGTGGGATGCCGCATTGCGTCCCGCAATTTTCGGTGATGTCGCGGTTGGGGTCGGCGATAAGCAAACGCCCGGCCATTTCTTTCCCGATGCTGCCGGCGGGCCGAATGCGGCTGCGGGGTTTGACGGCGCTGTGGGCACGAACCCTTGGGACTATTTATTGACCTTGGAAGGTACACTTCTATTTGCTGCGTCGGCCGTCAAGCAATTGGAGGAACATGCGGATGGCAACTTGGCGTTTCCGTTTTGTGTACGTCCGGCGGGAGTCGGCTATGCGTCGGCGGACATTGCCGATGAAGCGGCGGCGAGGGCCGAGATGTGGTTCCCCTTGTGGACGCGACCGACAACCAGGAGCGAGTTGGAAGCGTTGCTCGGCGAAGGACGCGCGACCGTCAACCGCAGAAAGGTCCGCAACGGGATTGATTTCGCGCGGGCTGTTGCGTCCTTGGGCGTGGATCGAGGAGTCAGCCGCTTCGAGCGTTTCGGCTTTCAACAGCGAAATGGCTTGTCCTACTTCGCAATTCCGCTAGGCACTTTTGACATCCCAAAACAGGAAGTCGCCGCGGCGTCGCTGCTTGATCCTCTCGATCGTTGGTTGGACCGGTTTCGACGCGCGGCCACAGGCAAGCAGGCGCCGGCGCGGGCCGGGCGAGCACTGCGCCAGTTGGAATCCAGCATCCTCGGGTTGTGTCAGCGCGGCGACTCGGCGGCCGTGCAGGCCGTGCTGGTGGCGCTCGGCGAAGCGGAAGCGGCGATCGCGATTTCCAAACAGCTTCGCGAAGGAGAAAGGGGGAGTGGGATCAGCCCCGTGCCGATGCTGAGCAACGATTGGTTGTTCAAGGCCAACGACCAAACGTGTGAGTTTCGCCTGGCCGCAGCGCTGGCCAGCGTCACGCACGACCAAGTCGGACCGCTACGCCGACATTTGGAGCCGATCGACAAGACTTCCTGGAAGTCGGCTTATCCCAAGTGGGCCAAGGAGGGCAACGATCCCGGCATGGTGTGGGGCGGCGGCAATCTGGTCCGTAACTTGAATGCCGTGCTCGCGCGCCGATTTGTCGAGGTTCTGCAACAAGGCAAGGAACGAAACGAACGTGAACTACTGACGCCTGTGGGAGGCCGCCAGCCGGCTTCGCTGGGCGATATTACCGCGTTCATCAACGGACAAGTCGACGATCTTCGCATCGAAGCGCTGGTGCGAGGTTTGATGCTCATCCATTGGTCTCGGTTTTCAAACGACCGGGTGGAACGATTGCGAGGTCCGCGCCACCCCGTGCCAGACGCTGCCTACAGTTTGCTGAAACTGTGCCATTTGCCGTTCAAGCTCGACGACCAACTGATCCCACTGGCGCCGCAACTCACTCGCCGTGCGATCGGGGGCGATGGTGCCGAAGCCACGCGATTGGCCGCGCGTCGGCTGCGTGCTGCCGGGTTGCCGCCAGCGGTCGAAGTCGTCCCATGCACTCGCCAACGGGCCCACCGGGTGGCCGCGGCATTGATGTTCCCGATTTCAATCCGGGACGCCCAGCGTCTGGTCGCCCTGGTGCTTCGCCGGGACCAGTTTGCTGAGGACGTGAAGCCCATTGACCCGGTCAGCGCCGTAACTTGAATCCCTGACAACGTACAAATCGCAACCCTGCAAAGGAGAACCACATGACGCTTGATCTATCCGCGCTTGACGACCAACCACGACTGCTGATCGAAGTTTCGCTCAAACCGATCCAAGGTTCGCGATTCCAACCGACCGGCTTTCCCGATCTCGGTGCCGCCACGTTCAAGGGATTCAATGACAATGGAGACTCCGTCGATTGCTTGCTTGTCGAATCGGCACAGTCGATGGCAAATCGTCTGGAGGGTGTTTGCTGGGACGAGGCGGGTGATGATTTGGTCGGGCCGTTGAAAGGGATTCCTTACGTTCAGTCGACGTTGCCGGACGGCACGATTACGGATTCAATACGCGAGGCGCACCGGTTGAATTCGCCCTACATCGCGAATTCCGACGAGTTTAAGAATGCAATCAAGCCGGAGATTGGCTTCGAAGCCAACAAGCCTTTCGACCGCCGCAAACTTGCCGCCGCCTTGCTGAAGTATGATCCGTGCAGTTTGCTTCACGGCACATTCCTCGAAAAAGTTGGCGGCGTGGTGCGACTGCCCCGTGTGGTCTCGGCCTTTATCGAGGCGAGCGGCATCGAAGTCGCTTCAGGCGGCGGCGTCAAAGTGGATCGCGTGCAGCCCGGAACCGGCGAGAACACACCCTACGGCAAGGCGGCGGAAGGATACGGCAATGTTCCTTATCATCGGGATGAGTACACGGCCCGCGCCATTACGGCTTATTTCAATATCGACGTCGCTCAACTTCGCGGCTATGGACTGGGTAACGCGGCTGAGAATCTGCTGATCGCCGTCTCGCTATTCAAGATCCAGAAGTTCCTGCGCGAGGGACTTCGACTCCGCACCGCTTGTGATTTGGAGCTGAAGAATGGTATCGCCGTGAAGCGGCCCGAAAGTTTCAAGCTTCCCGAATTGACCGACCTGGAAAGCGCGTTGCCGGGGCTCGTCGAATCTGCGGCGGCATCGTTTGCCGACCCGCGTCTCACGAAGGTCACTTACAGCAAGAAATAGTCATGATCGCGATACAACTCCGTTTTCCCACCGGCAAGTACCACGCGACGCCGTGGGGGCGACAGGTAAACGAAGGTGCGGTCGAATGGCCGCCGTCGCCCTGGCGCCTCCTGCGGGCCTTGCTGGCTGTGTGGCATCACAAGTTTTCCGACGTGCCAGAAGAAGAAATGCGTGAATTGATCGAGGCGTTGTTGTCACCGCCGGCATATCACCTGCCGCCAACATCCCAGGGACACACTCGGCACTACATGCCTGCCGCCAACGATGCGAAAACAAAGATCTTCGATACGTTTGTCGCGGTCAGTCCCGCCAATCCCGTCGTGGTTTGCTGGCCGGACATTCAATTGCGGGACTCGCAAGCGTCGCTACTGTCGCGTCTGCTGAACGCGATGTCTTACTTCGGACGCGCTGAGTCGTGGGTCGCTGCGCGGCTTTGCACCGACTACGACGGTTCGCTCGACGTTCGTCCGCTGGATGGTACCAACGTCGAACAGTCGCAAGAACTGATTCGGTTGCTGTCGCCGGTGTCTCCCATCGATTACCAGCCTTGGAGAAAAAACATGCTTACCGAAATCAAGGAACGGAAACTCGAAGAGAAACGCCACAACGCCGCGAGGAAAGGAAAGCCGCCCGAAAACGTAAAACTCTCGCCGAAGGAAATCAAGGCCCTCGAGGCGGCCCTTCCCGCCGACGTGTTCGATGCGTTGCACGCCCAAACGAACGACCTGCGCAAGGCTGGGTGGAATCGTCCACCGGCAAGTCGGTGGGTCGAGTACGTTGGCGAGCGGACGACCCTGCCGATGACGTCCCCAGCGCGGATCGCGAAGGCCGCTCGTCCAACCGTTGCCCGGTACGCCATTGCTGGATCGGTGCGGCCGCGCCTGACGGAAGCATTGTGGATCGGCGAGCGGGCGCGGCAGTATGTGATGGGTTGCTCGAAGAAACAAAACGGCGGACAGTGTTCCGCCATATTCTCCGGTAAAGGATCAAACGGCCGGCCCCGCCGCGACGACCACGCGGCACACGCACACGCCCACTACCTGTGTGAGTCGAGCGGATTGAATAGCCGCGGGCGAATCACCCATTTGACCGTTTTCGTTCCGAGCGGCATCGGCGACGCGGACGAGGCCGCATTGGCCCGCTTTACTCGGGTGTGGGGACACGACGGCCATGATCTGCAGGTGGTGTTGCTGGGCATTGGCCAACCGCAAGACTTTGGTGGACTGGACGACAAGCGAGGCCAGTCGCCGCTGCTGGGGGCGGGACGGGTCTGGACGTCACGAACTCCGTTTGTACCAACGGATCATCTTCGCATCCGCAACGGCGAGCGGCATGACGCGGACCGCTTCGCGCAAGCCGTCGAACGGGAACTCGGTCGCGTCGTCCGCCGGGAACTGTCCCGCAGGCCATGGCTGGAACAACATGCGGCTTCGGTCACAATCGAACGAATTCCGCATACCGATCTCGGAGGAACGTCAACCAGTTGGCTCAAGTTTCGTCGCGAGCGCAAACATGGTCACGGGAGACAATCAACGACCCAGGGCTACGGATTCAAGCTAATCTTCGCGGAAGCAGTTCAGGGCCCGATTGCGCTCGGTTACGGCTGTCACTTTGGTTTGGGACAATTCGTTGCCGGTGACGCGAGCCAGGAGTAACATGGGCAACCGAGGCGCGGTCACCGCGCTGATGACTGGTTCTTTGACAAATCAGCAAACAAGCAAGTTCAGCGGTCAACCGCGACCGGCACGAACCGCTTCACTCGTGCCGGTTGCCCTTGGGGCGAGACGAACCGACGAAACGTTTTCCTGTTTTCCTCTTGCTTCTCGATCCGTGCCAAGTAAACTGACGGTCGCTCGTAGAGCGAACCTGCATTCGTAAGCAGATGACCTGTCGATTCGGAGAACACTGTAGGTGTTTGATGCTTCGTCAACCCCTCGTAAGTTGTTGTATTGCAATGCGAGTGGCAAGGTGCCTCAAAAGCACCGGGCACCGCTCGCAAGCGTTTAACGATTGGAGCAAACACAAGTTAGGCACGCATGTCAATCGAAGTAACTTCCCCAGCGGCTCCTTTTGAGACAACCTCTCGCAAAGACGCTCTCGAAAGCTTAAAAAAGCAATGCCGTCTCGCGGGCTCTTTCCGCGTTCGATCGAACGCGGCCCCATTGAAGCCAGTTCGTCGTAGACTTCCGTGTGACGACATCCCACGCTTT
>JBBDHZ010000177.1:0-2222 GCA_040880645.1 Minisyncoccota bacterium
TGCTTGGGAAGCGGAACGTTTCGGATCGAGCGTTTCTCCGGCGGGACGACATCTTGCATTACTTTTTTGGGCATAGCAGTGAGTGGTTAGATATGGTTAGTATAGCGCACGCGGTGTGTTTTTGTGAAGTGGAAAGTGTTACAGATCGTTGTCAGCCAGAACGATCGCCTCGAGGGCGATAAACGGATCCGGCGGCGGAGACTCTGGGAATCGAAGGCGTTTGGAAAGATGTTCATTCGTGAGCTGGATAAGCTGTACTCCCTCGGTGCTTTCCTCCTCAGAACGCTTTTTCAGTGCCGTAAAGAAGTACTCGGTCATCCCACCGGTCGCGATAATAATCGCGCGAGACCCAAGTGGATGATTTTTCCTGATCTGCTCTCTGTGTTTTTTGTACTCCTCAAACCAGTCGTTGGTGTGCTTCGCTATCAGATCACGGACCGTTTCGTGTGATGCTGTATCGAGCCGCGAGAGGTCGTGCAAGGCAAGGGCCGAAGCGGCTGCTTTCATTCCGATATTCAGCTCCGTGGCGGTGTGGCGAACAAGGTGATGCGTGCCGATGGCAAACGAAATAACGTCACGGATCGTACCGTCGTAGACGGTCGTTAGGGTTGTGTGTGTGCCACTGATATCGATCAAAACCGCGCTCGAGAGCGATGCAAAGAGATCGCTCAGGGCGGCGTGCGTGACGAGCGGCAGTGTGTGATACGTTACGTGAGAGATGTCAAAGACGTTCCCGATCGTTGTCTCGACCGCATCAAAGACCGACTGCGGTACCGCGCCGGTGTATAGCTGCGCCTCAAAGTTTCGGGTTGATTTTTCGGTGGGGTTGGTCGTGATGTAGCCGTTCAGTTTTGTCTGAAGGATCGCCGTGTCGATGATCACCGGCTGAGCATCCTGAAATTCTGCCGGAAAGGCCGGCAGGGTATCCTTTTCCTGTGTTTGCAGATCGGCCAGGTATGATTCCGTGATCAGGCGATCGTCCTCGTAGTGCTGGTCGATATGTGTTGTGGACGCGACATACCACGGTGCGGTAAAGGTTACCGTCGTGCTGGTTAGCCGCTTGGGCGCCTGTAATGCTTCGAGCTTTGCGTGTCCGGCAGATCGGGCCTCGGCAAGCAGCTTAGCTAATGTTGTGGTCAGCATCGCCTGCGTGGCGCGGTGGTCCGGGGTCTCGTGTGTATCGAAAATGACCCGTTTCTGGTAGACGATCTTTGGTTTTTTGTCCGCGTCGGTCACCAAGAAGGCACAGGCGGCGCTTGCGCCTCCGCACTCGATCAAAAGATGCGTCTGTTTGTCTGTTTTAGAAAAGAAAGAGAACATAGCCTACCGTACCGTTCAGTATACCGCACGGAATCCATCGTATCCAGATGTGCATAGACCGCCCGGTGCACCGCGGCACGCTTGAACGGAGAGCCTGAACATCTTTCGATCTGAACGCGTTCCAACTGGGTTCGCTCTGTCTCGGAGGATGCGCCGAGGTTTCTTATTCGATCACTGCTTTAATACGGCGCACCCCTGCCGAGACCGACTCCTCTTTTTTGATGCGGAATGTGCCACCAAGCTCGCCGGTTCGCTCGACGTGTGGTCCGCCGCAGATCTCTTTGCTTCGAACGCCGGTCTCGTCGTTTCCGATTGTGTATACCTTAACGGTATCGGGATAGGTCTCGCCGAACACCCCGACCGCGCCGTCGTCGTAGGCCTTCTGCAACGGTACTTCCTCGACGCTGACCGGTAGATCGTCCTGTATCGCTGTGTTCACAAACTCCTCTATTTGCTGCTTTTGTTCATCGGTCAGTTTTTCCGGGTGATTGAAATCGAACCGCAGGCGTTCAGTGGTGATGTTACTCCCCTTCTGGCCGACGTGTTCGCCGAGCACGTGGCGAAGCCCGGCGTTAAGCAGGTGTGTTGCGGTGTGGTAACGCACCTCCATCTCGCTTCCGGTCCCGGCCAGACCGCCTTTGAATCGCTCCCCGGCCCCGGCTTTGCTGAGTTCCTGGTGCGTGCGGTACTCCTCGGCGAAGCCGGCACGGTCAACCGACCCCCCGGCTTCCACCGCCAGTTCCTCGATCATCTCGATCGGCATTCCGTAGGTTGAGAACAGGGTGAAGGCGTCCGCGCCACTGATGCGCTCCCCGGCTGTGGCGAGCTTGGCAAATTCCTTCAATCCGCTTTCAAGCGTCTTTCGGAATTTAGTTTCCTCCCGGTCGATCTGCTGTTTGATC
>JBBDHZ010000177.1:2322-18682 GCA_040880645.1 Minisyncoccota bacterium
TTTCGGTACTCCATAAAAACGTTGTTCCAGATCTCGATCACCTGCCCCGCGTCTCCCCGTTCGATAAACTCTGCTTTGGAGAGATCGCCGACACCATCGGCGGTAACGTCGTAGTACACCTCAGTGTCCGGACCGCACGGACCGGAGCTTTCGTCCCCGGCTTTTGGTTCCGGCCACCAGTTCTCTCCGGCCGGCATTGTGTAGATGCGGTGCTCCGGGATGCCGAGTGATCGCCAGAGCTCGATCGACTCAGCGTCCTCGGGAGCGTTCTCGTCGCCTTCAAAAACCGTGACGTACAGCCGTGCCGGATCGAGCCCGAGTCCGTCCTCCGGTGAGGTGAGAAATTCAAAACTCCACGAGATCGCCTCGCGTTTGAAGTAGTCCCCGAGCGACCAGTTCCCGAGCATCTCAAAGAAGGTCAGGTGCGACTCGTCGCCGACCTCATCGATGTCGTTGGTGCGAACACAGCGCTGGCTGTTAGCCAGGCGTGTGCCCTTCGGGTGAGGTTCGCCGAGCAGGTACGGTACGAGCGGTTGCATTCCGGCCGTCGTGAACAGAACCGAGGGGTCATTCTCGGGAACAAGTGATGCTGACGGGACGATCGCGTGCTCACGCTCAGCAAAATACTCAAGAAACCGGCTACGGATCTCCTCTGAGGATAGAGTCATACGTTGCTTATACTAGCGTATAGGAGCGATTTTTCAAGCCCGCTTGGCGGTCTGTTCAGGATCTGTTCGCCCTGCGCCGTCGCCGGACGAAGAGGATTGTTAGGGCGGTCACCAAGGCGCCGAGCGCGAGCAGCACGAGGTGCGGTCGTTCGACGTAGGCAATGAGCGGAAGTTTATACTGCCGGGACGAGAGTTTAGTGATGTATGTGTCGACCGGGTGTCCGTCAACAAACAGGGTTATCCGGGCCGAAAGTGACTCGGACGGAACGCCGGCGTGGATGCTGAATGTGCGGAGTTGCAGCCCCGGCTTTGCTGTTAGATCGGTCAGCTCAGCTGTACCGGCGTGCCGCTTGTTATGGTTGTAGATATCGACGGTTGCGGAAAGGGTTGACTGTTCGCTGTGCTCGAGTGCGGTGCTGTAGAACAGCGAAAAGCTGGTCCGGTCGCCTACGGTAGCCCACTCACGGTCGCTGAGTAGAGCGTGGACCGCGGCGGTAGGACCGCCAATGTGATAGGTAAACGCTACTTCCGGAAGCCGAAGCCGTCGATACTGATCCGTTCCGGAGAGGTATGCCCGGTACCGACCCGGCGCGTATCCCGACAGCGGCAGGGAGATAGAGAACAGTTTCTGTTCACCGGCAGAGAGCGTGTGTGGTTCGGCCGATACGGTCGTCTTGCTTCTGTGGGGGTGCCGTGCCCCTTGATATATATCGACCGCGGGTGTAACGATCACCGGCTCCGGGTGTGGGTTTCGGACGAAGAACTTCAGTGTTGCGGTTTCGTTGTCCTGTACAAAGAGAGGGGGTGAGTTGTGAACCGAGAACCGGTCGAGCCGCTCTCCGGTTATGTTAGCGATCTCGATCCAGGACTCCTCTCTGTCAGACCCCCGGCGGCCATACTCCAGCAGTCCGCCCGGACCGGTCACGGTGATCGGGTAGACGGTGCCGCCAGCCGGGTCCTGGCGTGGATACGCCAGCGAGAAGTAGAGCTCTGCCGCTGCGTCAGGTACCGTTCTCGGGACCACAGAGGAGAACGGTACCGTGACCGTTGTACCCGCGGGCACAAACACACTCCGGACCGGGTGCTTGCCGAGCCGAATGCCTGCCGGGTCGCCTTCCGGGAACACCTTCAGCCCGATCCATAGCTGCAGGTCAGGAAGATGGGTATCGGACGGATTTGTCATCTGAAGCGATCCGGTTATCACCTCTCCGGCGCGGTACGTTTTGTTGGCATCAAGCTGGACGTTCGTTACCTCCAGTTGTGGAAAAGATACCGGCTCCGGTGGTGGCGCGGGCATCCCCCCACCTTCACCGGTTTGTGCGCGTAGCGGTGCAGGCAAAAAGCTGACGGCAAGAATGATCGTGATTAGGGCAGATTTCATAGTACGCAAAGCGTTGTAGAGTCTGTATCTGTTGATTAAGCTGTACAGGAAACAACGTTCGGTGTTCATTATGCAGTACCGTAGCCGGGAACGAAAAAAATTATGTGGACAGTGGTGTGTTCGCAAAGATTCAGGCCGGTTTTTCACGGGTCAGGAGAGCTCCGGACCGGCCCGTCGTGCCTCTCGCTCGAGCAAGGCGGCCTTCCGGGTCGAACCGCCGCGATTGTACCCGCCGAGCGATCCGTCGGACCGAACTACCCGATGACACGGGATCGCGAAGTTGTAGTTTGCTCGCATAAGTGCCCCGACTGCCGGGGGGGCACGGGGGGTGCCCGCAGGGCGGGCCACTTCCTTGTAGCTGAGGGTTTGCCCCGGCGGAATACGCCGAACGACCGTGAGCACCGCCTTGCGAAAGTCTGTCATAGATCCAGTGTAGCAAATACAAACAGAGAAATAAAAAACGGGAGGTCGCTCTGCGACCTCCCGCGTGTTCGTGTTTCGCTGTGTGGCTGCTACGTCTTGAGACGAGGTAACTGCCCGTCATCCATCAACTCGTAAAGTTGCCGCTCTCGGGAACGTATCGAGTCAGGTAAGATATTGGCGTTTTGACAACGCATGATACAGTCCAGAGTGCGCCAGCTGAACGCGACTTGCACCGCTTGCCATTTCTGGTCTTCTGAAAGTGATTCGAACCACTCTCGAAAGACGCTTGTTCCGTAGTGGTCTCTGAAATGGTGCCAGAGATCACTCGGGGTCAGTACTTTTCCTGGGTTCCTTTCCTTGCAGTACCAAATGTTATGATGACCAAATGCAAGTGTAAGCTGTAAGAAAAGAGCTCCTCGCAGTAACGCTTCCTCCTTTTTCTTCGTGTCTCGAGCGTGTGTTTCGAGCGTGGCTGGCATAGTGCACCTCGCCTGTAGATAAAAACTAAAAAAATTATGACCGAACAACTACGTTGAGTATATATACTAGTGTGTATATTTCAAGGGGCTTATGCACACACCTCTCCGGCTTCCTCGCGGACACGCGCGATTTCTTCGGGAGCCAGACCGGCCGCTTTGAGCGATTCATCGCTGTCGCGGATCATTCGGCAGAGCACGGTGTCGTTTTCGAGCAGAAATCGCTTGGTTTTGTCGGACAGCGACGAGAGACAGGTAACAGGATGCAGTCCGCTCTCTTCTATCAAATCCTGAAGATTTCCGGCTGACGGGTAGTTCCAGCCGACCATTGTCAGGCCGGCGCAGCTTCCGTACTTGAGCGCGGACGAGCTGAACTTGGTGTTGGTCACGAGCCAGCCTTCGTCCAGGGTTTTGCCGCCGAGGCCCGGAATTGGCTGATCACGCAGGTCGTCGAAGCGTGCCTTCACGTACAGTGCGGTTTTGATGTCGGACGAGATGCCATGTTCGTTGTGGAACTTTGCCTCCGTCAGTATCAGCTTGGTGTCGGTATGAGCGATAACGTCCACCTCATGTTCTCCGCACTTCCCTTGCACGACCACACCGGTTTGTGTCTCAAACCCTTTTTCCTGAAATATCCGGGCAACGAACTTTTCAAACGGAAAACCGGTCGGGCCCAACTCGAGCACGGCGTTGCGCAAGCTGTAGCGGCTGGCGACGCTTTTCTTTTTACGCTCCAGTACCTCGAAGGCGTGTTTGTAGATCTCCTGCGTGGTCATTCCGTCAGAAAGCTCCTCCAGGATATGGGTCAGCACCTCCTCCGCAAGCTCAGGATCGGCTCCGGAGCGCAGAAGCGAATTCTCGAGTTTCATCGGGGCGAACGGCTCCCGTTCCCCGTTTGCTTTTACAATCTCGATCTGTTCGGTCATAGGCTCTAGTATACCTCAGTCGCGGTAACTTCTAAAACAGGGCGCGTATCGGCTGACGGTGAAGTCTGTTCGATGATCCCGCCGCCGAGGCACACGGTCTTGTCGTACACCACAAGCGACTGGCCCGGCGCGACCGCCAGCTGGGGTTCGGTGAACGTAACAACGGCGCCGGTCTTTGTTGGCTCGATCGTTGCACGGCGGGTCGGCTGACGGTACCGGAACTGCACGTCAAACGTTCCCTGAACAGCGTTTCCGCGCGTCCAGCCGGTCCGGGTAAGGTGCGCGGTCATCGTGCAGTCGGCGCGGGTACGCTCCTCCTGCTCGGACACCGTGATTGTGTTCTTTACGCAGTCTTTTGCAACGACATAAAGCGGTCCGGTAGTGGGCGATTTCTTTGTTACCACAAACCCGTGCCGCTGGCCGAGCGTATAAAAAAGCGCGCCGTCGTGCCGGCCAATTGTGTCGCCGTGAAGGTTAAGCACGTCGCCCGGAACGGTATCGATAAAGTGTCCGAGAAACTCCTTCATATCGAGCTTACCGAGAAAGCAAACCCCCTGGCTGTCTTTTTTTGCGGCAACCGACAAACCGAACTCTTTCGCAAGCGCGCGAACGTCGGGCTTGGTGTATTCTCCGACCGGAAACAAGGTTTGAGAAAGTTGCTTCTGACCGAGAGTCCAGAGGAAGTATGACTGGTCTTTATTTTTATCAGCGCCGCGCAACAGCGTGTAGGTCCCATCACTCGCTGTGCGCTGCACACGCGCGTAGTGCCCCGTCGCGATTCCGTCCGCTCCACGAGCGAGGGCTTCCCTCAAAAACGCTCCGAACTTGACCTGTTGATTGCACAGAATATCCGGATTCGGGGTCCGCCCCACCCGGTACTCGTCTATCATTTGATCAGCCACGCCGTGTTTGTACGCGTCTTCGAGATCGATCGTGGTGAACGGAATACCCAGGTGTGCGGCGACGCGGCGGGCGTCCTCGCGATCGAGCGGCGCTTGGCACTCAAGAAACGCGGGCTGCCAGGTCTTGATGAATGCTCCGGTGACCCGGTACCCGTGCTTGACGAGTAGCGCAGCCGAGACGGCGCTATCCACACCGCCGGAAAGGGCGACGTAGATGTGCGGTGCTGTTTGAGATGAGCGGTGTTGCATTGGAACACAATGCCATACCAACTGCGGAAAGTACAGACGCCGACTTAATAAACATACAGATTCTTCTTGCGTATGTGTTCCTCAAACGTCTCTGAGAAGTAGGTAGTTCCGGTTCGGTCAGCCAGGAAGAACAGATTGTCGCTCTCGATCGGTGTGACGGCAGCGAGGAGTGCGTCAAGTCCGGGGTTTCCGATCGGACCAGGAGGCAGACCGATGCGCGTGTAGGTGTTGAACGGATCATCGGTTTCGAGGTCCGCAGACGTAAGCTGGTAGCTGTTTTTTCCGTTCACTCGGGCGAAGGTCACGTCCACCTGAAGCGGCATTCCGATCTCGATCCTGCGCCAGAGCACGTCGGCGATCTTTCGCCGGTCTTCCGAGATATGCGCTTCCCGTTCCAGGATCGATGCCATAATGATGACCTCATCCAGCGGTTTACCGAATTCCTTGATCTCCTCCCCTATCTCTTTAATGCGGGTATTGAAGGTTGCGTGCATCAGGTCCACCAGTTTGTCCGCTCGGATCGTTGGCTGGAGCTCGTAGGTGTCGGGAAACAGACGCCCTTCTTTAGGGCCGGCAGCTCGAAGAAACGCAATGATATCAAAATCAAGCAGCTCTTCGTCGAACCGTTTTGCCATTTGGTAGACCGTGTAGCCTTCCGGAATAGTGACCACGCGCGTCTTCATATTGTACTGTCCCTGTGTCACCCGTGTCGCGATGGAGTAGGCACTCAGCGGTTGTTCAAAAAAGTAATCGCCGGCAATGATCCCGCGCGTTCCTCCGATCATCGTCACAATAGAGCGGAAGACGAAGGGCGACCGGACTACGCCCTGCCGGTGAAGATCCGCGGCGATCGCTCTAAGTCCGGTTCCTTCTTCCACGGAGATGATCTCATCTTCAGGAAAGTGCGGTGGTGGTGAGGCGATATAAAAAAAGACCCCCAGCGCGACCACGGCAGTAAGACCGGCACCCCCGCCGATGAGGTACCGCGGGTGAAACCCGAGCCAGGAAACTGCTCGGCGCAACCGGGTAAGTATGGATTGTACAAGAAGACGCATACTGAGCTTATTCAACCGGAATGTTCGACGGTGCCTCTCCTTTGCGCGACCCGACGCGATTCAGGGTTGGTGTCTGCGCAACCGTACCTGGGATATGGAAGAGTGTCGCCAATTCTTCCGTCGTAAGAACAATGGGTTTCTGCCTGAAATACTTGTACGGCTCCGCGAAGTACGATCGTCGGCGCCAGGCGTCAAGGTACTGGCGCTCTTTCTTTCGCTGCCGCATCTGGCGAAAGTCTTTCCAGGGATGACTGAAATCCGTTTTCCAGTTGATCCGCAGTCCGTTCATATTGTTTGAGTTAAATTGTTGAGTTACTCCGAGCAGTCCGGCGATCGTCCCGGTATCGAACTGGTCCGGCGCGGCAATGTATAGCGTTCGGAAGACAGCATCGAACGCCTGTTTGTCCAAGCTTCGCTGGATCGCTTTGAGCAGGTTCGTATCGGCCTCGGTCATCATCATATACAGTCCTTTCTCTTTATCGATCGCGTACTCGTCGCGTATCTTCTGTATTTCCGTCTTGGCTCCGGCGCGCCAATCAGGCCGAGTAAAAAGATAACCGTCTTTGATGCCCATTTTCTTGTGGGCCTGGATCACGATCTGTATCCAGAGCTGTTCCTGAGGTTTAAGTGAGCCAAGCAACTCAAGAACCGAGGTGAGCGGATCGTCTTTCTGCTCTTCGTCGTCCCCTTTTTTATCAAGCCCGTAGTCAATGTAGGTTTTGAGCGGGTATGTTATCGGTTTGGTAAAGGTCCACTGGAACCCGACCATACTGAATTTTTCCGGGTCGTTCGTTACCTTTGTTGCGTAGTCTTCGGCTTCAACCACCTCAACACTGGGGTACTGAGCATACAGCTGTGACTCGATCATATTCTTGAACTTTTTCCAGGTCCAGATGTAGAGATGGACGTATCCGCCCAGCGAGACAAGCTCGAGAGAAAACCACGGCGGGACCTTGCCGTCCCAGAACGCCTCAGCGAAGCTCTGCGGCTGGCTTTTTTGGTAGAGGGTGTTGAACACCATTTCCATCGCCGCAGGTGTGCGGGTTACTTCACGCGGAATTCGAATTTCCAGAAGTACGGGTTCCTGTTTGTGGATGAAGCGAGCATGGATGTACTGGACCCAGACTTGCCAAAAGGCCACCACAAGAATGGCCGGTATCCAGATGAACGACGTGTCGATCAGGACCTCGGCGACAACTCCGGCAGTTTCTCCGTACTGAGTGGTAATGTACGTAAGTAGTCGGTTGATCATACGATGCTGTCATTATACCGAGCCGGGAAGAAAAACCAAACCGACAACAAAAAACACCTTCACGGGGAAGGTGTTTTTTGTTGTTCAGGAGAAGTGTATCTATCGCGCGTTCTCGTACCGTCCGTCAGTTCGCTTTTTAAAGTAGCGGGGGTTCTGCAGGTTAACTAAAATCGTGTTCTCCTTAACATACCGCTCCTTCATAACCTTATCGATGATCTCCTCCTTGGAGAGGGGGCCGTTTTGCTGAAGGATCTTGCGGATCACATCTTTGACAACACCGCTCACGTATCCCCAATCCTTAAGCGCGTACAGGCCACGACCGACAAGAACAAAACGCGGATCCTTAATAAGTTCATTGTGCGTGGTTGCCACGTGGGCCTTTTTGTTAAACAGGGTCTCAATCGCTTTGGCGACCTCTTCAAAGTGGATCGGTGAACCGTGTTTACGCAGGACCAGGTACGCGTAGTCGCGCATTCCCTTTGCGTTGATGTTCGGCGAGTGTGCTCGTCCCCATTCACCAAGCGGATTTCGATCCAGTTGCTTTGAGATACCGAGCCAACGTTTGGCGATCTCTTGGTTTTTGTACTTTTCCGAGGTGCTTCGGACGTGCTCAAGAAATGTGCCGATCATTTCAGACTCAGGAATGATGTCGTCGTCGTTGAGATTCTTGTAGAGCTTTTCGAGAGCGTGGTGAATGTCGTCTGCGATCTCGCTGTCTACGTGCCATCGGTGGTGGAACTGATCGTCTTCCTTAAAGCGCGTGAATTCCTCCCCAACAACAAGAAGGAAGTGGGCATGGTTTTGAACGCTTGCGCTGCGTGAGACGAGGTTCATCAGGTCGTGCTCGGCGAGAATCCCGCCCGCGGACTTCAGCACATTTTTGAGTTCAGTGAAGGTCTTACGCTCCTTTTCGTACTGTTTTGACTTGCGGATCGTCTGGATCGCGTAATTTTCGATCTGTCGAACACGCTCACGAGTGATCTCGTATGTAGTTCCGATTGCCTCAAGCGTCATTCGGCTTGGGTCTTTGCCCAAACCGTAGCGACAAATGAGAATATCGCGGGCACGGTCAGGGAGCACAGAAAGCAGGCGCTTAGTTACCTGCTTTGGCTGAAATGATAGTGGTGCTGTTTCTTGTTTTTTCATACTCGTAGTAGTACCAATTAAACATATATAAAAAGCTATGTCAATACTCTCCCCGTCCGTACGCGTTCTTATTGACGTCTTCTTTCTTGTGTCCTTTATACAATATCACGAAGCCGGTAAAAGCGCAAACACTTCTTCCTAGGATGCCGTAACAATGCTGACTAACTTCTCAGGAACGTAGATCTCCCGTACGACCGCACTCTCCCCGACCCAGTGCCGTACTTTTTCCCGTTTCCTTGCCGCGGCAAGTACGTCGGATTCCGATGCGCTGCGTTCAATAGCAAACTCATCGCGAATCTTGCCGTTGACCTGGACCGCGATCGTTACCGTATCGTCGAGGAGCTTTGTTTCGTTATAGGTCGGCCAGGATTGCAGGTGAACGGAGCGCTTGTTCTTCAGTATCGAGCGCCAGATCTCCTCGCTCAAATGAGGAGCGAACGGTGAGAGCAGTACCACGAGCGTCGCGTACGTGTCCGGGTTGATCGCCTCTTCTTTCTCAAGGGCGTTTGAAAGCATCATCAGGGCGGAAATTGCCGTGTTAAAGTCGAAGGTCGTAATGTCTTCGGACACTTTTTTGATCGTCCGGTGGAGAAGGCTTTCGGTGCCGGGCACGGCGGGCGCGGTGTCGGCCAGCTTGTCCTGCAGTCGCCAGACACGTTCGAGGAAGCGTTTGACCCCGATCAAATTATCGGTACTCCATACGCCACCCTGCTCAAACGGCCCCATAAACATTTCATATGTTCGAAAGGCGTCGGCGCCGTGCTCGTGTATTACGTCATCCGGATTGATCACGTTTCCCCAGCGTTTGCTCATTTTCCGACCGTCCGATCCGGCGATCATACCGGGGTTCTTGAGGCGCGCGAAGGGTTCGGTGGTTGAAACAACATCGATATCGTAAAGAAATTTATGCCAAAAGCGGGCGTAGATCAAGTGACGGGCGGCGTGTTCCATTCCGCCCACATAAAGATCCACGGGCATCCAGTGACGCTCTTTATTCGGCGAGACTAACTTTCGTGAGTTGGCCGGGTCAAGGTAGCGAAGGTAGTACCAACTTGATCCCGCCCACTGCGGCATCGTGTTGGTCTCGCGCGTGGCGGGTTCACCGCACGACGGGCACGGCGTATTCACCCACGACTTGATCGCGGCGAGCGGCGACTCACCGGTTCCGGTCGGCTCATAGCTTTTCACGTCCGGAAGCTCAACCGGAAGATCACGCTCCGGGACCGGTACCACGCCGCAGGTGCGACAGTGGATCAGCGGGATGGGTTCGCCCCAGTAACGCTGGCGCGAAAAGACCCAGTCATTCAGGCGATAGGTCACGCGCGATACCCCGCCTACGGTCTGGGTGATGAGATCCGTCACGTGCTCGGAGCTCATTCCGTTCCAACCGCCCGAGTTAACCACCTCGCCGGTTCCGGTGTACGCGTAATTGCCGGTCTGTAGTCGATGTACCCAAATATCAAGTTCGGCACACGGATGAATAGTGTCCTTGAGTCCCTCCAGCATCGTCCATTCCGGCGTATGCTTTGCCTCTTCTTCTTCGGAGATCGGATCGCGCTCAAGATCATCCAGTCGAAAAACAAGAGCTTTCGTAAATGAGGTTCGATTGACCTTTTTGTGTGCTGCGTAAAAGTGCGCTTTGACTTCATCGCCAAGCTGTCCTTCAAACGTAAGGTTTTTATACCCGGTTTCCTCGAGGATCTCGCGGCGAGCCGCCTCCTCGGCACTCTCTCCTTCCTCAACACCGCCGATGATCAGGGTGTGCCAGTCGTGCCCCTTCCACGTAAGAGTAAGTACCTTGTTCTCTGAAGGGTGTTTGACGATACAGTGCACAACATTGCGCGGTGACTCCGTCGTTCCCTCCTTGGGCGGATTCGTCGTGTCGATCCGCACGGGGCGGATCACCTGCCTGATCGGCAAGCCAAACGCACGAGCGAATTCCCAGTCACGTTCGTCGTGGGCCGGAACCGCCATAATAGCCCCGGTACCGTAATTGGTCATTACATAGTCAGCACTATAGATCGGGATGTCTTCGCCGTTAGCGGGGTTCTTGGCGGTAACTCCTTCCAACTGAACACCGGTCTTCTCCTTCTGCTCAGATGTGCGTTCAAGCGTCGTTTTTTTGCTTGCTTTCTCGCGATACTTCTCGACTGCCGGCCAGTTTGTGATATTCGGTCGCAGCTCATTGAGTAAGGCGTGTTCGGGTGCAAGTACGGCATACGTTGCGCCGTAGATCGTCTCCGGACGTGTCGTGAAGACGCGCATCTCCTCGAGGGCGGCAGTCAAGATCTCAGGCTCTCTTGGCGCACCAAAATGCCCGCCTCGCGCCACAACGCTTCGCAGTTCGCCGCCCGTTGCACTCGAGAGTAGATCGGCCTCGCGGGAAGGAACGATCGGATCGTTTTCATCGCGAAGGATAACAATGCGCCGCGCGTGGTCTCGTATTCGGTCAAAATCCCAGTCCCAGTCGATCGAATCAGCGAACGGCCGATCGTGGTCCTTGAACTCGGGACGGGTAAAGCTCGCCACGAGAACCAGTTTTTTGATCGGTGCCTTCAGCCGCTCGGTCACCCGCTGCGCCACCACTCCACCCAGACTGTGCCCGACGAGGATGGTGTTTTCCGTTAAATGGCAGGTGGCCAGGACGTGCTGGACCTGTTTCTCGATATCGGGGTTCTTTGTTTTTGGCAGGGTAGGAATCTCGACCGTATGACCGCGCTGTTGGAGTTCCCTCGTCAGCCACGGCCAAAAATCCTTCTTCGGAGTTGAGGAAAATCCATGCAGCAAGACGTAGTGGTTTTTCTGAGTGATCGGAAAGCTGAACTCGGCTCCCTCCGAGCGGCCGATCCAGTTGCGCTGTGACTCCTTGACCGCCTCGGGCCAGTCCAGATCCGTCAGGTCACTGAGCAAGCGATCGGCGTAATCGGTTATCTTGAGCACCCACTGGCGCATCGGCTTCTGCTCGACATCGGAGCCGCACCGCTCGCACTTCCCGTCTTCAAGATCTTCGTTCGCCAGTCCGGTCTTGCACGACGGGCACCAATTGATCGGCTCGTATGACTGGTAGGCCAGCCCTTTCTTGAACATCTGCAAGAAGATCCACTGCGTCCATTTGTAGTACGCGGGATCGGTGGTATTGATCTCGCGCGACCAATCGTAGTCGAGTCCGATCATCCCGAGCTGTTTTTTGTAATGTCGAACGTTCTCTTTAACCGTTTTCTTGGGTTGCGTCTTGCTCTTGATGGCGTAATTTTCTGCAGGTAATCCGAACGCGTCCCACCCTATCGGATGAAGAACGTTGTAGCCGTTCATTCGCTTGAAACGCGAGTAGATGTCGGTGGCGATGTAACCTTTCGGGTGCCCGACGTGAAGGCCCACCCCCGAGGGGTACGGGAACATATCTAAAACATACTGCGTTGGCTTTTTTGATCGGTCAGAGGTTTTGTATGTGCCGTCCTTCTCCCACTGCCTCTGCCATTTCTTTTCGATTTTTGCGTGGTCGTAATGCTTCATAGATATCTGTGCGTTGTTGCCGTACTATACCGAATATTGTACCACGCGACAAACCCGGTCGAGGATTTTTGGACACAAAAAAGCCGGCAGGACGCAATGTCCTGCCGGCGGAAGGTACGAAGTATGGTTGAGGATCGTGCTCAGGTTTTACCCACTGTGACCTGCTGACGTTTCTTGTGTCGAATTTTTCGGCATCGCCTCAGGCCCAGACAATGCCACGGGCAGGGATTTCTCTCTGTGTGGGTACACTCACCCATCTGACACTGCTCGGCTCGTTCTTCCTCGAACAACGTCTGATCCAGCGCGATCTGAAGCGCGCGCCTGATCTCTTCCTCCGAGAGCAACGTAGGAGTTACTTCGGGAGCCGAGTTGGCTCCATTCAGGAGGAAGTTGCCCGACTCGTGCAAATACCACCGCTCGATCTCATCCACGAAGTTGCAGCTCTCCAAGGTTCGGAAATCCGAGACCTTGACGCCACCGCCCTTTACCTGTTCCATCACGCGAAGTACGCGAGCGATCTCACGCATCGTGTTATTGGTAACGAGCGAACCCTTGTTCTGTCTGCGCATAATCTGAACGTGACCGTTCGAGCGAAACAGAACAATCAGGTTGAGGTTCAACTGCTTGAGAAAAAACAACGCTGTGTGCATCTGGTCGTTGTCCGACCGGATGAACCCGACGCGGACAGAACCGCCTTTTTGTCTCACCTCTCGCACGGTTATTTTCTGAGGGACCTCACTGATTGCTTCGCCCAGACGCCGCTGCTCATCATACTTTGCCGCGAGTGCCATATCGAGCCAGTCCTCCGCAAAGTCGTCGCCCTCAACGGAGCGAAGCACGTACCAGAGCGGAAACAGCGTGAGCTCCTGTACGGAGTTCCTCTGCTCCACATCGGAGACGTGCCTGAGAATCTGCTTGCTTGCGGTCACCTTGTGGCCATCAGTCTTCTCCTCGAGCCACGTTCGAACTTTCGAAGCAAACTCTTGCCGGTGCGCATCCTGTGGTGGTTGCGAGCCGTTCACTTCCCACGTAATGTGGGCGCTAAGTGCCATCGTTGCACAAAGGAGGATGTCCACGTCAGTGTTCGCCGGGCTTCCCTGGTACGTGTGGGAGTACAGGGCCTTGAGTATGTTCCCCAGACCGAGCGGGTCATCGTCGCCTTTGCGATCAACGTGACTGACTCGACCAAGAACTGCTTGGAGCTCGGGTCGCTCGCTGATACCGAGTGCGTCGGCGATGATCTCACAGCAACTGCGCTCCTCTCCGTCACGATGGTCATCAGCCCAGCCTCCGCCGGTGCCGATGAAGAGCGTGCCGTCTCGCTCCCACGCTTCAGCTGATCGGCCGTCAGGGGTGCTGCCTCCGGATGTCGTAAAGACCCACTCAGCATCTTTTACTCCCGGGAAAAGCTCCTCACCGAACAGCCTCATCAGCACGAGGGCAAGCGCCTCGTCCGCGTGGGGGTTGGGGTGGAAACTCAGAGCAGTTATTCGCCTCTTCTTCATCACGAGTTCCTTCCTGGGGTAACAACCCCTTGTGAATGTTCAACCAAGACGGCCGCCTTTGGCACGTCAAAACCGGATATAAGAATATCATCAAATAGAGTGTGTGTCAATACATTTTGACACTAACCTTTTTCGATACAAGGCATAATAACTCCATAGTTGCCTATAGAGTTCCGTGATCATTATATCGTAAACTCAATAGCGTCATCATTTTCTATTTCTTCAAAAAATGATACAGTACACTAACTCAGTAGAGGGAGACTGGCCAACCTCCTACTCTCGTCTCGCGTAGGCGAGAGGAGTCGGCTGCCGCAGGAGTTGGGGACCAAGTAGCGGCGAGCGAACGGTCTTGTACACACCACCCAACATATTTTCCTGCGGTTTTTTTATTGCCGACGTAGAGCGAGCAAAACAGAAATGAAATCTTCGCTTTCATTTCTGCTTACGAGCCGAGGAAAGCAACAAACGGTTTACTGCCGTTTATAACCTATATCTTAAACTCGATCACGTCTCCGTCTTGGACCACGTACTCCTTCCCTTCCGTGCGGATACGTCCTTGGTCGCGAGCGGCTGCTCGCGACCCGGCGGCGAGAAGTGCGTCCCATTGAATGATGTCAGCGCGAATAAACGTGTCTTGAAAGTCAGAGTGAATTGACGCGCCGGCTTGGGGCGCGGTTGCTCCGACAAACGTGGTCCAGGCGCGGGTTTCCTTCTCCCCTGTTGTAAAAAAGGTGATCAAATCAAGCAGGTCGTAGCTCTGTTGGATAAACGTGTCAAAGCCGGAGTCTTTTGCGCCGAGCTCTTCGCGAAAAAGTTGCTTTTCAGCGCCTTCCAGTTCTTTCACTTCGCTCTCTACGTTGGCGTCAACGAGAACATATCGGGCTCCCATCACCTCGATCGCACGCGTGAGTTTTTCAAATGCCTCCGGGTCACTTTCGTCGATATTGGTTCCGCCGGATTGTTTATTGAGAACAAACAAGATCGGCTTAGCAGTGAGTAAGTGAAGGCCGGGCAGGTAGATCTGCTCGTCCTCGGTGAGCTCAAGGCTCGAGATCAACTGGCTGGCTTCGAGCGTCGCTTTGGCCCGGGCGACTACCGCGTTCTCTTTGACGGCATCTTTATCCCCACGCTTCACGTCACGCTCGAGTGACGCCAGTCGCTTGTTGACCGTATCGAGATCAGCAAAGATCAGCTCAAGATGAACGGTCTCGATGTCAGCAAGCGGATCCACCGTGCCGCTCACGTGCGTAATGTTCGAGTCGTCAAAAATACGCACCACGTGGGCAATAGCGTCCACCTCTCGAATGTTGGAGAGAAAAGCATTGCCGAGCCCTTCTCCCTCTGCGGCTCCTTTGACCAGACCGGCTATGTCAACAAATTCAACGACTGCCGGGAGTGTCTGGGCGGATGCACTGAATGTGCTCAGCTTCCAGAGCCGTTCGTCGGGAACCGGAACAACCCCTACCGCCGGGTCGATCGTACAGAACGGATAGTTCGCCGCATCGACCGATTTCCTGGTCAGTGCATTAAAAAGCGTCGATTTTCCGACGTTGGGCAACCCGACAATTCCGATATTCAGTGTGCAATGTGACATTATTTGTATTAATAAACCCCGTTACTTTTAATTCCCTTTGATTTCCAACCACCTTATCAATCGTATTCAGTACTATTTCTCTCTTTGACTCATAGCTCAAGTTTTGCAGCATTCTAGAAGCCTTGTAAGCAAATCGTTCAAGATCTTCCCTGTGAGGTGTACCATGAATGGCGATTTGGTTACTTTCTTGCTCTGTCTTCGAGATACTTGATTCAATAGCTCTTACTCTCTCTTGTATGGGGGTTGTATATTCAACCAGTTGATCAATGTCGAACGCCCCCACACCGTAAGCCTTGTTGTAGCGTTCCTCCTGCTCTTTGAGCTTATCTCTTTCTTCTTTTAAATCCTTTATGTTTCCAAGTGATACCTCGGGCTTAGCTTGCTGTTCCTTATGCCACCTCTCAGCCTGCTTCAGCATAAGATCAGGTGAGGCCATCAAACTGGTTAGCTTCTGCCAAACTTTCTCATCAGCAATCCTAGCATTAATTCCTCCCTCTGCACATTGAGCCGGCAAAGGAAACCGATTAATCCGATCGTTACAGCGATAGTAGAGGTACTTGCCCCTCTGTGGACCACAACCACATCTCCTGTAACCACAAGGGCACCATATCTTATTCGACAAGAGAAACTCGTTCTTTTTATTTCTTATACTTTGCTTCGAGCTGTCCTCTAGCTGTTTTCTGGTGCGCTCAAACAACTCCGGATCAATAATGCGTGGAATTGCTATCGTGTACCAATCCTCCTCAGGTCTTTTCTTGCGACTGGTTTTCTTTTGTTTCTTGTACTTTTCTTCTTTTAAGGGGTTCTCTGGTATAACAGCGTATGAGCTTCCCCAGTGAGCCTCTCCAATATAGCCTTTATGCCTGAGCATTGTTGAGAGGGTGCTAGTAGCCCATACACCCCGCTTGCTTTTACGTGGCTTGATCTTTAGTTCCTGGAGTCTTTTAACGATTCCTCTAAGGGTCATTTTTTCGTCCGCGACCCAACTAAAAATCATACGCACGACACGAGCTTCATCTTCATTTATTTCGTAGTATCCATGCACGTTGTCCTTTTTGGGAATATAGGTATAACCGTATAGGGCTTCGGTGGTTAGGATATGACCCTCTCTCACTTTTCTCAGCTTTCCCATCCTAAAACGCTCGGAGATCTTTGCTCTTTCATACTGAGCAAACAATCCTTTTACACCATGTAGGATTTTATCCTCCTCATTTTTTGGGGCCGGGGTTGTAATGAACATTACCTCAATTCCAGCCTCTGTTAACTCGTC
>JBBDHZ010000177.1:18782-20928 GCA_040880645.1 Minisyncoccota bacterium
GTTCCTCCTGAGTTGCAGTGGAGACTCTGGCGTATATTGAGATAAGTTTTTCCATGACGTTTATTTCTTACTCTTACCTAAAAACTTCCTAACCTCTTCTTTTGGTATACGCCACAGGGATGTTCCACCGGTGCCTAGCTTGTACCCCTTAAGGCTTCCGTTCTGTAGCCATCTTTCCACTGTTCGTTCGTGAACTCGAAAATACTCGGCCACCTCTTTTTTAGTCATAAAATCCATGTAATAAGTATATTCCTAGTTGTCGTGAGTTGTCAATCTAATGTGGGGATATGATCAACCTGAATGTTGATTCTTTTACCTCCTTCAAAACAGCCTCGAAGAGGATGTCGAACGCACCGTTTACCCTTCTCTCAGCCTCCTTGGGAGACAATGAGTCAGACGTATCATAGCGAACTTTGAGTTGTTGTTTTGGATGAACCATAATTTACCCCACGGGGTCACTCACTATATATCTTCGTTATCATGCTTGTTTCTTAGGGCCTGCTCTTTACGAAGGACCTTGATCGCGGCGTAAAGGTTATTTTCTAACCCCACTTGAGTCTTGAGCAATTCCTTGCTTTCCACATCGTTTAAGGGCAACCTATCAAGTGTTCGAATCCTCCGCTTCTTGTCTCTGCCGGTCAATGCGTCATAGGATTCATCGTGCTGATTAAGATTGCTGAGATGCCCACTTTCAAGCTTTTGTAGTCTGCCGATTCTCCATTGGGCAGAAATTATTTTTTCACACAGAATCTTTTCTATTTCAGACGCGGGAGCCATTTCTGCTAGTATTTTTGACCGCATTTCTTCGAATTTTCGCGCGTTTTCACCTCTAATTAGCAGTTTTTTGCCTAATTCACTGCGTTTTAGCTTGGGTTTACCCGTACTTACCGCTTCTCTCGAAGCCTTATTGGACTCTTTACGCGCCTTATTGCTTCTGTTTTCTTGTTCTTTCATATTGCGCAAGCAATTAATTTACTTGATGTGGGGGTTTTTTATTGCTCATTCCTTGGATCGGAGATGTGGTTGGATCCTCCTGGATTACCTCGATCTCACACTCCCCGCCCTCCTCTAACTCTAAGGGGAATACAACCATCCTCCGTCCGTCGTGTGTGCTTCTTTCTTGAACAATCAAACCGGCCTGCTCCAGTTGAGGGAGAATGTTTTGCCTAAGGTAGGTTATGTTCAGGGACCGTCCGTGTATTTCAGTGTGCTTTTTCAGTATCGCTTGCCTTTCTATTCCGTCATCCGCGAACACGTTCATTTGGGTCTTAGCTCTTTGAAGATGTTCGTTCCAGAGCGGGATAATAATGTCTGTGTAAATGGAGTAGACGTACGGAGCGAGTCCGTGTTCTTGTCCCAGAGAGATAGAGTTCCATAACTCAAAGCCGGCCCGAGTGTCTTCCTCAGTGGCAAGGATGCAGTTGCCTTCTCTTTCTCTAAACCATAGATTGAATAGCGCAAACCCCTTGATCAAACAGATCACCTTCTTTATGTCACGCTGTTGCCGAGGACTAACTGCTTTCGCCGGATCCACTAAGAAAAGTTCTTCTAGAAGTTCAGGGTTACCAATTTTTACATCCTCGATGTGCTCCTGCTTTATAGCCAGTATTCTTTGCATAAACTGTTGGCGTTTCTTGTCGCTCTCAACCCCCTCTTTGAACTTGGCTCGGTCTGTTTCCTTGCGTATAGATTGCCGTATGCCGGCCCTAATTTTATCTTGCTCAATGGAAGGGCTTAGCATAATGAAGCGCGTGCTTTCTTGCTCATCAACTCTTAATCCAGCACTACAGAACACAACTGTTGGAAATCCGATCATAACGACCGTTTTAGTACGGTTTCCGCCCTTCTCGCTTTTGTCGGTGATCTTTGATGTTGACTCCTTTTGATCGTGCGACAGGAATGACCTTAGTCGAGTGAGGAGCTCCGGGTGCGGCATGTCGGTAAAGATGAGTATCTTTCTGGACAGGTCCACCATGATCTGGTTCTTTTCTTTATTAAACTTTCCCTGCTCATGAATAAAGGCTGTTGGAGAGCAGTTTGCTAGTATCACCTGGTCTTCCTTCGGGAATAACTCAGCGACTGAAAGAGGTATGTGGGACTTCCCCGTTGAGCTGGGGGCGTTAAAGAATATGTTCATCTGTGATTC
>JBBDHZ010000178.1:0-3304 GCA_040880645.1 Minisyncoccota bacterium
CTCCCCCAAACCATGGCCGGCATCGCTACTATTTCCGCCTCTATGCTTTGGATACTGAATCGCTGGATCTGTCTCAAGGCGCGAAGCGGGGAGAGCTCGATGCGAAGATGCAAGGACACGTATTGGCCGAGGCGGAATTGATGGGCACTTACGAACGAAAACCTGGATAAGCAAGTCACGGTGAGTGGACGTCGACGTGAACGCACAACTATGAATCAACAACACGAATGAACCAACAACACCGGCGCAATCATTTGGCGGCGCTACTCCATGCACTCGATCAGCGCGGTGAGGAGCCGGCGATTCTTGCATTTGAGCCGGACAGCGTGCACCAAACCAGTGGCGATGAGTTGGCGGGGCTGGCGCGTCGGCTGGCTCGCGGACTGCGGAAACGCGGGATCGCACCCGGCGATCGTGTCGCTTTGGTGGCCGAGAATAGCACGGCTCTGATCACCGCCTGCCTGGGGATGATTGTCAGCGGCTGCGTAGCGGTTCCGCTGGATGTGCAAATGGAAGTGAAGACGCTGGGCAACGTTCTGCAGGATAGCGGCGCAAAACTACTGCTGACGACCGCTGAGCAAGCCGGCCGTCTGGCAGACGTCATTCCTGAGAACATCGAGGAAGCTTTTCTTCTTGATGCGGCCGAAGAGCCTGACAATGGCGATAACCCGTCCTCGTTGGAGGCAGATGGCTCGAACGAGCACCAAACTGGCAAGGCATCGAACAGCGACCATCACCAGAGCTGGCACAAGCTGCTTAGCCAAGGAGACGACACGGAGACGGACCTGGAACCGGACGACGAGCGGAGTGCCGATGACACAGCCGTGTTGTTCTACACGTCGGGGACGACTGGTCCTCCCAAGGGCGTGCCTCTGAGCCATCGAAACCTGACCACTCAAATCCACACGGTTGGCAACGCGAAACTGACGCAGTCGGACGATCGGATTCTCCTGCCACTACCCCTGCACCATGTCTATCCATTGGTGATTGGAACGCTCACGCCGATATCGCTGGGCTTGCCGATCATCCTGCCTCGTTCGCTGACCGGTCCGGATATCCTCCAGGCAATCCGCGAAGGAGAGGCGACGATGATCATCGGTGTGCCCCGTTTGTACCGGGCGCTATACGAAGCGATTCAGTCACAAGCTGAAAATGCTGCGGGCCGCTGGGCGCGGGACGCTCTCAACCGTTCCATCGGACTGAGCACTTGGCTCCGCAAATACCCGCGAATGAAACTGGGAAAACTCCTCTTTCAACCGCTACGTCATCGCATCGGGCCGAATCTTCGCGTGCTCGCTTCCGGCGGTTCGCCGCTGGATCCGGAACTCGGTTGGCGCCTGGAAGGACTTGGCTGGGAGGTCGCGATCGGATACGGCCTCACCGAAACATCGCCGCTGTTGACGATGAACCCTCCGGGGGCTGGACACCTCGACACGGTTGGCCGACCGATTCCAGACGTAGAACTCAGGATCGACGAACACTGGCAAGACAAAGGCGATGAGAACGAGCAACATGCGGTATCCGGTTCCGGCCATCAAAACGCTCCTGGCGAAGGCGAAATTCTTGCTCGCGGGGCAGGCGTTTTCGACGGCTACTGGAACCTTCCGGATAAAACAAAAGAAGCTTTCACTGAAGACGGCTGGTACCGCACCGGCGATCTTGGATATCTCGACCGCCATGGCCGTTTGCACGTTACCGGACGGGCGTCGACGCTGATCATCACCGAACAAGGTGAAAAGGTTCAACCCGATGAAGTCGAATCCGCGTACGCCGAAGCCCCCGAAATTCGCGAAATCGGAGTGCTGCAGCGAGACGGAAAACTGGTCGCTTTAGTGGTTCCCGAAACGCACAATACCGACGGCGACGCGGATCTAGAAAAACAAATCCGCGAGGCGGTGCGGCGCGTCAGCGATCGACTCCCTTCCTACCAGCGGCTGGCTGACATAACGCTGACGCGGAAATCGCTCCCGCGAACCCGTATCGGAAAGATTCGCCGGCATCAGCTGAAGGTTCGTTGGGAAGAAGCCGGAAGCGAAGACGGCGAGCAAACCGGACCATTGCCTCGAGAAGAGATGTCGTCCGAGGATCGCGAACTGCTCGAACATCCCGCCGCCGAACAATTGTGGGATCTCTTGGCCGAGCAGTTTTCCGAGGAACCGCTGACGCCCGATGCCAGCCTTCGGATGGACTTGGGCGTCGACAGCATGCAGTGGTTGAATCTGACCATGCAGATCATGCAACGAACGGGCGTCGAGCTGGATGACGAAACGCTGGCTCGGGCCGATTCGGTCCGCGATCTTTTGCAAGCGGTTCGCGAGGCGGCTGGCCGTGAATCCCATAAGGATCTTTTTGAAGATCCGGAGCAGGCACTTAACGAGCAGCAACGGAGAAGGCTCCAGCCGCTCGGGCCCACAGCATCGTTCGTGGCGCGAAACGGATTCCGGCTCAACCGCCGGCTGGTGCGGTGGTTGCTTCAGTTAAAGGTGGAAGGGATCGAGCATTTGCCGGAGAAAGGCCCGCTGGTGATCGCGGCCAATCACCTCAGTCATCTCGACCCGTTCGTCCTTTCCGCATGTTTTGACCAACAGCGGTTAGAGCAGACCTTTTGGGCGGCGTGGGTCGAAGCGACTCGGCGCAACCCGCTGACACGATTAGGCAGTCGCCTGGCGAAAACGGTACCGAT
Source organism: Minisyncoccota bacterium (assembly GCA_040880645.1). GTDB lineage: Bacteria > Patescibacteriota > Minisyncoccia > Phycocordibacterales > CSBR16-193 > JBBDHZ01. Next base: position 2,684 of record JBBDHZ010000178.1, read on the forward strand.
CGATCCACAGCGCGGTGTGATCACCAGCCTCGCGGTCGGCGCAGCTGTTTTGCAGAGAGACAAAATTCTCGTCTGGTTTCCCGAAGGCGAACGCTCGAGCAGCGGTCAACTGCAGCCCTTCAAACCCGGGCTTGGGATCCTGCTGGAACATTACCGCGTCCCCGTCGTCCCGACTCATATCGAGGGGACGTATGAAGCGATGCCGCCGGACAGGCGGACGCCGCGTCGACATCCGACTCGCGTCCGCTTCGGTGCCCCGTTGCATCCTGACGATCTGGAAAAAGAAGGCGAGGGAGATGAAGCCTCGACACGCATCGTCGATGCCCTGCATACCGCGATCGCCCGGCTGGGCGAAAAGGGGACGGGGGTAGATTCGCCCTAATTGCCCCCGTCCCCTTTTTTTCATGCCCCCGTCCCCCTTTTTTTCAAGTCGCAAAGCGATGTCAGCATTTAACTGCGAGCGTCAGCCCGCTGACAGCATGTACATGAGCGTTATGAGCCGCGAAGCGGCGACAGCAGCTACTTCGTCTGACGTGCTAGAATGCGTTTCCGAACTTTGCGATCACACGCCATGCGAAACATTAAAGGAGCCCTCGTGAAAACTTTTTCTTGCTTGACTGC
>JBBDHZ010000179.1:0-6692 GCA_040880645.1 Minisyncoccota bacterium
CCACCACTCCACCACTCCACCACTCCACCACTCCACCACTCCACCACTCCACCACTCCACCACGCCGCGGCCAGCGACAACGAGTCCGCGCAGGCCAGCGGCAACACGCGCACGTTGTCGGCCTTGTTCAACGCCACATGCCGATACAGGAACGTCAGGTTGCGGACGGCCGGCTCGAGGGCCACCACCGTGCCGGCGCGTCCCACGAGTTTCGAGGCCAACAGCGTGTAATAGCCCACGTTGGCCCCGATGTCGAACAAAACTTAATTCGGTTTGACAACCTCGGCAAACGCCGCCGACAGCCCCGGCTCCGACAGCCCCGGCTCCGACAGCCCCGGCTCCGACAGCCCCGCATAGATCGGCGCACCGCCGGCTTCTCCCGCTGCGGCACCCAAGATGAACCAACTCCCGCGCAGCGCTCCCCGCACGACCGTATAAGCCGCCTTTGGAACGGCATATCGAATCGCGCCGGACAGCAAGCAACGGCATATTCAATGACTTCACTTCCATCGCGTAGCGGAGTTCCACGTTCACCGGCCCCACCTCGTCCCCCTCCAACACTCCCCCACTCCGTTGTGCGCGGGTCTCCCGACCCCGCACAATCTCCCGACCGCAAGGTCTCCTCTCCCGGCGCTTGCGAACTGCGATCGCATCGATGCCCCCGATCCGCGTCCTGGCGCGGCGAACTGTGAGGGAGGAAACCTACGGTCCCACGTTCGTGGCACGGTCGGAGACCGGCCACAACCGCAGCGGGAGAACCGACCACAACCAAAGAGATTAACGCCTTGGAACGCGAGTCCTCGCACGCGAAATCCAAAGCGGCGACAAGTCGCCGCACTCCAAATTCCCACCACTCCACCCTCCATCACTCCAACACCCCACCACTCCACCCTCCATCACTCCACCCTCCATCACTCCATCACTCCATTACTCCATTACTCCATTACTCCATTACTCCATTACTCCACCACCCCACCACTCCACCACTCCGCTACTCCGTTATGCACTGGCCTCCCGACCCCGCACTGTCTCACGACCGCCTCGGAGGGCCGTCGTACAACTCATGCCGGCCGCGACGTTAGCGCACGGTCGCCGCATGGCACGCGCCTTGCCTTTCTCACCTGTCTCGTCCAGTTTCCTCTCGGCCCCGAGGCGGTTTCAACGCGAATCGCAAGCGTTTCCGCTCATTATCGGGTCCGTTTGCCGAGACTGCACGAATCGACACGTTGCCATTTGTAAACCAGTGTTTACGTGAGTTAGCACTTGATGACCAAACTCATCATTCAAATCCCCGCTTACAACGAAGAGCAAACGCTGGGCACGACGTTGCGAGCCTTGCCTCGCGAACTTCCTGGCGTGGACGTTGTCGAGTGGCTGGTGATCGACGACGGGAGTTCCGATCGCACCGTGGAGGTCGCCCAGACGCACGGGGCCGACCACGTCATCCGCCTGGCGCGGCATCAAGGGCTGGCCCGCGCATTCATCGCCGGCATCGAAGCCTGTGTTTCCTTGGGCGCGGACATTATCGTCAACACGGACGCCGACAACCAGTACCGCGCCGACGACATCGGCCGCTTGATTGCACCCGTCCTGCGCCACGAAGCCGAGATGGTGATCGGAGCCAGGCCAATCGCCCAGATCCGGCACTTCTCGCTGACCAAGAAGCTGCTGCAAAAGTTGGGCAGTTGGGTCGTGCGGCTGGCCAGCGGCACGAACATTCCCGATGCCCCCAGTGGTTTTCGCGCCTACTCCCGCAATGCCGCCATGCAACTGCGAGTGTTTAACGAATACACCTACACGCTGGAAACCATCATCCAGGCCGGCCAAAAGAACATGGCGATTACCTGGGTGCCGATTCGGACCAACCCGGACACCCGCCCCTCGCGGCTGGTCCGCAGCGTTCCGTCCTATGTCTTCCGGTCACTCATGACGATTGGCCGGATCTTTATGACTTACCGGCCGCTGCGGTTCTTTGCGGTTCCCGGCATCACCTTGTTCCTGCTGGGCGTGGCACTCGGTGTCCGGTTTTTGGCGTATTATTTCGGGGGCGTGGGGGGAGGCCACGTTCAGTCACTGATCCTGGCGGCGCTGTTATTGGGCGGGGGCTTTTTCCTGGGAGTCGTGGGTTTAGTGGTCGACTTGATTTCCGTGAATCGGCAACTGCTGGAACGTTTGGACTATCGAATGCATGCCCTGGAAAACGCGACGCAGCCGTCCGGCGACCATTCGCAATTGCCCAGGATCTTTACGATCCCCGTCGCACCCACCGCGAATGTCGGCGATCTACTGGGCGGCCATGACTCGCATCACAACGCACACGCTTGAATCGGAAGTGGAAACGCCATGCGAGTTCTTGTCAGCACCGCCCGATCGCTTCGAGCACGGAGATCGCGTAATCATCAGAAGAATGGTGCTAGGCTTGTGTAGCAACGGTGTTATCTCCTTCGAAATGGCGGTTGGTCGATGAAAACCATCATCCTATGTGGCGGAAAGGGAACACGGCTGGCGGAAGAAACGGCGATTCGACCCAAACCGATGATCGAAATCGGCGGCCGGCCGATCCTGTGGCACATTATGAAACACTATGCCCACCATCAATTCAAAGAGTTCGTGATCGCGTTGGGTTACAAGGGTGAAGAGATTAAGCGCTATTTTTTGGATTATGCGCGCCTGAACTGCAACTTCACAATCCAGTTGCCGTCCGGCGACATCATGCGCAAAAACGTGTGTCAAGACGACTGGACCATTCATATGACAGATACTGGCCAGGAGACCATGACGGGCGGACGCATCAAGCGAGCTGCTCCGGCGTTGAGTAACGAAACGTTCATGATGACCTACGGCGACGGCGTGGCCAACGTCAACTTGACAGCGTTGGTCGATTTTCACCGCAAGCACGGCAAGCTGGCCACGCTTACGGCGGTTCATCCGCCGTCGCGATTTGGCGAAGTGGTATTCGACGGCGATCAGGTCGTGGCGTTCAGTGAAAAACCGCAGACCGGCGAAGGCTGGATTAACGGTGGCTACTTCGTGTTAGAACCGGGCGTCATCGACTACATCGAAGGCGACGATACCTTATGGGAACACGAACCGTTACACCGTTTGGTCAGCGACGGACAACTAATGGTGTACCGGCACGATGGCTTCTGGCAATGCATGGACACACTGCGCGACCGGCGCTTGCTTGAACGTTTGTGGGCGACAGGCGACATCCCGTGGAGAGTTGAAGCATGATCCAGCCAGCGAGCAATGTGTTCCGAGGCCGTCGCGTCTTGATCACGGGACACACCGGATTCAAGGGCTCTTGGTTGGCGCTCTGGCTGCGGCAACTTGATGCCGAAGTCTATGGATACGCGCTCGAGCCACCGACAAATCCGAGCAACTTCGTCGTGTCCGGTGTGCGCGACGTACTGGCCGATCACGTGGTCGGTGACATTCGCGATGCGAGCCGCTTGCATGCCGCTGTCCGCGACGCCGCGCCGGAGTTAATTGTTCATCTTGCGGCCCAACCTCTTGTCCGCCGCAGTTATCAAGTGCCGCGCGAGACATTTGATGTTAACGTGCTCGGCGTCGCGACGTTACTTGACACGGTTCGCGCCCTCGACACCCGCTGCGCCGTCATCGTGGCAACTTCAGACAAGTGTTACGAGAACCTCGAAACAGGACGTCGATATCGCGAGACGGATCGGCTAGGTGGTCGTGATCCATACAGCGCCAGCAAAGCAGCAGCCGAAGTGATCGTTGAAGCGTACCGTCATTCATTTTTTCCAGTCGATCGAATCTCTGAGCATGGGATACGATTGGCAACGGTACGCGCGGGAAATGTAATCGGAGGAGGCGATTGGGCCGAGGGTCGTATCCTGCCAGACGCAGCCAGAGCTCTTTCCGCCGGGCAAGCACTGAGGATCCGGTCGCCTAACGCAGTTCGCCCCTGGCAACATGTGCTCGACGCGCTGAGCGGCTACCTAGCGTTATCTGCAAAACTTCTGACAAGTGACGATCCACACTGGTGTGATGCGTGGAACTTTGGCCCCGCGGATGAGGCATGGTTAACGGTTGCCGAGTTGATCGAGATTTTTCACAACGCATACGGTGCGGGCACGTGCAAAATCGGCTGCGACGCCTCGCGGCTTCATGAAGCAAAGACCTTGCAATTGAATGTCGAAAAGGCACAAACAGAGTTGGGCTGGCAGCCCTCGTGGACAGCCATAGATGCAACAATCCGTACGGCCCTCTGGTACAAGCGATTCTACGAACAGGTCGCGGCAGGGCCTTCGTTCATGCGAGCAACATGCGAGCAGGAGCTTGCGGAATATCAGACGCCCGCCACGCTGCAGGCCTCCTCATGAGCGGCACTTCATTACCCCATTCCCGAATTAGAGTGCGAGATTTGATGAACATTCGTCCAGCGATTCTTGAAGACGTATACCTAATCGACCCGGAAGTGGTGGAGGACGACCGCGGATTCTTTGCGCGTGTCGTTTGTTCGCGCACTTTTGAGCAATTCGGATTGGCGTCTACATTTGTGCAATCAAGCGTCTCATTTAATCGCCAGCGCGGTACGATCCGCGGAATGCACTATCAAACCGCGCCGTTTGAAGAAGTAAAGCTTGTCCGTTGCACGATGGGAGTGGTGTTTGACGTGTTCGTAGATCTGCGTCCCGATTCCCCGACCTATACACAATGGGAAGCAGTAGAACTGAGTGCCGAGAACCGCCGAACGCTTTACATTCCGAATGGGTTCGCCCACGGTTTTCAAACGCTGACAGACAAGGCGGAAGTTCATTATCAAATCTCCGAAGTTTATCAGCCGGAGAGCCAACGCGGCTTTGCTTGGAACGATCCTACTTTCGGCATTACCTTGCCGGAGCCTGTCAGCCTGGTATCGCCCCGCGATCAACAACTACCGAGATTCGAGAAATGTGCCGCGTCTTAATTACAGGAGCTGGCGGCTTTGTAGGCCGCCATTGTCTTGGACCGCTGGTCAAACGTGGATTCGAAGTGCATGCGCTGTCGTCTAGTGGAAAGTATATTCCACAAAGCGGCGTCGTTTGGCACCGCGACGATCTTTTGGAGTCGAATTGCGTCCGGCCGCTGCTCGCAAAGATCAAGCCATCGCACCTTATGCACTTAGCTTGGGTGACGGATCCGCAGACATACCGGCAGTCAACGGCGAATCTGGCATGGGTCGAAGTGAGCATGCAACTCGTACGTGAGTTTTACGAATGCGGCGGACGGCGCGCCGTGCTGACTGGCAGTTGCGCGGAATATGATTGGAACTACGGTCTCTGCCGCGAGTATGAAACGCCCTTACGCCCGGCGACGCTCTATGGTACTTGCAAAGCGGCGCTCTACTCAGCCTTCGAACAACACGTCTTGGACCACCACCTGGATGGCGCGTGGGCCCGACTGTTCTTTCTCTACGGACCGCACGCTCCGATGACTAAGATTCCGGGTGTTGTCATTGAGGCCGTCGAAAAAGGTGCAGTCATCAAGTGCTCGCATGGGAATCAGTTGCGCGACTTCATGTACGTTTTGGACGCCGCGGACGCGCTGGTGGAGTTACTGGCGAGCGACTTGCAAGGCGCGGTCAACGTCGCGACGGGACAAGCCTTGCGGGTGAACGAGATGATCGCTGCCGTCACCGACTACTGTGGTGGCCACCGACTGGTGCAACTGGGCGCACGGCGCACCGGCGAACACGAACCGCCGTTGGTGGTGGCCGATTCGACACGGCTTAATCGAGAGTTGAACTGGGCGCCGAAATTCGGCTACCGCGAGGCGCTAGTTGAAACGATCCAGTGGTGGAGAGAAAATGAAACGCAACTTGTCCGATGAGCCGGTTTGCCGTGTGTGCGGATCGCGCGATCAGTTTGCACTGGTTCAGCGAAACACCGTTCCCGTCAATCAGCATTCCCTGATGGATAGCGCCGAGTCCGCGCGGGCGATACCCCGGGGGCGATTGAACATGCGCCTGTGTCGGAAGTGCGGATTCGTGTTTAACGCGGCATTTGATCCCGCTTTGGTCAGCTACGACGAAACGTACGACAACTCGCAGGTCTATTCGGCGAGTTTTTCCGATTATGCTGAACGGCTTGCCACGACGCTGGTATACGATAAGCACGTGCGTGATTGCCGCATTGCCGAAATCGGCTGCGGTAAAGGGCATTTCCTACGGCGGTTGATCGAGCTCGACTCGGGCAATCGCGGCCGTGGTTATGATCCGAGCCACATCGGACTACCATCCGAGTTTGACGGCCGGTTACAGTTTCACAAGGCGTTTTACGACGGTCAGAACGCCGGCGCTGATACGGACGTCATCATCTGCCGGCATGTGATCGAGCACATCGACCGGCCACTCGAGTTTCTGTCCATGGTTCGCAGTACGCTGAACGGCGGGAATGCCAGGATCTTCTTTGAAACACCGTGCGTCGAGTGGATTTTGCGCCAGCGCGTCGTCTGGGACTTCTTTTATGAACACTGCTCCCTATTCTCCGCTACGTCGCTAACAGAGGCATTTCAGCGGGCCGGCTTCGACGTCGTGTCGGTCGAGCACGTATTCGCCGGTCAGTATCTTTGGTTGGAAGCGACTCCGCGGGAACCAGGCACAGTCAGGAAATCTGTACGACGGCCGTCCGTGACCGTCGAAGTATCGAGCCCCTCGGAAGCGATGGCCTCGCAGGGCCAACGTG
>JBBDHZ010000179.1:6702-20812 GCA_040880645.1 Minisyncoccota bacterium
GCAAGAGCATACACGGAGTCCGAAGCACGCCGGATCGCGGCATTGCGTGACTTCACGCGAACGCTACGCCAAGACGGTCCCGTCGTCTTGTGGGGCGCCGGCGCGAAAGGTGTGACGTTTGCCCAACTGATCGATCCCGGTCGCGAATTGATTGCGCGCGTCGTGGACGTGAATCCAATGAAACAAGGTCGCTACCTTCCAGGCACGGGACATGAGATTTGCGGCCCCGAGCGACTAACCGAATCGGAAACGCACACCGCACTGGTGCTCAATCCAAATTACTTTTCCGAGATTTCCGCAACTGTCAAAGAGTTGCGCGGAGCAATTACACCGATCGACGTGATGGCTCATTTAGGCGAATACGCATGCAACTAATCATCGACACCGATCGCAATTGTCTCACAAAAAAGGATAGCTCGACGGAGCGTGAGTTGCCGCTCTATTCGAAGGAGGCGTTTGACTTGATTTCGCAGCAGTGGTTGCGCGTCGGCTGGGACCAAAAGTACGCCTACACGTTCGCCTGGATGGGACGCCCGGTCATCCAGCTACCGGAAGACCTGCTCCGCGCGCAGGAAGTCATTTACCGCCTTCAACCGGACGTGATCATCGAAACGGGTGTGGCCCACGGCGGGTCATTGGTTTTCAACGCCAGTCTCTGCAAAGTGCTGGAGCGGGGTCGTGTGATTGGCATTGATATCGAAATCAGACCGCATAACCGCCAAGCGATCGAAGCCCATCATCTCGCCAGCCTTATCACCTTGATCGAAGGCAACTCGGTGTCTGACGAAACGGTGCGCCGCGTGGAGGCGTTGATTGCGCCGACCGATAAGGTCTTGGTGTTCTTGGACTCCTGTCACACCAAGGATCACGTCCGCGCCGAATTAGAAGCCTACGCAGGCCTCGTGACTCCAGGTTCTTACATCGTGGCGACCGACGGCCTGATGGCCGACGTCCATGACGCACCCCGCGGAGACGCGGATTGGCAAGAAAACAATCCGGCAGCCGCAGCCAAAGAATTCGTTGCGGCACATCCCGAGTTCGTCATCGAACAGCCGGAGTGGCCGTTCAACGAAAGCAGCCTGACGCAAAATATTACCCACTGGCCCCACGCGTGGCTGAAACGTAGCAGCCAATGAGCGCGCGACGTTCACAGGCAGATACGGAGAGGGAGTTGGGCATCGCGCGACCTACTTGTCCGACGAGAAAAATGAAACGCATTCGCAGCAAAGTAACACAGAACATACTGGCCAACTTTGCCGGCAACGTGTGGGTCGGGCTGATTACGATCGCCGGCATCCCGTGGCTGATTCAGTTGGTCGGGCTGGAGGGCTACGGCCTGATCGGCGTCTACCTGGTGCTGTCGAACATTTCCGTTCTCTTCAACGCAGGGCTGAGTAATACGCTTAACTGCGAACTCGCCCGGCTCAGCGGCACCGGCGAAAACCGCCGCGTCAACGAAATGTTTCGCAGTCTGGAGGTCGTCTGCTGGGGCATGGTCGCGCTGGCGACCGTAGTGTTGTTGTCCGCGTCTCCACTGATCTCCCTATACTGGCTCAATGCCCGCGCAACGGCGCAGCACGAGCTGCTGACTTCCATTGTTGCAATGACCCTAGCGATTACACTGGCGATTCCCTTTCGCTTGTACCTCGGCGGCCTGCTGGGACTGCAACGCCAAGTCACCAGTAGCATTTTGCTGGCTGCCGTGAGCACGCTTCGTCTGTTGGGCGGTATCCTGATAGTCATGAGCTTTGGCGGGGGAGCCGCCACCTTTTTCTACTGGCAAATCCTGATCAGCCTGGTCGCGGTCGCCGGCGGCCGTTGGCAACTAAAACGGCATCTCCCGGCCGCGCGAGACGGAGAAGGTTTCAGCTTTCAGATGCTCGGCAGCCTCAAAGGGCTCGTGGCCGGCATGTCTGGTGTGTCGATCGCCGGGATCGCGTTTTCACAGTTGGACAAGGTGGTGCTCAGCAAGATCTTGACGCTGGCAGAGTTTGGCCAATACAGCGTGGCGGCGTCACTCGCCAGCAGCGTCGTGTGGTTCGTCAACCCGATCTCCTCGGCACTGTTCCCCAGGTTTACCGAGTTGGCGGCGGGCAAAGGACGGCATTCCGTCCTGGTCGATGTCTTTCACAGCGGCTCGCAACTCGTGGCGCTGTTGGTGCTACCGGCGTGTATGACCGGTGTCTTTTTTGCCAAGGACGTGCTGCAGCTTTGGGCCGGCGACACGGTTGCGAACGAGACAGTCTGCAATGTCCTGGTGATTCTTGTTCTCGGATCTGCTCTGAACGCACTGCTGCACGTCCCACACGTCCTGCAACTCGCGCATGGGTGGACGTCACTGACGATAGGGTCTCTCGTGCTGGCGATTGTCGCAATGATTCCGCTAACCGTGGTGATGGCGATGAATTTCGGACCTGTTGGCGGCGCGACAAGTTGGTTCGTGGCCAACTTAGCGCTACTGCTGATCACGCCACACTTTATGCACGCTCGATTGCTTAACAGCGAAAAGTACCGATGGTACTGGCAGAGCGTCGTATGCCCCTTCGCGATCGCCACCCTGTGCGCCGCGTTGGGGCGGTACTTGACCCCCCAACCGACCAGCGGAGCAACGGTCGTTGCGGCCGTTGCCGCCACGCTGGTTGCAACTTGGATCGGAGTCGGGGCCGCTCTACCGATAGCGCGAGTACGATTCGTGACCGCCGTGAAGACTCGGATTTCGGGAGCCCCAAATGTGGGCCCGCCCTCCGGGCCCACGATCCAGAAGATCCGTGCTGAGAATTAGCCAAATAGACAAATCCGATGTCGAACCCGCCACGATCGTTGCGAACATAAACCACATAAGACTCTGAACCCAGGAGCCGACAATGACATCTAGTCAGCCGTTACTTTCCATACTAATTCCAACTCGCGAGCGCGCTCACCGTCTCAGGTACACGCTACAAACGGCGCTGCAGCCTGGCAGTTCCCCATACGAAGTTATCATAAGTGACAACGATAGCCAGGACGGTACACGGCAAGTGGTCGAGGAGTTTGCCGATCCTCGGATTCGGTATTTCAACACGGGCGCGCGGTTGAATATGTGCGACAATTTCGAGTTCGCGCTGAACCAAGCCAAAGGTCGCTATGTGATCGCCATTGGCGACGACGATGCATTTATTCCCGGTGCTTTACAAACAATGGCTGAAGTGATCGAGCGCCACCCGGCTTCTGCGTACTTCTGGGCCCCGGATTCCTATCGCTGGCCGAGCGAAGGTAAGCCAGCTTTTGGCTATGTCAGGGCTGGAAAGGTGCAGATCACGGAAATGGATTTGATTCAGATAGCCAAAAAAAGCATGCGCTGGGGAGGCGTTGGGTACAACTGGCTGCCACGCCTTTATCATTCGCCTGTTTCGCGAGATGCGCTGGACGCGCTGCGCGAGCGCACGGGGCGCGTTTTCCATTCGACCGCGCCCGACGTCTTCCTGAGCTACGCGCTGCCGCCTCTCATCAGGACGGCCCTAAATCTTGGCACTGCGATGACGGTGAATGGAATTTCGGAAGTGCGTCCTATGACGCCCGGAGAACAAGAACGCGATCCCAAGTCCGCTTACGCGCGCCGGACAAGAAGATTCTTTTCGGAGTATTCCGGTTACCAAATGCATGACATACTTGATCCAAATGATCCTGAACTGCTCAATCTTTATCCCGACGCAATATTGAAGAGCATCGAACTATTCCCCAAAGTCTATCAGCAGAGCGACCTCAACTTTAGCGCCATGTGGGCGTACCGCGTGACACGCTGGAAGTACCGAAGCATCTTGGAAATAGTCAGAAATCGAAAGGCTTTACGGCAAGATTATAGCTTTCGTGTTGTCGATTTCCTGTTCCGCACTCTTTGCTTTAACTTCGCAACGTTACGCGCCTCCAACAGACTAGTTCCACCGTCAGAGCAAGGCCGATGGGAGCGTTTGTTCGACACGGTTTGGCGGCGCATTCACAGAAACGTGGCGTTTGGTACGTGTCCGGAGAATATCGCCGAGTTCGTTCAGCAATTCTACGGACCACAGGAGGTAGGACATCACCTGCCACTAGAAACCGCCCACATGGGAACGTTGTAAAGGGTACGGCAATGTCTTTATTCAGTCCGTGGCTGCGAAGAAAACGCTTTGCCAAGGTGAAACCGTTTATCGAAGGCGATGTACTCGACATGGGCTGCGGGCCAGCCGAGATTCTCGCGGAGACCGACGTTGTCGTCCGCAGCTACTTCGGAATCGATCACAGTGCCAATGTCGTTGTCGCCAACCGACAGCGATTTCCAGAGCATCAGTTCCGCGTCGCCGACGTTGATGACGATTGCTTTGACATCGACGGCAAGTTTGACCGGATTCTCATGATTGCGCTGGTCGAACACGTTTACAATCTGAAACATCTGTTCAAGCAGGCTTGCGGTCTGCTGAAGCCGGACGGCAAGGTCATCATCACCACGCCCACGCCGTTTGGAAACGACCTGGTGCATCGAATTGGGGCGAAGCTCGGGCTCTTTGCACAATCGGCGGCGGACGACCATATTTGTGTGTTCAATCGCAAACGCTTTCAAATCCTCGCTCGCGATTTTGATTTGCGGATCGAGAAGTATCGCACGTTCGAATTGGGCTGCAATCAACTGGTGGTCCTATCACGCGAGCGGCACGCAAGGCACGCAGCTACAACAGAAACTTCGGGCGAATGCGTCAGGCCGAGTTGCCATTCGTGAACATGGTGTTGCGAAAGTGAAACATCGTGCAACGCGATTTGAATTGCGGTCACCTCCCAATTGCGATCACGGAGAATCTAGACGCTACTGGCACGCTGCTTGCATAAGTGGAACGTTCTGATTTCAGAACTGTCGCTGACAACCGAGAGCTACTCGAAGGAATTGATTGGCCCGTTCAGATACTCAAAACAGTCCACGCGGCGCGTAACGCTGTTCCATGCCATGAAAATCGCCATCGACATCCTGCACCCGGCACACGTCCACTTCTTCAAGAACTTCTATTTCCGCATGCAAGAGCGGGGGCATGAGTTCCTGGTCACCGCGCGGAGCAAGGACGGCGCGACGGATCTGCTCGACAAACTGCAGATTCCCTATCACTGCATCAGCAATAGTTCGAAAGGATCGCTCCAACAGGCGGCGGAGTTTGCTTCGCGAACCCTGGCATTTGTCCGCTTGGCGCGGCGGTTTCGGCCAGATGTCTTGACCGGCATCATGGGACCGACGATCGCAGTCGCCGGCAAGATTCTCCGCCGACCCGTCTATGTGTTTTATGACACCGAGTTTGCCAAAACGACGAACCGTTTCGTTTACCCCCTGGCGACCAAGGTGATTACACCGACATGCTATCAAGACAAAGTTGGCCGGAATCATTGGACCTATCCCGGTTACCACGAATTGGCCTATTTGCATCCGCAACGGTTTACACCGGATCCGGAAATCGTACGACAATGTGGAGTCGATCCCAACGCGCCTTTCGCCGTTGTGCGTTTTGTCGGCTGGTGGGCGACGCACGACCGGCACGAGCGCGGCTTGAACGCCGAGCAGAAGATCTTACTAATCAAGAGGCTGGAAATTGAAATGCCGGTCGTCGTCACTTCGGAAGGAGACGTTCCCGACGAGATCAAACACACTGTCTACCAAGGATCGATTGAGCAGATACATCACATGCTGGCTTATGCGTCGCTTTATGCGGGTGAAAGCGCGACGATGGCGTCGGAATGTGCGGTTCTCGGCACGCCCGCCATTTACGTCGCCCGAACGGGGCGCGGCTATACGGATGATGAAGCAAACTACGGATTGGTCTTCAATTTCACCGATCGACAGTTCGATCTCGCGTTGGCGAAGGCCATCGAGATAGCAACCAACGTGGACGATTGCCGCCGCACAGCGGCGGAAGGCCACCGTCGACTGTTGGCGGAAAAGATTGATGTCACCGATTACATGATGAGGCTGTTTGAAACCGAGTTTGCCTCGGCCCGTGATGAGCGGCCTGACCCAACATCCGCTTGTTCTGTAGCCCACGAATCCGGTTTGACACCTCGGCTGGAACCTCATGCGCGACGGATCTGAGCCGATGTTGGTTTGATTGGCAAAGATGTTCGGTATCGATACCACATTTCCCGCGAGGAATTGCGAAGTTGTTTTAGAGCGGAAGGCATTCAGACTGTGTCCTCAACCGATTATCATGCCGGCTTTCTGGGCATCAAGCAGACTGGCAAGTCCGCGAATCCCCTCACGCAGTGGCCATCAAGGTACACGGCCGAAGCGACGTTTCCCGGCGCGTCGTGTGGATCGTATTTGCCGCAGGCGTCATTGTCGACAGTTAAAGTCCGAGTTTATGCGCAGGGGGCAAAATAACAATTGACCGACGAGTAACGGCATACTATATGCTCAATGAAGTGAATTCCCTTCAAATATTTCTCAACACAACTAATTAGAGAGTTTTTCGCGATGTGCGGGATTTGCGGATTTTCCGGAGAGAAGGACGAGTGGACCCTCCGCTCGATGCTGCGCGCCATCGAACATCGCGGGCCTGACGCTGAAGGGGTTTACATCGACGAGTTCGTCAGTCTCGGTAACCGGCGTTTGAGCATTATCGATTTGGAAGACGGCGATCAGCCAATCTTCAATGAAAGCGGAGACGTAGTCGTCGTGTACAACGGCGAGATTTACAATTTTTTGGACTTGCGCGCGGAGTTGCAAGAAAAGGGACACCGATTTCGGACTCGAACTGACACGGAAGTTCTCGTACACCTGTATGAAGAGTACGGCGATGAATTGGCGACCCATCTGAACGGCATGTTCTCGTTCGCACTGTGGGATAGAAGCAGGCAACGGCTGCTGGTGGTGCGGGATCAAGTGGGTGTCAAGCCGCTTTGCTATTGGTGGAACGGCCGCACGCTGGTATTCGGTTCGGAGATCAAAGCCATCCTAAAGCACCCGTTGGTGACGGCCGAGCGCGATCCCGATGCCACGCACTTGCTCCTCAATTTACGTTTTATACCTGCGCCTCGAACGCTATTTAAGGGAGTTAAGAAACTGCCTCCTGGGCACCTAATGGTGTTGGAAAACGGCGACCTTCACGTCCGTCGCTACTGGGACTGGAACCGCGACATCGATGAAATGGCCAGCCCGCAGGAATGGTCGGCGCGATTCGAAGCCAGCATGCGCTCGGCCGTCGGGCGGCAAATGGTCAGCGACGTTCCCGTCGGGGCGTTCCTATCGGGAGGTTTGGACTCCAGCGCGATTGTCGCCTATGCTTCGCAGCATTCCAGCGAGCCGATGCATACATTTTCGCTCGGGTTTGGCGAGCCAACGGACGAATTGCGCGACGCACGGATCATTGCAAATCAGTTTGAAACTCGCCACGTGGAAGAGACGTTGGGACTTAATCCACTGGCAGATTTTCCATTAATGATTCATCACGTGGAAGAACCAAAGGTGAACGCGTTGCAAGGATTCTGCGTTGCTCGGATGGCCAGTCGGCACGTCAAGGTGGCCCTTTCAGGCCTCGGTGGAGACGAATTGTATGCCGGCTATGACATTCATCGGCACTTGCGCATCGTAGAGAAGCTCCGGGCTGTATACCCAGCGTGGCTCTGTAATTTGCTTTCGGGGCCGGTCCGAGCCTCGGCACACAGCGGCAACCGGGCTCTCGGGCTGCCGTTCGAGAACACGCGCCGAGGATTGGAACTGATTGCCTGGTTACACAATGACGCCCGTTGCTACCAGATTCTGCGAAACGCCTGGGATCATGAGGACGAGGCGTTCCAACGTGTTTACAACCCGCTGTTCGCCCGCCAAGTCCGTATCCGCACGGAAGATGTCCTCGGACCGCTCTTCGCTGGACCATCAGGTTTGGTCGACGGAGCGTTGTGGGCCGAATTCAATCTGAAAATGGTCGACGATTTGTTGCACAACGAAGATCGAGTGTCGATGGCACACTCGCTTGAGGTCCGTGTGCCGTTTTTAGATCGCGAAGTTATTCAGCAAGCTCTGCGGATTCCCTTACGGCATAAGTTTCCGGGAAGACGCTGTAAAGCCATCATGAAGGACGCGCTTAGAGCGACGCTCCCCGAGAAAATAATCGCCAAGAAAAAGTGGGGATTCAGCTTCAATCCGTACTGCCAGTTCAAAAAAGACTTACGCGACGTGGCCCGGCAAGTCCTTTTGCTGAACGATTCGAGCACGCGCGAGATTTTCGATCGGAAGTTTATCCAAGGCATTCTCGACCATCGCCCAACGCCGAAGCTTCGCTGGCACTACTTCATGCTCTGGACGGCGCTCGGGTTACATTATTGGCACGAAGTCTTCGTTGAAGGTCGCGATCCACAAGAAGTTGCCGGGCCGGTGGCCGATCAATCAAAACCGGCTCTCGTATGAATGGATGGTAGACTTCCGTTTCCGTACGCTGGAGACGATGTTTTTCGTCGCCAGCACCCAGCAACGAAATGAATGTACGTTGTCATGAACGAACAGGATAAGCATCGTTCCAAGGACCGGCATCAACGGCTGAAGGTCATCGTCTTTTCCGGATTGGCGGGGTACAGATGTCATTCCATGGATGTCGTTTCAACTAACCTCCTCCGCGGACTGCGTCAGCGGCGGATTGCCGTACTCGACGTGCCGCTTCGGGCACCGAAGTGGTTCGAGTGGGTTCGGCCACGATTGCTAGCCGAATTCTTGCTGAGGTATATCGCCTACCCGTTCGTGGCCTTTCGCTGTTGGTCCAAATTCCGTGGGCGGCCGGCTTATTTCATCGACGATCATGCAAACGCATTCATTGCACGTGCCATTCCTCGCCAGGCGAAAGTGATTGTTCTCGTACAGGATCTGGCCAGCATGATGCCGCTTCGCGCAATTCCATTTCGGAAAACCTGGCAAACGTATTTGATACATTTCTTAGGAGTGTGTTTTAAACGTGGTGGCGTTTACCGCGCGGACCATATAGTAACGGGTGCGGCGACGATTCGCGAAGAAGTCGTACGATGGCTCAAGAAGCGCCCGGACGAAGTGTCGGTCATTTACGATGGGTTTGACGAACAGACGTTTACGTCCGGAGATAAGGCGGAGGCACGCGAAACGCTCGGGCTGAATCAAGCTGCCATTTATGTCTTGTCCGTGGCAAGTTCACAACCGCGCAAGAACATTTCATGTCTGATCCGGGCGTTGCGCGAGTTGCGAGGGAGAATCAAGAACGCAAAACTGCTTTACGTTGGCGATTTTGACGGTCCCGCGAAGAAGCTCATTCAAGACTACGATTTGAACGATGCAATCATCCGCTTTCGAAATATCAGCGACGCACAGCTTGCTCAACTCTACCGCGCGGCGGACGTATACGCCTTTCCGTCTCAATACGAGGGGTTCGGTCTACCCGCCGTCGAGGCGATGGCTTGCAGTTGTCCGGTCGTCACTTCCGAGGCGCCGACGTTGTTGGAAATCGTCGGCGGCTGCGGCCTGGCGGCTGCGACCAACGACAGTGCCGCGCTGGCGAAAGCCATGGAAAGGATCATTCGCGAGGAGACGCTTGCCAAGCAACTCATTGCTGCCGGCCGCGAACGAGTGCGGATGTTCTACTGGAGCAAGTCGGCGGCCCGTTTGGAAACAGTTTTCGCGATGGCTCTTGGCAGCATCGAGAACGGTGACGTCGAGCAAATGGAAGTCGGGGCGGACCAATCAAGCTTTGTGCCTGCGGTCGATTCAAGCATCCACGCACACTTCGAACGAACAACAGCGTAATCCAACGCGACATGGGCCGCGAAGGTCGGATGTTCGTGCAGCATAATTATTCGTGGTCCAGGAACGTCGAGCAAATGCTTTCCTGCGTGCGCGATGTGGCATCGGAACAACAAGATGTCGAAACCGATGATGCGGTGGACTGCGGGGCGTCCCCTCAGCCGACCTTGACTGAATCGTCGTGGCCGTCGGCACATTGAAGCGGTGAAAGAATCGACCAATGAGCTTGTTTCGTTCAGCGAGGCACTTTGTCATCATCTATTCTTCGAACGATAATCGTTCGGGTGCGGTGCCGCATGTACGACATCGGCAGTTTACGTGGATCGAGAACAACATCATCGGCTGGCAGACCCACAAACGCATTCCAAAACCAGTTTCCTTATGACAAAGATCAATGCGACAGTACATCACATTGTGAATTCTTTGTGTTCGTCAAGAGCATGCACTCGTTGGGCAGCCTGGAGAACCTCTCGGACCGGACTCATTAACGTCGAATGACCCGTCGAGGCGTCTTGGCTAACGCCGACGTAGCCAACCGCCGGGCCAGTGTGTGACGTCTTCGGTCAGTTCACTTTCATTGAACGGCCAGGACGGTGTGCCCAAATCGAACTCGGGATGTTCTGCCGCAAACTCTAGCGCGGCGGCCGTCGGGTGGTCGTCGCGCCAACTTGCCGTACCGCGGGGCGTGTCAAACACGTCCTTCATGATTCCGTCCGTCGCCACGATATACGACCCGGGGGTCACCAGTCCGTGGTAGGCATTTAGCTCAGCCGCCACATGAGCCTTGGTGTGACACGAATCCAACACTACCATCACAGACTCACCAGGCTGGATTTGTGACTTGACTTCTTCGAGCATGGCCGGGCTGACGGAATCCCCTTCCACGAGCGTGATCATGGGACTGAGTTCATGTTCCTCAATAGCCTGTCGGTTGTGGCTGCGAATTTCAATGTCCACACCAATGACGCGTCCGTGGCCCATCGCCTTAAATAGACTGGCATAGAACACGAGCGACCCGCCATGGGCGACGCCGGTCTCGACAATCACGTCCGGTCGCAAGCGATAGATTACTTCCTGGGTGCGGACCATGTCTTGCGGAAGCTGAATGATGGGCCGGCCAAACCATGAGTACGTATAGACGTTCTTCTCGTTCCAGCCAACCTTCGTCCAAAGTTGCGACAGGATTTCATATGCTGGCTTGGAATACAATGGCAAATCGCGGGACAGGCCGTTGTCGAGGATCGTGACGCGGGCTTGTTCGGTGTCGATCGTCAACTGCATGGGAACTCCATTATGGGTTAGGGTGTTAGCCTTGGTTAGAGACTGGGCCGAGTTTCATACACTCACGGGGGCGGCAGGATTTCACTTACCGCGAAGTAGGTTTGTCAATTCGTGACTCGAAACCTTCGGTCGCGGCGTAGCGTGTCTTCATTCGCGGACATCCGCCTATCTTCGCCTCCTGGTTGCCAACCGCGTGTCTCTTGGGAAACCAGCTGTAGAGTGTTACAAGACTCTCAGCTGCCTCATGCACTTAAGTGATGGACAGGAAGATGTCTACGTCAGGTTTAGGCCGCATGATATAATTGTTTTTCGCAGGCCGGTTGTGAGATCGATCAGGGGTTGCCACCCGACTTCGTTTCGCAGCCGCGTTGTGTCCGCCGCGACGAACGGCGGATCGTCGGCGGCGGTCGGCACGCCCCCCAGCGAACGTGTTCCCGGTCGCCTGTTTGCTTCGTTATGCCTTCGACCATTTCGCGAATCGCAAGCGGCTGGCCGGAACCGACGTTGACCGGCCCGCGCGCGTCGCTGTCCAATAACGATGTTAGCGCTTGCGCCGCATCGGTCACGTAGAGATAATCGCGAACTTGCCGGCCGTGCGAGCACTCGGTGGGAAGTCCACGGAGCAGCGCCGAAATCACCGGACCGGGGAATCGCGACGGATGCGATCCCGGCCCATACAGGAAAAAGACGCGTGCCCAAGCGGCGCTCAAGCCGACCTCCACCGCCCAGGACTCGATCACTTGTGACAAAGCCACTTCGCAAATTCCGTATAACGACCGTGGCTGCAGTGGGGTGATGTGTTCGCGGCAAAAACCGTATTGCCAGTCGTACTCAGCACAAGTCCCCGCGCTCACCACGCGATTGCCTCCCGTCTCGTAGAACGCACGTAACAATTCGAGGCTCGCTTCCAGCCATTGCACGTTCGTCGGGGAGGTCCAATACTTCGCAGGCGTCGTCTCCCAAGCCAGGTGCAATAAGTGACTCGGTCGCACCTCGGAGGAGACCCGATGGGCTTCGCGCGACTGCAAGAGGTCCGCCTGATGCCAGCGTACCGCGTTCGTAGTCGCGACGCGCTGCGACGACACCGGATGCACTTCGTAGCCGCGTTCCAACAAGAGCGGCAAGCAATGGGCACCGAGAAAGCCTCGGGCACCGGTCACCAACACACATTTCATAGGTTGCAATCCGCGTAGTCGCGGTCCCGTGGTGCCATGACACTAACGTCAATCGGCCATTGAATTCCAAAGGCCGGGTCGTTCCACCGAACGCCTCGCACCGACGAAGCGACGTAGGGGGTTGAGATCTGGTACAGCACTTCAGCATTGTCACTCAACGTCTCGAACCCATGAGCGAAGCCGTCCGGGATGTAAAGGCTGAGCCGATTGTCCTGATCGAGTTCCACGGCAGTCCACTGTTTGAAGGTTGGCGATTCTGGTCGCAAATCAACGACGACATCGAAGATCGCGCCGCGAGTCACGCGTACGAGCTTGATCTCACCGTGCGGTGCCTCCTGATAGTGGAGACCGCGCAAGGTACCACGACGCTTGTTAAACGAAATGCTCGCCTGGTTCACCTGCGAATTCAAACCACGGGCGGCGAACTCTTGCTGGCACCATGTCCGTCCAAAGAAACCGCGATCATCTTCGAGTCGCTCCGTCTCGATCACGTAGACGCCTTCGAGCTTGGTCGGTTGAAAAATCATGAAACCTTCTCGTGCAACCTCGTCTAATCCCATCCACAGCGTTACACTGGCTGACCCACAGACATCGAGTCCTACGCGACGCGTATCTCGGGGATCGGCACAATAAACTTTCCGCCGCGTTCGCGGTATACGGACTGCTGCCGCAAAATCTCTTGGGAAAAATTCCACGTCAATAGCAACACGTAATCCGGGCGGTCATCGACCAATTTCTCCGGCTGGTGAATTCTCAGATGTGTGCCGGGCGTGTAGCGGCCTTGTTTGACTGGACTGCGGTCGACGACGTAGTCCAACGTTTCCCTACCGAGTCCAAAATAGTTCAGCAGCGTGCTCCCCTTCGCCGACGCTCCATACGCCGCGATCCGCCGATGTTCGGACTTGAGCCGCTGGAGCAATGCCAAAAGTTCGGTTCGCAATCGCTCGACGGTGGTTCTTAGTCCCAGATAAAACTCCAAACGATCGACGCCCCAGCGGCATTCCTCATCCAGCAGCCGAGTGACCGATTCGGCCGGTTCACCACAATGTTCAGCCGGGCCGGCGATGATACGCAGCGAGCCGCCGTGGATTGGCACGCGTGCCGCATCAACGATCCGCAAGCCCTGTCGCTGGAACAAGCGGTCGAGCGCCGTGAGTGAGAAGTAGCAGAGGTGCTCGTGGTAGATCGTATCAAACTCAACGTGGTCCACGAGATCTTTGACGTACGGCACTTCGAGTATGGCTCGGCCATCGTCCTTCAGCAGTCGCTGGATGCCGGCGACAACCCCGTTGAGGTCCGGCACGTGGGCCAGGACGTTGTGTGCATGCATCACGTCTGCCCGTTCGCCGCGTTGGGCCAATTGCTCAGCGATCTGTAGACCGAAGAACTCGCATACCGTCCGCACGCCACGTTGCTCGGCGACTTCGGCGATGTTACGCGCTGGCTCGATCCCCAGCACGGGAACGCCGAGCTGTTGATAGAACTGCAAGAGATAGCCATCGTTGCTGGCGATCTCCACCGCCAAGCTGTCGCGGCCCAGGCGCCGATCAGGCACGATCTGCTCAACCAACTCCCGCGCGTGTTGCAGCATTGTGTCGGAGTAGGAGGAAAAGTAGGCATATTCGCTGAAGAGATCTTCCGGCGGCACGGTCTCAGTGATTTGCACGAGCGTGCAATCGGGACAGAAGACGAGTTCGAGCGGGAAAGTTGGCTCCGGCTGGTCCAACTGCTCAGCGGTTAGCAGCCGATTGGCGAGCGGCATTTGTCCCAAGGACAGCACCGGCTCTAGGCGACTCGCCCCACAGGCGCGACAGGTTGTTTTCACAGTGTTACCTCAGGCTCTTAAAAAAATGGCTCTTCGGAAGAATCTGTGGGTTGAATTGAGCCTGGGGGGGGGGGGGGGGGG
>JBBDHZ010000180.1:0-20643 GCA_040880645.1 Minisyncoccota bacterium
ATTTGAAGTTGGTGTCGATCATGTCTTGGACGTGGTCGCGGACTTTGTTGTCGAACGTCAACCTCGCGTTCTCGGCGGTGTTGACGGCGAAACTTGCCGCCAAGCCTCGGTCGTCGTCGAGCTTGGTCTCGAGGCTTTCGAGGAACTCTTCCGCTGCCGGGCCGGTAATGTCGGTGCCGAAGCGTTCGTTCAGGCGTTTGAGGATTTCCGAGAGTGGCTCCGGCTGGGGTGGCTGCGGGGGCTCTCCGTCTGAACCGGGTTCGTGGACTTCCAGGGTTCCCTTGTCCGTTTCAGGAAGGAGATCGACGCGTTGCTTGCGCAACTTGATCGTGTCGACTTCGACGTACCGTTTGAGTTCGCGGGGCTGGTCTTCCTTCGGGACCGGAACGATGCGGAGCAGATAGCGGCAGAATTGGAAGAGCTGCTCGAGCTCAACATCGCTGAAGGAGATGATCTGGCCGAGGAAGGCGTAGAGGTCGACGAATCGGCTGAGGTTGCTGCGGAATTGCTTCTGCTCAGCTTCCGTTGCCGATTCGACGCGCTCGACGATCGGTTTCAGTACCGCGTAGATTTTGTCTTGGCTGGGCCGAGAGACGTAAAAAGCTCGATTGAATGCTTCGACGTCGTCGGGAAAGAAGAAGCCGTGGCGTTTTAGCTTGCCTTCGATTTTGTACAGGTCGTTGGGGTCGGTGCCCTCTTTCAGGCTGGTTTCGCCGTAGTAACGGCTGAAGGCTTCTTTGACGCGGTCGGGGTTGCCGCTGACGAAGTCGACCACGCAGGTCTCGTCCTTGCCCTTCATCGTGCGGTTCAGCCGCGAAAGCGTTTGCACGGCCGCGACGCCCGAAAGCGTCTTGTCGACGTACATCGTGTGCAGGAGCGGCTGGTCGAAGCCGGTTTGGAATTTGTTGGCAACAATCAGCAAGCGGTACGGTTCGGTGTCGAATTTTGATGCGGTCTGAGCGTCCGGAAAACCGTTCATGTTCGTTTCGGTGTATTCCTTTCCGGATTCCTCGTCGGTGACGGTGCCGGAGAAGGCGACGATGGCTTTCCATTTCAGCCCCTGCTCGGCCAGGTACTTGTCGACTTCGAGCCTAAACGTCACCGCGCTTTGTCGTGAGCTGGTGACCAGCATGGCGCGGCCGCGTCCGTTGACGGCGTCGAGGACGGTCGAATCGAGGTGCTCGCAGATGATCGCGACTTTTTCGCGGATCGTCTTGGGATCCTCCGCAACGAAGCGGGTCAGCAGCTTGCTGGCCTTGTTGGGGTCGTAACTGGGGTCTTCTTTGATCTTTTTGCTGAGCGTCCAGATCGTGTGGTAGGAGACGTAGTTTTTCAGGACGTCCAGAATGAACCCTTCCTCGATCGCCTGCCGCATGCTGTACAGGTCGAAGGGGCGATATCGAGGCTCGCCCGGGGCTGGGGCTTCGTTCTCTCGCCCGAACAGGTTCAGCGTTTGATGCTTGGGGGTCGCGGTGAAGGCGAAGGTGCTGACGTGTGGCAGTCTGCCGCGCGTCTTTTGATCGGCCGCCGCCATTTCGGCCGGCGAGAGGGTGTCATCGTCGTCCTCGTCGCGGAGTGTCCGCTTCATCTCCTTGCTGGCCTCCCCGCCCTGTGATGAGTGGGCTTCGTCCAGAACGAGCGCGAATCGGTGGCCGTCGGGCTTGTAGAACTTGGGCATTTCCGCTGGGTCGGCGCCTCGCTCACGCGTCGGGTTGGGATCACCGGCGTCACCGCCGGCGTTGTTCTGCTGTTTGCGCCACTCATCCTCCATCTTGCGGACATGTTCCAGGACCACGGGAAATTTTTGCAGCGTGGTGATGATGATCTGCTTGCCCGATTCCAGCCCGTCCATGAGTTCACGTCCGCTGTCGACATGCACCACCAATCCGGCGGTTTGCTCGAATGAGCTGACCGTGCGGCTGAGCTGCCGGTCGAGGGCGACGCGGTCGGTGACGACGATCACCGAATCGAAGACGCGGCAGTCGTCGGCTCCGTGGAGCGAGGCGAGCCGGTGAGCGAGCCAGCCGATCGAATTGGACTTGCCGGAGCCGGCGCTGTGCTGGATCAGGTAATTTTCGCCCGGTCCCTTTTCGCGGGCGTCGGCGACCAGCGAGCGGACGGCACTCAGCTGATGGTAGCGGGGGAAAATCACGCTGCGTTTCAGCTTGCCGTGCTCGTCCCGTTCGCGGACGTCCTGAATGAAGTACTGCATCAGCTCCAAGATGCGATCTTTCGTCCAGATTTCCTTCCAGAGGTAGGAAGTCGAGAACCCGTCGCCCAGTTTCGGCGGCGGGTTACCGGCCCCTTTGTTCTTGCCTTCGCCGACGCCGATGTTGAAAGGCAGGAAAAAGGTCTCTTTGCCCTTCAGCTGCGTGGTCATGTAGACCAGGAACGGGTCGACGGCGAAATGGGCGACGCAGCGGCCGTGCAGGAAGAGCGGTTCGCGGGGGTCGCGCGTCTTTTTGTACTGGGTGATTGCGTCGCGGACGTCTTGGCCGTTGAGCGGGTTTTTCAGCTCGACTGTAAACAGTGGCAGGCCGTTAAGGAACAGGACGACATCCAGGCTGTGGTCCGACTTCTCGCTGTAACGGAGCTGGCGGATCACCGAGAACTGATTCGCCTGGTACAGCTTTTCCGATTCCGGATTCCGGGACGTTTCGGGTTGGAAGAAGGCCAGACGGAATTTGCAGCCGTTGGCCTTTACCGCTTGTCGCAGAACGGTGATGACGCCGTCCGATTCGACCGCTTGGGCGACGCGTTTTAGAAACGCGGACCGTGCCGACTCACCGTGTTGCTTGGCGAACTTGTCCCACTCCCGGGGCTGCGTCGCCTGGATGAAATCGATCAGCGGACCCGCGTCGAGGCAGAGCGCCTTGTCGTAGGCCGAGGGTTGCCGCTGGTGGTAACCAGCCTTGACCAGTTCCGCGACCATGACATCTTCGAGGGCTTGTTCCGAAATCGCCTTAGTCATCGAGCTGCACCTCGTCACGGACGTCGATTTGGCCGGTGACCGCGGCCGAGATCAGGGCAGTGCGGTACTCTCGAAGGCGCTCAATGCTTCTTTCGATAGCGGGCACAGCATTTCGGATTGCTGAGGTCTGATCGTTAACCGCGGCAAGAATCCGCCGTTGTTCAGCAATAGGAGGAATTGCAATGGGGCGTTCAGCGGTTGTCGTAAGATTCATTCGGAGCCGAGTTGATCCTGTTGCGTTGTAACCATTGGCGACTCTCGCCGTCGCAGTTAAAAAGCAAGCCGCGTAGTCTGGCAGCAAACGCTCTGGGCTAAGGCGAAATCGAAAACAATCAGCCTTAACCATTGCAGGCTCAATTCCCTGAGGTGCGACACACGCACGTCCAACAGGGTGCGCCTCATCACCTAAACCAGCAATGAGTAGGTCTCCGCTGCGAACGCCGTGATCTCCCAGTGTGCTGTAGTATTCCTTAGAAACAAATACCCCGCCTCCGTCCTTGAATGTCGCGTCGCCAATGTTTTGCAATCGTACGACGCGGACGCCTTCTTCGGCGTAATGGCTCGACTTTAAGCCGGACCCAAATGGGCCATCGCACCGCGAAACCGTAAAACGGACCAGATTCGTTAAAATCCAGTGCTCCGGAATTTCCCCGATAAAGTCGGTCTTCGAATCCTTCATTTTCACATTCGGATCGAGTCCTTTGGTGACGGCGTGGGAGATGACGGCTTGGCGTTTCTCCTCGAGTAGGTCGATCAGCCGCTGCTTGTGCCCGATCAGCGCGTCGATCCGCGCCGTCTCCCGGTCCAAAAACGCCGCAATCGCCCGTTGCTCCGGAAGAGGAACATCTGGTAACCACTGCGCGTATGCAAACTCGCGGCTCAGTCCCGGCACTGCCGCATCTTGTGAATCTTCGTCGAGTCCAAGTAGGGGCAAGGCGTAGCTTAGCCAGCGTAGATCAGCACGTGTGCACTGCGAATTGATGTAGTACGTTGTGTCGATCGCAAACGCATCGCCCTCTGAATAGTTGATCTTTCCGTACGAGCCCTTTCTGCCGACGATTAACGCGGGCCCCCGGATATTCCCTGCAACGTGTGAACCGACAATTCCGTTGGATCCGTATACCGGAACGTCCCCAGCCTCGCGATCCTCGGCCTTCAGGGCGTCCCCATACTCAAGTCTCGCAACGTATTTCAGTTGTATTGGTGACCAGTGACGGGGCAACCGCGACAGCCATCCAGTTCCCGATTTGGTGTTCTCGGTGTACTCAGCGTAGGTCTTCCACCGGCGCACTGCGGTCGCGTCGAGTATTGCTTCCATCAGCCTGCCACCTCCTGCACCAATTTTAACATGCCTCGCTCGACCGCTTGGAGATCGGCTTCGATTGCTTCCCATGAGCTCGACGGAGCAAACTTCGCCCTGATGCGTGAGCGAGGGGCGGTGATGCGATGAAAGATCGTCTCTCGCTCACGCTTTCGCGTTGGGATGCCGAGGACGATGCCTGGCCTTTGTTGGTCCTGCGCGTTTAGTTGGAATGTCATTGCTTGTCTTCCTGCAAACGCTGGCGAGCGAGTTCGGTCGCCGCTCGCAGCTTATCTTGCAATAGGACTTTGGGCGGCAATTCGGTTAGATAACTGGCAACCCGAATGGTGGTATCGTCCAGTTGCAGCAATTCAATCTGCTCCTGCCCGGCGTGTTCGCACAAAATCAATCCGAGCGGCGATTCTTCTCCCGGTTGCATGTCATGTTTTTCGAGCCATCGCAGGTACAACTCCATTTGGCCTTTGTAAGCCGCTTTGAATTTGTCCAGCTTCAAGTCGATCGCAACCAGACGCCGTAGCTTGCGATGATAAAACAACAAGTCGAGATAAAAATCCTCGGCGTCGATCACAATCCGCTTCTGTCGGGCGACGAAGGTAAAGCCGTTTCCCAATTCCAACAAGAACGATTCCATCTCGCGCAAGATCGCCGCTTCGAGATCCCGTTCGCTGTAGGTGTCCTTGAGTCCGAGAAAGTCCAGGAAGTACGGATCGCGAAAGACGAGGTCAGGCGACAACCGGTCCGATTCACGCAGGTTAGCGAGTTCTTGACGAGCGAGTTCGGCAGGCTTTTTGGACAGGGCCGTGCGTTCGAACAACATGCCGCTGATCTTTTCTCGCAACGTGCGGACGCTCCACCCTTCGACGCGGCACATTTCGGCGTAAAATTCGCGTTTCAGATCATCTTCCAAAGCGATGATCTCGACCAAATGGCTCCAGCCTAATTGTTTCGACAGCGCCGACACAATTGCTCGGTCCGGAAATTGTTCAGCAAACTGAATCATGCGGAATAGGTTGCGCTTCCCAAAACCACGGCCGTATTCGGCGGACAATTGTGCCGACAGTGTCGGCACAATCTCTTGGCCGTATTCAGCCCGCTGTTCCCGCAAGACTTCGCGGCGGACTCGCTCGCCGATTTCCCAGTACAACATGACCAACGACGAATTGACGGCGCGGGCCGTGGCGGCCCGTGTCTGTTGGATCAATTCACGCACATCGGTCAAGAGACTTGCACTGACCGCCGGCGTTTTGGACCGCGTGGAGGTTAGCTCAGTAGATGTCCGTCGCTCACGCTTCGCGTTGGGATTTTTCTTGCTCAACCGGCTACCTCTCTCAGCAACTGGAGCACGTCTTGCTCGACGGCCTTGATGTCGGCTTCAATGTCCTCCAACGGTCGCGGCGGCTGGTATTCGTAGAAGTACCGGTTGAAGTTGATTTCGTAACCGACCAGTCCAACTTCGTCGTCTTTCTCGTCGCGAATACTTTCGTTGATCCAGGCATCCGGAACGTGCGGTTTCACTTCACGCTCGAAAAATTCGCTGACCTTCCGTTCCGGTGGAACGCCTTCGTCGTCCAGGTAATCCAGCGGCACGCTTTCGGTGTCTCGCAGGCTGGTGTCGGCTTCCGGCTGGCCGTCCTTGTCGGTGCAGATCGGGGCGTCGGGGGCACGTTCGGAGAGGGCATCCAGGATCGCCTTGCGAACCGACGCGGCGACTTTGATACGGGCCTCCTTGAGTTTCTTTTCGACCAATTTCGTGAACGCCGCGCGGTCGGTGGAGCGTTTTCCCGGAAGCGACGCGAGGGCGTCCAGGATCGATGCCTGCGTAGCTTCGCCCGCTTCAATTTCAGCTTGACGCTCTTTGGGATCTTTCTTGCGGCTGTTGGCAAGGTTTTGAAACGCTCGCGCCGATTGGATGCGTTCGATCCGCTCCGGGCTGGCTTCGAAGTTTAGACGCAGCGGACGTTCAACCGTAACCTTGCGAAAACCGAACGCGGTGGTGGGAGAGACTTTGCTGCGGATCTTTTTCGGCTCTGACCCCTCACTCCCGGCCCCTCTCCCCGACGGGGCGAGCGAAGAAGATGCTATCTCGATCGTTTGCTCTTGGAAATCCTCGAATGCTTTCAGGATGTACGGTAGGTAGTTTTCGCTGCGCTCGACGCCGTCGGGAATATCACGGCGTTTAGCACCGAGGCTCTTTTGACGTAGTAACCACGCTTCGGAGGCGTCGATCAGCAGCACCTTGCCGGCGCGGTCCGGCTCCTTTTTGTTGCCCAGCACCCAGACGTACGTGCTGATGCCGGTGTTGTAGAAGAGTTGTTGCGGGAGCGCAATGAGTGCTTCGAGGTAGTCGTTCTCCAGGATCCAGCGGCGGATTTCGCTTTCGCCCGATTTGGCGTCGCCGGTGAAGAGCGGCGAACCGTTCATGATGATGCTGACGCGGCTGACACCTTCGTCTGGGTGATGCATGCGACCGAGCATGTGCTGCAAGAAGAGCAATTGTCCGTCGCTGATCCGCGGCAATCCGGCGACGAATCGGTTCTTGCTGGCTCGAGCCGCCTCCTTGCGAACCTCGTCCTGGTCCAGATTCCAGTCTTTGCCGTACGGTGGATTGGCGAGCAGGTAGTCGAACGTCCGGTCGGCATGACCGTCGTTGGAGAGGACGCTGCCGAAGGCGATATTGTCGGCGTCGCGCCCGTCGACGCTTTTCATGTAAAGGTCGGACTTGCACATCGCGAACGTCTGCGGATTGACCTCCTGGCCGAACAGATGCACGTCGGCCTCCGGATTGATGCTCTGGATCTGTTCTTTGCCGATCGTCAGCATGCCGCCCGAGCCGCAGCAGGGATCGTAGACGGTGCGGATGACATTGCCTTCCTGCAGCGCGTCGCGATCATGAAAGGTCAACAGAGACGCCATCAGACGAACCACTTCGCGCGGCGTGAAGTGTTCCCCCGGATTTTCGTCGAGCGCTTCGTTGAACTTGCGGATCAGCTCTTCGAAGACGTAGCCCATCTCGTGGTTGCTGATCGCGTCGGGGCTGAGGTCAGCCTTTGTCTTGTCGGCAAATCGCTGCATGACGCGGAAAAGGAGGTTGGCCGATTCGAGTCGGTTGATCGTGCTTTCGAACTCAAACTTCTCGATCACGTCCCGCATGTTTTTCGAGAAGCCATTGATGTAGGCCCTCAGGTTCGTCGCTAGCTGTTGCGGTTCGTCGAGCAGCGTCTCGAAGTCGTACTTGGACGTATTGTAAAAGGAGTACCCGGAGGCCCGGCAGAGTTGCGGAGTGAGGTTGTCGAGTTTGTCCTTGTACTTGTTGTAGGTCTTCAGCACTTTGGGTTTGGTGGGCGCGAGCACCAGGTCGATGCGTCGCAGGACCGTCAGCGGCAGGATGACGTCCTGGTAGTGACCGCGTTTGAAGGAGTCGCGGATCAGGTCGGCGACACTCCAGATAAACGAGACGATTTCGCTGTGGTTGGCCATGTGGCGGAGGCTTGAACTGGTTTTCGGTGTGATGTGCTGTGTTAACGGTGCTGGCGCCGAATCGTCCGGTCATTCCGGTTTCGCTGGTCCGGAACGTGACCTGTCGCGGTCGTCGGGCATCAAGACGAGGTCGTCGAACTCCTGCTTTGTCGGCATGTGCCCATCCTCGATGATGGTCTCCAGCAACCGTGCCAGCAGCTCGCGAACCTCCCGCACGTGGGTCGCGGGATCTTTGAACTCTTGGCCGTGAATCGCCTTCGACCGTTGGCTGTAGAGCTTCTTGACGTGCTGGCGCAGCGTTTTGCAACGTTCGCCGCGGGGTTCCAGAATCAGGGCCGCGAGCAGCGGCAAACGATAGCTGATTTCGTACTGGACCTCAAAGATGGCTTCGATGCCGACCCACAGCTGGGCTGCTTTCATGCGATCTCGCTCGGTGTGCAGATAGGAGCAGAGCGCATCGAGGGCGATGTTAAAACGGGTCTGGTTATTTAGTTCCAATACTTTGGAGAGATTGTACTTGACCCAGTCGAGGTCGACGGCGGTGATCTGTGTCGGTTCGTGCAGTTCCAGGGAATAGACGTGCGGCTCGAACCGACAGGCGATGCACGGCGGCTGTCCCCCATCATCGAGCCGATCCCAGGGGCGGTTGCAGACAGCAGGGCTGAATAGCTCGGACCGCGTGCGCACCCGCAGCCCTGCCAGAATCGCCCGAACTGCGTCGCAAATGTACTCGAAGTCTTGAAAACCTTTCGCGTCGATGATGAGCTGATGCCCGATTAAGCCATCGCCGTAGTGTCCGATGATCCCGGCGACGAACGGGTTGTTTAAACGGGCCGAGAGTTCCGCTTGTGTGGGGAACGACCTTAAACGTTGGATCCGAATGGCGGACGCCATCTCCAGGACTTCGCCGGCGGTTTCCAGTCCGCCGATGGCAAAGTGCCATTGGGTCACGGAGCCCAGATCTTCCGGAGCGATTTGAGGCATAACCGATTCTTTCGGGCCGACGGGCATCGAGACCAATTTTCTGGCGGTATGAATGCAATTCAGAGGCGATTCCGGACTCCTTGCCCCGGCTCCGTTCTCTGTGCATTGCGAAGGGCGTCATTCTAGTTGATGGAAGCGGCGGAGTTGAGGTGACTGGAAAATCGGCCAATTCCGGATATTCGGAAAGATCACCCGACCAACCCGCCGATCAGCGGCGCGAGCTTGGTTACTGCCTCGGTGAAGCCGTTCATCGTGGCAACTTGCTGAATCCTGCTCCATAGGTGCTGGACGACGGTCTCGTCTGGTTTGGCTTTCACCAACTGGTCGCGAAGCGTCTCGATGTCGACCGAGGCGTCGAGCTTTTCGGCGTCGTCGAGCTTCGTAGAACCGGCGATTTGGTGCTTCAGACTGGCGAGTTCTCGGTCCAGCGTCTCGTTGTCGGCGTGGATGACGTTTCCATCACCGAGCGTCACGATGTTCTGGCCGGTTGCGTTGATGTTGATCCCCGCGTAGCGGTGGTTCGCCTGAAAGTCGGATTCGCCTTCGATCTTGTCGATGCCGGCGGACGAGATCTGGTACCAAGTGGCCGTTGAAGGAAAAGTGGTCCCTTTGCTGGTCTGGACCGATCTTTCAATATCCGTTTGGTTGATCCAGCCTTTGTCGATCAGGTAGGTAAGATTGGACATGACGTCGGCCGGCTTCATCGCATACGCCTCCTTCAGCCCTTTCTTCACATCGCTGATTTTGACCGCAGCGCCTTTCTTACCACGTTGGCTCGTGGCGTTCGCGTTGCGGTCGTAGAACCACTTCAGGATTTGATGTCGTTTGGTGTCGTTCTGATTCATCGGGATCGAAAGTTTCCTCTGTTCTGGACGGTTCGTGAATAACTGCAGCTTTTGGATGTTCCCTCGCCCTCCCTGTTTCCCTGGAAGGAACGAGGGCGTTGAGGAAGTTGTTGATGAACCGTGCATTGGTTCACGCAGGCTGGGCGAGATTTGGGACCACGTCGGCCTGCTCCCGGCGAACCGCGGCACTGACCGGATCGTGTTCAATATCCCACTGGGCGTCTTTGTTGGTAGCTAACGTGCAGTGGTGTGGAGCGTCCGGAAGAGCACGGTATTTTTCATTTTTATTTGGCATGAGGCCCGACCAGAGGCCCAAGCCTTCGATGAAGTGAAACGCCTCGAGGCAGTACGCTTGGACGATCCGTTCCGTCGAGACGGCGCCAGCGCGGTGCCAGGACATGACGATCAGGGGTGGCGCCCACCTGCCGACCGCCAAAGACGAGCGGAAGTTCGCGATCAGCTGGGGGCGATCATGTGCGACGTGGAAACCTTGGTTACTGAACGAACGGGCCTCATGCACGATGCAAGTGGGATCCAGCAGCATAATGCCGGCGACACCGGCAGTTCGCTGCCGAAACGCTTGATCCAGTTCGCGCAGTCGCTCCGGGACGCAGAAGGTGACGAGTCGGTCATGCCAAAGGGTCGCCGGAGACGAGAAGCCGCTTTGGTGTGCGTCTGCAAACCAGAGACGGTGGGCCGTCTCCGCCCAGAATCGGGTCGCTGGCACCACGACCCACCTGCCGCCGGTTCCGGCGGCATTGACCTGTTGAATGTGTTCAATCATCCGTTCGAATGACGGCATGTGACCCACGAACCATCCGACCTGTTCTTCGCCCAACATTCGGCAGGTGTCTGCACCGAGGCGTTCGGGGCCGAGGTATTTGTCTCCGGTCCTCGCGATGCGTGCTCCGCAGATCAGCGGCGTCGGGTACCGGGATTCGAGGTCGGCTTTGGTGATCGTTCGCATTGTCGTACGAGGTTTCAACGGGGAAGAGATTATGAACAACGTCCGTTTGTAACGGTCACCGTTGCTGATCGTCCGGATCAGTCAGGCTGTTTCTCACCGCAATTGCTGCAAAAACGGTCGCCTTTGCGGACAGGCGTTTCACATGCTGGACATGGATGCGTTGACGGGGCGTCGTGCAGCGAAGGCTCGTTTTCTTCGTGTGTGATGGTGCAGTCACCAGCGAGTTCGTCCTGAATTCGCTGCATCATTCGCAGCGTCGCCTGCTTGCTCGCCGATTCATTCGACAGAGGGTGGGCGATGCAGCGAAAGCAACCTGTGTCGGTGTCACATCCACACTGCTCCAGACGCTCGATCGCCTTGTCGATCAACTCATGAATGCGCTCTACGGCAACTGTCGTCAGCCCGACGCCGTCGTAGACCATGTCGTAGAGGTAAATCGAAGCCGTCCCATCGGGTTCAACTTCCGACGCCGAGGAAAAGTCCTGCTTATCACACGGCCCGGAGACCGCGGGGAACAATCCCCATAGCAGTCGCTCGCAAGATTGCAGTGCGAGGCGCGCATCCTGCGGACCAAGGTCGTTCACCATTTCGTCCCAAAACGGTCGCCTCAGACGCATCAGCGTGGCTTCGGTCGGCAGCGTGTGCGTCGGCATGCCCATGTTGCCGTTCCATGATTGGACGATTTCTCCGCCACGGTCGCGTTCCGTCACATTGACCAGAAATTCGGTGACATCAATGGCCGCGGTCGCCAACATTAGGTTTTCGTAATCGGCGACCCGCTGGCGACGTTTCAGCCGAATCTTCTTGGTGATGAAAGCTCGCGTTTCGTTCCACGAGTACTCACGTTCGAGAAGAACTTTGCGTTTCCCGCGGATGACGTCTTTGACGCGGTACGCTTTCCCACCGTGCCGGTAGATCGCGTTCCGGTAGGCCTCGCGAAGCAGGTGAAATTCGTCGATTTCGCCGATCACCTCGTCGTCTTTCCGGAAGACCAGCTTGTAGTTGCCTTCGCCGATGCTGCGGATGTTGACCTGCATGTGTGGTTCGGCTCGATAGAAGATGTCCAAATCCAGTGTTCCGTCCGCCCGAGCTTGCTTGACCCCGGCACACTCTTCGCCGAGGACGTCGGTGTTGAGGGCATCTTCATCGCCACCCACTTCGGCGGTGGCACAGGCGTAATGTTGGCAAACGACCCGTCGGTTCGCCGTGCTTAAGACCAGCGGTTCGTTGTCTTTGGCGAAGAGTTCCTCGGGGTGATTGGCATAATAGGTGTCGATCGGCGTCTCGCCGGGAATCAACACGATCCCGCCGTCCTTGCCAGCGCGAGCAGCGCGGCCGGCGCGTTGCCACAGGCTCATCATGCTGTTTGGAAGCCCGATGCAGACCACGGCGTCAACCTCACCAATGTCGATCCCGAGCTCCAACGCGCTTGTCGAGAAGACGAGCCGAACCGATTTGTCTCGCAACCCGTGTTCGATTTCTTCTCGTTCGGCTGCCGAAAGCCCGGCACGGTAGACGCGGACATACGGCAACTCGTTTTCGTGGCTTGAAAGCAGTCTGGCCATCATGCGTTCGGCGGCCATTCGCCCGGGACAGAACGCCAGCACTGTCAATCTCTCCTCGGCGAGCTTGAAAGCAAGCTTGCGTCCGTAGTCGTAGAAGTGGTCGCCGGAACTGGCCATCCAGAACTTTCGGCGTCCCTGCCGGCTGCCGTCCGCCTCGGCACCGACGCAGTCAAAATCGACACCGGTCAAGCGTTCCATGTGCGCTTGCGGGTTGTGGATCGTTGCGCTGGTGGCAATGAACGTCGGATCGGAACCGTGCAGATGGCAAACCTGGCGGAGCCGCCGGAGAATGTGGGCGACATTGGTGCCGAAGATGCCGCGATACTCATGGCATTCGTCGATCACGATGTACTGGAGATTGGCGAAAAACCTTGCCCACCCACGGTCGTGATACTGCAGCATCGCGTAGTGCAGCATGTCCGGGTTAGTCAGCACGATTTGAGCGTCCTGGCGAATCTGCCCACGCAGGTCGTGCGGGGTCGCGCCGTCGTACCGGCTAATAAAATGCGAGCGACCATTGGCCGCCATGACCACCGCGGGCGTCGCGGCGGCGATTTCTCGTAGCTTTAGCAACTGGTCATTGGCGAGTGCTTTCTGCGGATACAGGAAGAGCGAAGTCGCTGACGGATTGACGCACAGCTGATTGAGAACGGGCAGCGAGAAGATCAGCGATTTCCCGCTGGATGTGCGCGTGGCTACAATAGCATTCTGTCCCGCCAAGACGCGAGCGATCGCGCTGTGCTGGTGCCGATAGAGTCCGTTGGGAAAGTTCCTGCGTACGAAGGCGAGCGCGTCGGGCTGCAGGTTCAGTGACTCAGCCGGTTCGAAAATGCCGTCGGAGGGTTCTTGCGCCGCCGGGTCATGGTGGACGGTCGTGTCCTCGAGACTGACGAGGACGGAGCCGATTCGGTCGATGATGGAAGGAGTAGCGACGGAACTCATGGGCGGTGATTTCTCTCAAACCGTGTTAAGCGGACTGTCTGAGAGGTGCTAACGGCGTCGCCAGCGGATCGTCCGAAACTTGGCAAAAAAATTCTGTCGGTAACCAGACGCCGCACGTTCGTTGGAGCTACTACAATGGCACCGCACAGAGACGAAATGCTGACGAATTGGGGAGAGTGATGAGCGAATGCGATCCTGGCGGGGTTGATATCGAGACCGACGTGGTACACGAGCCGAACAAGAAAGACCTGTTCGAGCGTGCGGTTTACGAAGTCTCCGATCGCAAGTTTTGGAAATTTCCAGAGAAAGAGCCGGGAAGCACGCATCCGGGCGTTTGCTGGCGCGTTGACTCGGACCGGAGAGAAGCCGTGCTTTACAAGGGGACGAGCCAGCAACCCAAGAAGAGCCGTTATTTACTTGCTTACGCTGTCGTCGCTCCGAATGGGGAGAACGGGCTTGATGTCCTCACCTACTTCAAGGTGAACGACCCGCATGTACGACGGCTGCGACACGTGGAACTTCTCGAACACGATCGACGCAGAGGCCGGCTCTCCGAAACCGACGCGCAAACAATCGAAGAGGCCCTCAATGAGCTTCGGAAGTAGCCTGCATGGATGCGAATGATGAGAACGTGTTTACCGATCACGTTCGAAATCTTGACCCGAACGCCGTAGCTATCCCGCAAGCTGTCAGGACGAAGCTGGCCAAGCGATTGCGAAGCCAACTTCGCCGACGAGGGTTGTTGCAGATTCCCGCTGGGACGTTTGGCTACGCCGGGCGGCTTGGCGACCCTGAGACGTTTGAGGAACTGCTAACCGACGCATATCTCCATCTGTTTTTTGGTCTTGGGAGTAATGCTGGGAAGCAGCTTGAGTACTTGCGGGGGCAAGTGGCTGCCGGAAACCAGATTGACGCATTGGTTCAGCGAAAACTCAAAGATTTCGTTCACGATCTGCACCACCGGGCGTACCCAGCCGACGCCGGAATCTACAAGAACGTTAAGGCCGCGGCTACGCAGCTGATCGATGATTCAGACAACGACGTGGAGCTGAAGGAAGGTAATGCGAAGCGGGTTGATCTCGATTCGGTGCTGGGGCTCCCATCGAGCGGGCCCAAATTGGTTGAGATGTCCGTCATTGGTGCATGTATTCGTAAATTAGACATTTGGGACAAGGTTCTGACAATCGTACAGCGGTTCAGCCGTGCTGCGACCGAGGGAACGGCCGCGGGAATGCTGGGCTTGGTTCACGACGGGCAACATCCGTTCAAGCTGGAAACTCTGAAAGAGGCTGTCGCCGAGTTGGCATACGAGCCCGTCCGAAATGAGCCCATGTCGGCTGCGCCTCAGTTCAGTGATGACGCGGACGATCCTGAATTTGTCCGGACAATCCTAGATGAGGACGGTTACGAAGCGAGACAGGCGAAGGTCGATGAATTCGTCCACGAGGGGCGCATCGCCATCCGTCGCTTCGGCTGCGACGCCCGTACCACCAGCAGGCTGCTCGAAATTCTCCAGTGTTATGCCGAAAGGTGCCGGCACTGCGATTCGCAGAAGAACATTTCGCAGGCGGAGGTTGCCCGCGCTGTCGATTTGCCGAAGCAGACGATGAACGACTGTATGAAGAAGCTGCGAGCAGCTTTGGAGAAGATTGGATCATGAAGCCAAACGAAGGGACTTATGCGTCATTATTCGAGCGCAGTCGTGAGCTGCGAGAAGCGATTGCCGCCGCGGAGCAAGCCCGGCCAAGACGACTCGAGCGTGGTGATTTGTTTTTTCTAAAGATGCCGATTGCGCTGCCGGTAACCTGGTGCGCCGTCTTCTCGCATTCTCAAGACCACGGTCTGTGGTATTGCGTCCCGGGAGATTCATTTTCGCTGGTATCCGCCGCTGATGTCGATGTGCCGGCGTCGACGGTCCGCAGCGAGTTAAAGTTTCGTTGCCAATGCGGACTTTGGATCCATGCGGAGGATGTGGACTTGGCGAACCGGGGCGATCGTCTTGGCCCAGATGAAGTCGATTCGGTTCGTGCGATGGTGGGACAGCTTGCGACAGATCCCCTCGCAGTACTTGATGACGACGTCGGGCACGATCCGGACTATCTCGAATGGATCGACGAACTGCGTCTTGCGGTGGATGCTGTGGCCGACTCGCTTCACAACGAAGATGTGCATTCTGTCCGACTGATTGGAAGCGAAGCCGCGATTGAGCCTGGGAGGCAAGCGTTGAGCCTGGCTGCAGATGATGCAACGACAGGAGTTTCCGAGGGAGACGGTCCGGGGCTGCTTCAGAGACTCCAGGTCTTTCAGTCGCCCCAAGGACGGCTGCAAGGGTGCATATACGATGATGGAGTTGTCGTCGAATGGCATCCTGTTGAAATGGATGCTCCGACGCCCGTGGTGCGTCATGATGATGCCGTGATGGAGTGGTTTTCGCAGGAGATGTTTTGGTGTACTCGTCTAATTCCGTGGCGGGGCGAGCGCATTGAACTGTCGATTGATGGTGAACGTGTGGCGTTTGAGAAACCGTTGAGGAACTGATTTGCTTGATGTCCAGTCGATTGAGCCGGACTCGGTATGGGTTCGGACGAATCCCGTGTGGAGCTATCGAGAGTACCGGAGACGCCAGAGTGAGGCGGGGCTCGACTCCCGAACGCTTCAAATGAAGTTGGCCGACTGGATCAATCGTGCCCAAGAGCAGGGCGTCCGTTTCCCTCGCAATCTTTGGGAAGGGACATTCTGTCATTGTCCAGCGCCCGAATGGAAACAGCCAGACGCTCCGCCACGAATTGTTGGTCTACTCCGCGCATCGGGAGCGAGCTTGCGGCAGGCCGAAGGATTCGTGACGCCGATCCAGGCGAGGCGATCGAACTACGGCTGGCAAGTGTCCGATGGATTGCCGTTCAAGGTGGGACACATCCAGGATGCTTTACGAAAACTCGTTCGTTCTTCCGGAATGTCCGTCGCCTCGGTTATCCCTGAATCACACCCGTTTGAACTATCGGATTCTTTAGGACAGGCGGCCAGTGGCTCCTCAATGAACATCGCCGGACTGTTGGCGGTGATCGACGCCTGGAACGATTACCAAGGCACGGAGAAGGATCTGTTACGTAGCGCATGTTCGTTGGTGAAACCAACCGAAACCGAGTTGACGGCTGTTGGATCGATCGAAGAAAAACTTACGGCCTTCGAGCGTGAATTGGGCTGCGGCTCACTCGTCGTCTGCACCGACGAAGCCGCGGCGACGTTCGACCTTGAGCGTCGCTTTCAGAATGTTTGGACAGTCAGCGATTTCGGCGGCTTGGCGGAAAAGCTTGGTGCCGCCGGTTTGTTACGGCCTTTGTTCCGACGGCAGCCTCTAACCGTCCGTTGCGTTGACGAGGCCGGACGAATTCTGGATCGCCTACGGTCAACGGAAGGGACGAAAGCGGCGCTTGATTTCTCGCGTCGCTTGAACCGTGCCGCCATCGAAGGTGAGGTCGAGTCACTGCGCGTGCGGCAGCGCGCCGGCGAAGCACTCGAGGACTTCAACCGGCATATTGGCAATTTTGCCGATGCCGTCAAATACTCACGCGAAGCCGTGGAGGCCGTCGAATCGCTTGGCACGAATGCCAGCTTTCAGGAAATGGTCGAGGCCAAGGTCCGGCTTGCTTCGGCAATGTACGACGCCCATCAGTTCGCTGACGCAATCGAGATGCTGAAGGAACTCCTCGACGAGTCTACTAAGCATCCGCGGCTTCTGAATGCAGAATGCCGAATCATGTTGAAGAACACGTTCGCGAGATTGCTGGTGGCCACCGCGGTGGATGGTTGGGAAGAGCAATTCCGGCAGTCATTCGAATTGCAGGAAATTGTCGATCCGACCAATATCGGACGAACTCGGTGTTATCTGGTTCACGGTCTTCTGCGTAGTGAGCGCACCGGCGATGCGCAAACGGAGCTCGCTTGGTACGACGAGCACAGGGTCGACGCATTCACCGCCTCGTTCGTCAAATACTACCGAGCCGACCTCTACCGGCGCGATCCGTCGGTCGGGGAGGCGTTCAGACAAGACGGCCCCCTCGAAAGGACCGGTCGAGGACACGCCTTCGGGTTCTACCTGCAAGCCACAGCTCGACAGCTGGACCGCACTGACGACGACCGAAAGGAACGCTTTCGGCGAGCGATCAATGTTTTTGAAGTGGAAATCGGCGAGCACACCCACCAGAACATTCTTCGCCTTTTCGGACTTTTTCTGAAACTGGCGAGCGATGAGGAAGAGTATCCGAGGATTCGGGAGGAAGTTGAACAGTTTTTCGATGATGAGCCGACGGGCGCGCTTCGCAGGTGGTACGCTGAAGCCCTTCAGCGGGACCCTGAAGGTGCGGAGGAACTTCTGCGTCGGGTGCCCTACTTTTAGTTCGGCGGTAGTGACCGGCCTGTGTCCGTTTTCGAGCTCGATCCATGCACGCTGTCGACCATCCACCGGCTGTGCAGGGGCAATGGTGTGAAAGACATTGTGCTCGCAGCGTTCGCCAGAGGTTTAAGAATGAAAGACGAGAACTCACCGGTTCGTCGCCTGCTGCATGAGTTGTTGGCGGAAGATTCACGATTCAAAATCGCGTCGGTTTTAGAGGCGGTCGAAGCTGACGTCGAGGAACCGACGGGAAAGGGACTGTGGGCGCGGATCGAGTGTCACAGGTCGGACGAAGCATCTGCGAAGATGCTTGAGCTCGCGAAAGGCCTCCTCGAGCAAGTTCCCTTTCCACAACCCTTCAAAGCAGAGGAGCTAGCAAGCTCACTGACGGACCATCTGTCCGGGTTTGATCCATCGGCATTATCAGGAGAGATTAGCGATACCTTATTCGGTCGAATCCTCTATACACTAGTGGCACGTGTTGGGGACACACGGTGGCTGCAAGAGGATCTTCAAGACCCGGGCGTTTGCCTTCAGGAATCTTTTAGAGAGCTGTCTACGCCGCCCGTGCATTCGTTGCGTTGTCACGTCCCAGATAGCATCATCGCGGACGTGAATTCGATTTATCGAGACACCTACGGGGCTGGAGGCAGTTGGGGCGGAGACTACGGAAGATCCATGGTGAGCGATCATCTTCTGGAAACATGGGACCGCGAGGACTCCCTCGAGATGGCGGAATCGCGTTACTGGGCAAAGCCGATCTGGGAGACAGACGATGGGGCAGGTATTTTTCTTACTCCGAACGTGTATGACGGAGAGGATCACTCCGAGTTTCACAACCGGCAGGCGTTCTGCTATCTGATCGGTGAATTCTCACAGGAGGCGTTAAGCGAGCACACTTCGTTTCTTGCCCGTTCGCTCGATTCGATCTTCAAAGTTATTGCTTCGTTTGGGACGGCCGCCGAATCCAGGCCATACGCGCCATTCATGCTAAGGGAATCGAGGGATTCGGCAGGTCGTTCACAATCATCTGACGCGGAGATTGACGACGATAGTGCGATGGAATATCTGAATTTGCCCTCTTTTAAACTGTTCCATTCCCTGGATGCGCGAGCAGCTGTCTCAGCTGGAATCGAAGTGCTTCAGAAAGATGAGAATGACCTTCAGGATTCGCTTGAAGGACGCATTCGGAACGCGATCCATCTGCTTGATTTGGAGTCAAAGGTGGATGACGACGCACTCGCTCTGGCCCTCTCATTTGCCGCGGCCGAATCGTTCTTGACCGAGCCCGACAAGCCGGTTACTCAACAGCTCAGCGAGCATGGAGCTACGCTGCTTCAGCCCGAGCGGACAAAGCGCAAGGCAGCAACTCAGCAGATCAAACGCCTGTACAACTATCGCAATGTGGTCATGCACGGTCGCCGCGTGGGCGGCGACGCAAAACTGCGTCGTATGGCTCGACGGTTTGCCGCAGGCGTATTTCGTGGTGTTATTGCTCATCGCAATCACCAGTTGCGTCTCGGACACACCCTAGATGACCGGGAGTTAGTGACCGAGCTCATTATTTCGCACCGGAACCAACAAGCGGTGATCGGGGTAAGCGATCTATCCGATCTACTTCCGTACGGCTTGAAAAGCCGGAGTTGAAAACCTGTTTTCCATTGCTGTCGAGACACGAAGGAGCCTCTCGTTCCCCGTGCGTCCCAGCGGTTTCTAACCGCCTATGATATCTGAAACGACCGGATCGACTGATGCCACTGCGCGACCGGCACTTGCGCCCGCTGAGTAAATTCAAAACTACATGTCGAAGTTTTACGAAATCACGTTTGCTTGGGAAGAACAGTACCAAGGGCTGATCATGAAAGATCCCAAGCTGAGAAAGCCCGGAGCCGAGTACGTCATGGACTGCACCCTCTACCGATACGACGGGAAAACATTGACCAAACTAGGCGAGCATCGGTTTCGCGAAGAAGACGAGATTGACGGCGTGTTAATCGACGTTCCCGAAGGCATCAAAGTCGTTGAATGATTTCGCTGGAAACACTCCGCCATTTTGCCGTGTTTCCAACCGCCCTTGAGACTCTCGATTTGTCCACGCTAAAATGCACGGGGGTCGCCAGTAGGGGGCAGTGCATTTTCGG
The DNA here is from genome assembly GCA_040880645.1 of Minisyncoccota bacterium. Taxonomy (GTDB): domain Bacteria; phylum Patescibacteriota; class Minisyncoccia; order Phycocordibacterales; family CSBR16-193; genus JBBDHZ01. The sequence goes on from JBBDHZ010000180.1 coordinate 19,607, forward strand.
CTGGGTGAGCTGCGAAATCTGCGCGGTGCGATGGCATCAGTTGATCCTGGCAAACCAAGATCGGCCACGTTATAAATGGATGCGTTGCTCCAACGCGAGGCAGCCGTGACCCAACGGATCGCTGTGCTGCCGCCGTCGACCTGCCTTTTGCAGGCGCCCAGATCCCCGCCAGTTTGCCCCTGCGAAAATGCATTGAACCTCTTTCGCTCCTTTGCTGATTCTTGACCCGCGATTTCCCCGCCCGCGAGCTCACCTGCTGCGGAAAATCGATCGCCAAACACTGTAGTGCCTACTGCGAGTCATTCGGTCGGCCAGAACGGTCTTCGGGGACGAGCGGCAATCGCCGGAGCGAAATGCGGCGATCCGTGACCGTCACCGCCGCGCCTCCCAATAACTCTCGCTCAACGGGGCGATGGGGGGTCAGTGCATTTTCGACTGGGCAAGCTGCGAAATCGGGGCGGCTCGATGTGCGTCAGTTGATGCTTGCCAACCACGATCTGCCGCGTTACCCCAGGATGCGTCCGCCACCCCGAGTCGGCCGTGACGCAACTGGCGAAAAAGCACTGACCCTAAACGCGTTGCTATCAAGACAGATTCGGGGATGGCAGTGGCAGACCGACATGCCCCGAGATAGACTCGAGCAGAGTCGATTCTTCCCTTCTCATTGCCGCTAATAGAAGGCAAGGTGCATTACATGATCCCTGCCGAGTTCCACGAGTTACTGGCTGGCGTTGCATTTGTATGCGCCTTAATTCTTGCGTTCTTCGGTCTTAGGAGAAGGCTGCGCTCTACGAGTTTGCGTCTGTCGGCAATTTTCTTCTTGGTTACCTTCACGTTGTTTGCAGATCATGGAGTCACCTATTTTGCGGCGATTTTTATAATCGCAACTGCGGTTACCGAACTCGATTTTCTCCAGAATCTCGCCGCGATAATACGTGGCGATAAGAACTACTTCGACTTTCGTCGTGAGTATTTAACGCAGCATGAAGTGGACCCCAATATTTGGACCACGAGCGCGCTCTGCTTAGATAGAAAGA
>JBBDHZ010000181.1:0-3253 GCA_040880645.1 Minisyncoccota bacterium
GAATTTCATAAACTTATGAGGGAGGAGATATAAGTTTTAGTTCGTGATAGGGAGCGAATACTTCGCCTGTGCATAGCTTTGTTTGCATTTTTTAACCAGGCCATTACAATATACTCATTAAAGACATATCTATGGCAGAATCAAAAAAACTTGAAGGTAAAACCGTAATGTGGGTCGAGGACGACAACTTCTTGAGCGAGATGATCTCCAAGAAGCTCAAGGAGCAAGGCGCTGAACTCGAATTCGCCGGTACCGGAGAAGATGCCGTAAAAGAGCTGAAAAACAAAAAGCCTGACGTATTACTCTTGGATATTCTGCTTCCGGGAATGGATGGCTACGGCGTTCTTGAACAAATGAAGCAAGACGATGAGCTCAAAGATATACCGGTAATCCTGTTCTCAAACCTCGGGCAGCAGGAGGATATCGACAAAGGCTACAAACTCGGTGCCGATAAATTCCTGGTTAAAGCAACGATCGACCTCAACGGCGTGGTTGACGAGATCCAAAAACTCCTGAAAGAAAAGCAAAACGCGTAGTTTCCCGCTCTCTCCGCGGCCCTTCTAGACGCCGCTGTTGTGATACGGTAGTATGATAGCCTCCGTGTAGCAGTGTACCGGGGCTATTTTCTATATATGGCTAACTCCAAAAAGCATACGGTATCGACGGGAACAGCGAAAAAACGCACCTCGCGGCCGTCCCGAGCAAAGCAGGAGAAACATCACGAGCTTAAGCCCGGCGAGCTTGGCGAGCACAACATAACCGTTTCGGGTGCGCGCACTCATAATCTTCAGGACATTACGGTGACGATGCCCCGTAATCAGCTGATCGTTTTTACCGGACTATCCGGCTCCGGAAAGTCATCGCTTGCCTTTGACACGATCTTCGCGGAAGGACAGCGCCGTTACATCGAGTCGCTTTCGAGTTACGCCCGGCAGTTTCTTCAGCAGATGCAAAAACCGGATGTTGACGAGATCGTGGGACTCTCCCCGGCGATCTCGATCGATCAAAAGTCACGCTCGGCCAATCCACGCTCGACCGTCGCCACGATCACCGAGATCTACGACTATCTGCGCGTACTCTACGCTCGGATCGGGAAACCGCACTGCCTGGAATGTAACCGCGAGATCGAAAAACTCTCCCACAACGAGATCAAGGAGCTTATTATCGAGCGCGTTGAAGAAAAGAATGTATCGATCCATTCCAACGGAAACAAACTACGTCTGCCGGTATACGTCGAGGTGTTTGCGCCGGTCGTACGTGGCCGGAAGGGTGAGTATTACCAACTTCTTTACGACCTGTTGAATAAAGGGTACAGCAAGGTTCGTGTGGACGGGGAGATCAAGGAGCTGCGTGAACAGATCATTCTGGACAAGAACAAACGTCACACGATTGACGTCCTGATCGACCAGATCAATATCGATACGTTCTCACAAAAGGAAGATCGCAAGGAAGCCGAGGAGCGGTTGTCCGAGGCGCTCGAGCGCGCACTGAATGAAACCGAGGGGCTGGTACGGGTCGTTTTTCGCGATAGCGCCGGCGCCCGGAACAAAGAGGCCGGTGTACTCGAGGAGTTTATGATGTCGTCGAACTACGTCTGTCCGTACGACGGATACGCGTTTCCGGAAGTGGAGCCGCGGCTATTCTCGTTCAACTCACCGTACGGCGCCTGTTCCGAGTGTAACGGATTGGGAACACGATTCTTTTTCTCAAACGAGGTCTGTCCGGTATGTAACGGGAACCGGCTCCGCACCGAAGCGCTTAATGTGTTTATCGGCGGAAAGAGTATCGTAGAATTCACGGCACTTTCGAACACCGACGCAAAGGCATTTCTCGAGGAGGTTGCCTTGAGCGAGCGGGAGAAGAAAATAGCAGATGTCATTTTGCGAGAGATCGAGGACCGTCTTCAGTTTATGATGGACGTCGGTATCGGGTATCTCACCCTTAACCGCAGTGCAAAGACCCTTTCCGGCGGAGAAGCACAGCGCATCCGACTGGCCACGCAGCTCGGGTCCAAACTCGTCGGCGCTCTCTATGTGCTTGATGAGCCGACGATCGGGCTGCATCCGCGCGACAATGAGCGATTGGTCCAGACGCTTAAAAATCTGCGTGATGCCGGAAACACGATTATTGTTGTCGAGCACGATGAAGACACGATCTTCTCCAGTGACTACCTGATCGACATCGGTCCCGGCGCCGGTGTTCACGGCGGTCAGATCGTTGCCGCGGGGTATCTCAGTGATCTCCTTGATTCAAAGCAGGCCAACGCGAACTCTCTCACGCTCCAGTACCTCCGCGGAGAGCGGAAAGTCGAGGTGCCGGAGGTGCGGCGAACTGCTTCTAAAGGCGCGATCCAGATACGCGGCGGGAACGCATTTAACATCAAGAACCTGAACGTCGATATTCCGCTTACCAAGCTCATCACCGTAACCGGTGTGTCCGGCTCCGGGAAATCAACCTTTGTGTACGAGATTTTATACAAAAACCTCAAGGCGCGGCTTGAAAAACGCCATCGCTCGCCAGAAACCTTTAACGCCAAGCGTATCGAGGGGACCGAGTACCTCAGCCGCTCCGTGCTGATCGACCAGTCACCGATCGGGCGTACACCGCGTTCAAATCCGGCAACGTACACCGGGGCGTTCACCCCGATCCGGGAGATGTTTGCCGAAACGACAGAGGCCAAGGCCCGCGGTTGGAAACCGCGCCGGTTCAGTTTCAACGTCAAAGGCGGTCGATGCGAGACCTGTCAGGGAAACGGGTATATCGCGGTCGAGATGCATTTCCTGCCGACCGTGTACGTGCCCTGCGATGTGTGCAACGGCAAGCGCTTTATGAAGGAGACACTTGAAGTCGAGTATCGCGGAAAAAACATCCACGACGTGTTGCATATGACCGTCGAGGAAGCTGCCGCGTTCTTCGATGATATTCCGGCCATCTCCGATCGGCTGCGTACGCTCAACGACGTCGGCCTCGGCTACCTCGAGTTAGGGCAGTCCGCGACTACACTTTCAGGCGGGGAAGCGCAACGCGTCAAGATCGCCTCCGAGCTCTACCGGCAACACACCCAAAAGACGATCTACATTCTCGACGAGCCGACGATCGGGCTTCATTACGAGGACGTGGCAAACCTCATCACGATCCTTCAGAAACTGGTAGAAAAAGGGAACACCGTGGTGGTTATTGAACACAATATGGACCTCATTAAAAGTTCAGATTACGTCATCGACATCGGCCCCGAAGGCGGAGACGGCGGCGG
>JBBDHZ010000182.1:0-20532 GCA_040880645.1 Minisyncoccota bacterium
TTTCACTGGTGGTGCTGGAAAGTCTGTGTCACGGTTGCCCGGTCGTGGCGTTTGAAGTCAATTATGGCCCGGCTGACATGATCGAGGACGGCGAGAATGGGGCGCTTGTCCCCTTTGACAACGAGGACTTGCTGGCCCAAAGAATCATCGAGATTTTGGTCAACTTGTGTCGCAGCGGTTCGCAATGGCTGCTAACAACCACATTTCCCGGGCACCGCACGGGAAAAGACATCGCGATCGGAAAGTGGCGACCCCTCAATCTCGAAGCTGAACCGTTTTGTCTTCCGCCACCGTTGACGCTCGTAGTCGAGCGCTGCACGCAAGGCAACGGACGCTTCGCCGACAAGAGCCTCGGGCTTTGGCACTTGCACGATATCGCGAACGCCATTGGGTAGCCTGACGCGAAACACCGTTTTCCGGGCAGACACCGCCCCGCTTTCCGTTTCTGACGTCGAATTGCGCCTTCCAAACACGCCGGACGAAAGCTGAGCCCCTTGGGCTAATACTCAGCCGGCTCGCCGACGATACTGGTTCGACAGCTTGGCGTAGGTTTTGACGAGTCGGCAAAAGACATTGTCCGAAGTTCTCGCGATCTGGCTGAGCCACGGATTGAAGAGGCGAATTCCGTTGGAAACGATCGTCTTTCCGTCATGGCCAAGGTATCGCATCGGATCCGAATCGCATTCCTCGAAGCGGGCCAACCGGGCGGCGTTCTCATGACACTTTGGGATTAGATCCCGCCGGAGCAATTGGAGGAATTCTTCCGTCGTACGGGGGTTGTAGGAGACGTCGAGTCGATCGTAGAACGAGGGTCCCAGCATGATGGCGGGTTTTCCCATCCAGCAGGCCTCGACCGTGACCGTCGAGCCGAACGTCACAACCACGTCACTCCACTCGATCAGTCGATAGCTGTTCGCCGTGTCCGTGGGGTAATAGACGACGGTATTGGCAAGACTCTCGATGGCTTTGAAGGGAGTTGTAATGTCGCTGGCCATATCCGCCTGATTCGGATGGAACCGAATACAGAATAGATACTCAGGATTCTCCCGGCAGGCTTGTTCAATGACCGTCGCATAGTCCGGGAACGGCGACTTCCAATCGCGCCCCAGCGACTCGAACTCGTCCTGGCTGCTCAAAAAGATGGCGACGCGTTTCTGAAATCCCTGGCTGTCGGGCGGTTCGAATGCCGCGGCATGCTGCTTGGCGAACTTGTTGGCGCCGGGTTGATGCCGCTTCTCGAAATATGCCTTGGCCACTTCGAGGTCCGCGGGATGTGTCAGCATCCGCTCTTGAATCTTAACGCGATCATGCGCTGTGTGGCCCCGGAAGATGATCGGCTTGATGCGCGAGGTCACCTCGAGCGTGTTGAAGGGGATATCCTCGCCAGCCGCGGCAATCAAACAGAATCTTGAACAAGCCTGCCTCCCGTTAAAGACCTCGAGTCGGTCTGGTTGCAAATCTCTCAGTACCGACTTCATTGATCGCAGTAAACCCAGCGTGGTTCGGTAATAGCGTTTCTTGATGCCTCGGATCAACAGACTGCCGGAGCTGTCGCCTGGCAACTGCCTAAAGGTGGACGTCACGGCACTTTGGACGCCTTCCGCCAACTCCTTCTGCTCGTGCCACGACGGTTGCGGATCATCGCTCCCGCTCGGCAGCGGCGTCCGCAGAGGAACGAGGGTCAAGCCGGCAGCGGTAGCTGACTTCTTCACTCGATTGCGGCAGATACCGCAGGTCACCGGACTGCCCGCGAAATTGACGGCACAGGTTCCGGCGCGGCTAGCGCAGTAAGTCACCAGAACATCTGCGCCGTCATCCTGAAGCTCCTTGGCGCGGGCGATGGCGATCAGTGCGTGTTTGCGCCAGAGCGGATAGGCGACATGAACAACGACTTTCTCGCGGGTTGATTGATCCAACATGAATTCGGCATCTCCGCCCTGGTTACTTGTCCTTGGGCCGTCTCGTGAGCGTTGCTAGCCCGCCAGTCTTCTCACCTTGTTGGCCGCCTTTTTGATGAAGCTGTCCACGATGTTGCCCGGCAGATCTTCCGGCGTCAGAGGATAGCCAAAATGTTCGCACCCTGCCAGAAGCTCTTGTTGAATTCGTGGCTTCTCGGCCGAACGCTCGTAGGCTTGCTTGATAAAGTAGAAATTGTTGTTCGGAGAAGGTTGTGGAATCGCCACGGCTCGTTCAAACCCATCGCCTTTTTGGATGTGAAGTCGCTCGCATAGTTCCGAGATGCGCTCGCGCGGGAACTCTGCGATTCGTTCGTACTGGGCGATGACCCAACCACAATCTTGGTGCTGAAAGAAGGAGGAGATCGCGTCGTGCCAGCCGATCGCCGCTTTGAGCAATAAGCTTGCGCCGTCGGTTTCGATACGCGGAGACCGGAGCAAAAAACTATCACGGCCCCGTTTAATCATGGATTGAAACGTCGGCCATGGATTTCGAACACAGAACACGAACTGCGCATCGGGGAATATACGGCGGATCAATTCCGGATAGAGGATGTGAGAAGGATTCTTGATCACGATCCGTCGACCGTTCGCCAGACGCAGGTAATGGTCGCGAATGCTGTTGATGGACTCCGGATCCTGTTGGGGCACATCAATCCGCGGCCGCTGGTTCTCAGTATCCCACGCTTCGTATTCGAAGTGTTTCCACCAAAGTCGGTGGTCTTCGATACCGGACTGGTCTTCCGGAATGTCCGCTTGCTTGTTGTGGTGTTCCGTGATCAAGAAGAACTCGTCCGACAAACTACCCAGGATGCGCCCCATCATCAGCGTCCCGGAGCGGGGACACCCGGTGATCACAACTGGCGACATCGCCGTGAACGTGCTTTCGGTCGGTGATTGCGAAGAATCCATCACGAACGTTCCCTTCGTCTGTCATGTGCTCAGGCGGATCGATAGTTGGACGACAACAACCGCCGTGAATCTCTCTGCAGTTTCCGAGTCACAAGGTTGTTGAATTCCTTGGCGGACTTGGCGAACAGGCCCGCGCGTCTCTTGGCTCCGACGAGCTCGAGCCGATCATCGGCGTGATGGAGATATCGCAAGCTGTCAAAGTCATTCATTTCATAGTTCGCAAAACGAGCGGCGGCCTCGGCCGACCGGGGTTCTAGATCCGTCCGCAGGAGCTCCAGGAACTCGGTGGTGTTCTCGGGCGTATAGGAGACGTTCAGGTGGTCGAAATACGAGGGGCCCAGTTCAATGACGGGCTTACCAGCCCAGCAGGCTTCGATGGCGACCGTCGAGGCGAAGGTCACAACGACATCGCTCCACTCCATCAAACGATAGGTGTCCACGTCGTCGTTCGGGTAGAACAATTGCACGTTCTTGCTTTGCAAATCTCGATACGGTTCCGTGACGTCGCCCACGATGTTGGCCTGGTTCGGATGAAACCGGACGCAGAAGAAATAGTCAGGGAACGTCTCCCAAGCCTGTCGGATGACGGCGGCGTTATCTCGAAATCGGGAATGCCAATCCGGTCCCAGGGACTCACATTCGTCCAGACTGCTCAGAAAGAACGTTACTTTCTTGCGATAGCCTGCCGCGCTTCGCGGCGGCTCAAACTGCCGGTGGGCGGCGGCGAACTTGTTAAAGGAACGGTCGCGGCGTGAGGCATAGTAGGACGAAGCAAGATCCGCATCGGCGGCGTTCTGCTGAATTCTGTGCTGGACGGCGAGGCGATCATGAGGCGTGTGCCCTTTGAATACCATCGGCTTTCCGTAGGCGTTGAAGTCAAGCGTGTTAAACGTCACCCCGAAGGCCTTGGCAACCATAATTCCGACTTTGGTGCAGGCGAATCGCCCGTTAAGTACTTCCACGCGTTTGACAGGTTGCTCCTTCAGCAACTGCTTGAACGCCCGCAGGACTCGCGCCGCGGTGTTAAAGTACCGGCGTTTAATCTCGCGAAGGCGAGGCACCCGGTTCAAGTCCGTCGTCATCACGCGAAGCACGGTGACCAGACAACTTTGTACACCGCTGGCCAGCTCGGACGCGTCCTGGTACGTCAATCGCGTTTGTTCCGGATCTTGGGACTCGCCCGACTCAGCTCCTAGCGCCACGATCGGCAAGCCCGTCGTCTCGGCCGTCCGCTGGCTACTATAGCGGCATGCGGCACAAACCAAACGGCTTCCAGAGAGGTTGGCACTGCATGTCCCAGCCGTCTGCGCACAGTAAGCGAGCACGACCGACTCGCCTTGGTCCTGTACTTCTTTCGCGCGCGCCAGCATCAAGTACAGCGCCCGCTTTTGCATCGGCGGTGGAAGATAGACAATGACTGACGACATAATGGGAACTTCACGTTTCGCTTGAAACGACCGTGCGAGATGGATTTGTTGCGGTGCGCCGCTCCTGTCCGGGGGCCAAGCAAAGTGTGTGTTCAGCGAAGGCGAGCCGCTCGTCTGGACTCGACGAAAATTCAAGCTGCCTTGCTCTGGGTCTGCTGGAAGTCGTCAAGTCCCTGGCCGGACACGGTGTGACGCAACTTGGGGACGCCGCCGGCGTCGTGGCCCCACAAGTGCGGCGAACGGAACTGCTCGGTCAATTCATGGAATCGAGCCGGCTCCATCCCGATGTAGTGCATCACTTCATCAAAGTAGCGATCGGGGAACTCACCATCAAAGCGGTTGACCAGCGCCACGCCTTCCTCGCGTGTGATATGGCCATTGCGGATTTCTTGAGCCGCGTCATACGTGGCTCGCCCGATGCCGAATTTGATGAACGTGGTGTAGTAATGCAGATCGTCGATCTTGTCGTCGATGCTGTTGTACTTGCTGTACGTGCCCTGCGTCCGGAAGGGGCGGGCCTTGAAGCCGCAGTTATCGACCGCATAGTAGTAGACTTCTTGAGGCGTCCATTTCAAATAGTAGCCGAGATAGTGAACCTGGACGTCCGTGCGGGCCAATTCCTCTTCCTGCGGCGGCAGGAAGCACATCAGATCGCTCAACGACACCTCGTGTTTCTCCATCAGTTCGGCCATCGACACGCCGCCCAGAAAAATCTCGTCCAGGTTGTTGAACGTGTAATACGAGCTATCTCGCAGACTGGAGGCGGTATCCGCAATCGGATTGCCGTACTCGGCTTCGTTCTCGCCATAAAACACCAACGGGATTCCGAGACGGGCGGCCAGCTTCGGTCCGAGGTTCTTTTGCCCCAACATGAAAGTTTGGAACGGATGGAACAGGTTCTCGATCGACAGCCGCGTCAGGAGGTTCATCACGCGCCCGTTGCGTGTGAACGAGATATTGTCGAAGCCGCCAACGTCGATCCAGTTCTTCCAGTTCTGGTATCCGTACTCGGTGTACAGGATCGGCGGCCACGTAACGGTCAACGGATGCATCCCGTACTTGTACTTCAACACATGCGACTGATAGGCACTGTCTTTGCCGCCGCTGCCGGGCACAATGCAGTCGTAGCTGCCGTCCGTACTGCGATACCGGTCCAGCAGGCTCACCAGTTCTTCTTCTCGCTGTTTCCAGTCGATCGCCGCCTTCTGTTCGGCGACGCGGCAAGCATCGCACACGCCGTCATCGTCGAAGGCCAGAGTCGTCTTCTTCGAATTGATGGTGTGCTTGAACTCAACCGCGGAGGCCGGGCGCTGGTTGGACATGACACACCGGCGACAGAACGTGACTTCCGAAGGCAAGCCGTAGTAAGCTTCAAGCCCCTCTGACATGTGAGATTCCTTTCTCATCAGGGTCGGCGGGCAGGATCGTTAAATCGTCCTGGCCCAATTGTCGAACAGCTTCAATCCAAGAGGTCCGCTCTTTTCCGGGTGAAACTGGACCCCCAGGATACTGTCGCGCTGTGTCGCACAGCAATAGCGGATTTTTCCGTATTCGGTCGCCAGCAACCAATCGGCCGGATCGGTCGGATCGGCGTAAAAGGAATGCACGAAATACATGTAGCTGCCATTGCGAACGCCCTGCAGGATTTCGCGATCCTGCACGCCGTCCGCCAACTGCACCTGATTCCAACCCACATTGGGAACGCGAAGTCGGCGATTCGCTTCGACCTGATCGGGGATTCGCCGAATCTTACCGGGCAGCAGCGCCAGCCCGGCATGCGTCCCAAATTCCTCGCTCTCGTCGAACAACAACTGCATTCCCAGACAGATCCCCAGCATCGGCTTGCCGGCCCGGAGCGTTTCCCGCAAGGGCTCGACGAAGTCCAGCTCTCTCAGACGATCCATCGCTTGACCAAACGCGCCCACACCAGGCAGGATGATTCCATTGGCCCCGGCCAGGTCCTTCGGCGAACTGGAGACGACGGGGTCCATGCCGACCTGGTGGCAGGCCTGCTGGATGCTGAACAGGTTGCCCAGGCCATAATCGATGATCTGAACTCGCGGTGCGGCTTTCACGCAGTCACCTCGATTCTGCAGGAGACGCCGTGGGCCGACAAATGCTCCTTTAGCGCGGCGATCCCCGAAGCCGTGATCCTGGCCACGCCTTTACCGCTCTTTAGAAACTCGGTGTTCCCTTCGGACGATGACTCGCCCGAGGCAACGATCGAACGAATGGCGTCATAATGTGGGGGCGTCCTTGCTCCGCGAGTTGGGTTGTCTAGTAACTCCCAATCTCGCACAGGACGCCTCTTTCTTAAAATATCCATTTCCAACTCCTGCTAGCAAACGCCCAATCGACGGCCAAATCCGCAGGAAATCACTGCCTCACAGATATCACACCCCATCGATCAGCATTTTGCGCTTAGGTAGGCCCCAACTTCGCTCACCTAGCCAAAAAACGGCAAGGGGTGCGTGTGTGCCCCTTGAATTAGCGGCTCCCCCTTGTAGACTGATTGCAAATCAAAATTCCTATCAGTTCAAGGGCTACCCGCGTGGCGGACGGTTCGCACCGTTTGGTCAACCCGGCGACCCTCTCACGTGTCTTTCGAGTACGATATGAATAGTAACCTTTTTGTTGCAAGCACGCCTCTCCAGTTACTCAATGCAACCGAAGCCCGTAACCGTTTTCATTCGGGTCAATGCAATCGGCTCGCGGTCGTTCGCGCTCCCCTTCGCCGTGGTTCTCCGTCAGCGTCCTATCATGAGATTTTGCGGTCACTGATTGACGATCAATGGTCTGATGTGTGGTATCCTGATATTACCAAACTTCGCCAACTCGCATTCTCGCTTACGGCGAGATCATTCATACGCTCACTTCGGCAGGTCGACGCCCTCTACGTGGGTTCGTTCCAGTCACCACAGTGCCATCTGATTAATAGCATTGCTCACAACCAACTGTTTCTATTTGATGACGGGTGCAGCATTCACAATGTACTGCAGCGTCTGACGGAATCACCTGGTAAACAAACTTGGCGACATCGGGTGACGCTTCGAAAAGGTGCCTGGCCCGGCGAGGAATCCGTCCAGGCGTTCACGTGTTTCGATGTTGCATGGCCAAAAACACGTTTAATCGAAAATGATTATCGCTGTCTGAAGGACAATCTAAGACGGGACACGGAAGTAAGAACAAACGAAATCGTTTTCATCGCCCAACCGATCTCCAGCGAACTGGGGCTCGAAGTTGACTACAATCAAATCATTAATTATTTGCTGAATCATACCGGTTGTTCGAAGTGCCGGATCATCAATCATCCGAAAGATCGGAATCCTCCCTCGGGTGGGGAGGTTCTTTCCTATCCGATCGAACTCTTTGGAATGCAGGAAGGTTACTTACCGAATTTTTTTGCAACGTTTTTCTCAACTGCGGTTCGAACTCTCAAAATCATCTACGACCGTCCCGCAATCTGCCTCGAGATCGACCCGAAGCGGGTTCCTCACCCGTTGCCTTACGATTTGTCGTGTTTTTACGAGGACTATCGAAACAGTGGCTTCTCGATTATTTCTCATCCGCAATGGGCTGATAGCTGAGTTTGATACGGTCGGTCGCCGTGCGGTTAAATTGGCGAATCTTTTCAATTTCACTTTCGTCGAAACGCCACTGCGTATCGCCAGAAGCGAGTAAGTCCGCGGCATCCTTCGGCGCGATCATGAATCGACCGAAGTCCAAACCGACGTCACCCAGGAGCGACTGAATCTTGTGAGAGTTGCTCTGGATGCATCGAAAAGGTATTTCACATTGAATGCAGAAACAGAGCGCGTGAAAACGTCCTGTGATGACGGCATCGCAACTCCGCAACAACCCAAGGTAATCCGCCGGAGATGTCACTTGCAGCGTCTTGGGATGCATCTTCTTGAAACGTTGACTGAACCAATTCCGAATCAGTCTTTTCGTCGCTTTGTGATCGCCGTGTTCGGTGACAGGAATCGTCATCGGGAGGTAGACCCAAGGGCGTATGTTTTGTGAAGAACAGGTTTCTAATAGTTTCGCGGTGACGTCGGGATAAACCGAATCGGTGATGCCAATGCAGGCGGGACTTAACGAGGCACGAATCGAATCGGAGGTTCGATAGAACGTTAGATCAGGCGCGTAACAGGCATCGATTCCGACATCTCGAAGTTCGGATTGGGATCGCAAATCCCGAACCTGAACGAAGCGAAAACGCCGGAGCCTTTCAGCTTGTGCATGTGTATTGGATTGCCAAATCGAATTAACCAAAGCACATTTGACATCGAATTCCTCAGCGATGCTCAGCATTCGGTCAATCGCCTTTTTACCATGATGCATCGTGCCTTCGCCGTTAATGATCACCCAATCGCTTCTTCTGATTTGATCTTTCGCCGTTTGTGAGGATCGCCAATCGCACGTATTGGCAACCGTCCCTGTCAGCAATGCTCCATATTCGGAAAGGATCGCGAAGAGATTCTCCATCACACGCGAAGACCCGTGGTGATAGTTGCGACGCGTGTCATTGAGTACAAAAACTCTCGGACGCGGTTCAGTAATATTCGAGGTGCGCATTTTTCAAGGTTTGATTGCTTAGACGCTACCTCGACTGAGGAGATAGGACTGATTCACACGCTGAGAATTTTTCATGATGACGCATTGCTCGCTAACTCGCCAGCCGAACTTTTGAAGGATCACATGTAGTGAACACTCTTGATGGACATTGATCGGAGACTGCGATGCCTCCTCTAGATTCGGACGTGAATACCAGCCCGGGCCATTGCCCGCTTTCCTTGCCGATCCGTCAACTCTTTGAAATGTCAGATATTTGCGGCAGCGGCAGCGGAGGCACCTGCCTTAATCGCGGTGGCGTAGTCTTCGAATTGTCCCACTCCGCTGCATGCAATCACCGGGATTCGCACAGCTTCCGTAATTTTTCCAATCAGGTCAAGATCATAGCCTTCGCCCGTCCCGTCACGGTCAAGGCTTTGTAACAAGATCTCTCCCGCCCTGATATGTTCTGCTTGTCGAGCCCATTCAACGGCGTCCAGGTCCGTCTCATGACTGCCGCCTTGCGTGCAAACGGCATACGTTCCGTTGGCACGAGTCCGCACATCGATGCTCACGACAATTGCCTGACTGCCAAAGACCCTGCCAAAGACCTTGGCCCCGTCGGCGATCAACTGAGGGTTTTCAACGGCACCGCTGTTCAAGGTGCTTTTATCGGCACCACGGCTGAGAGTCGCCGCACTTCGTCAGGAATCCATCCCAGGCCATCGTGCCAGCCATGTTCTGAGCCGCGCGTTGCCAGCAACTGCAACCCCAAAGAGACCCACCCAGAAAAGTGACACCCTTTTTAAGTACCGCAGCATTCATCGGGGCAATCCAATCGCCCGCGTGAAGATTTTTTATGCCGTCAGCAAACGCTCCCACCCCCGGCAAAACAAGGTGAGACACGTCCCCAATGTCGTGGGGAGTCCCGAGAATCTTCACACGACAACCCAAAGCGGTGAACGCATTGTAAACGGAGGTCAGATTTCCCATCCCGTAGTCGATAATGCCGATGTGCTGCATGGATACCTTTTGAGGCCAAATTACTCGACGCAAACGCTATTGATGGGAATCGTCACTTGAGCTACCTTCCCTCCAGGCTCTCAGCGTACCACACGCACGACGCCTGAGTTTATTGCGGCGAGGTAAATTAGATGTCCGAGAAAGTCTTGCTTCATGTGGCATATCCGCTGTGGCGTAAAAACTCGCTGGTGACTCTCGCGCGAGCCAAGCAGTTACAAGTCGAAGGCCATGACGTTACGGTGACTTATTGCGCCACCACGGGCGGGACTTGTGCCGTGAATTACATGGGAAATCCGCTGACATGTTTGATTTGCCAAGCAAGTACGCGCCGCGTCGCGGAACAATTGAAGCTGCCCGCCATTCCGTTGAGGCCGGACCACGAGGATGCTGAGCCCGTCTCCCTGGCTGAAAAGAAAGCCCTCGTGGAAGGCATCTTGAGCGGGTTGATTTCTACATTTCGGCTTTTCGCCGGAGAAATTCGCCGTGCTCCTTTGACACGCCGTATCGCTCGTCGTTATTACCGTACATCGCTCGGTTTGCTGACGGCAATGAAGCGGGTCGTCCGCCAACAGCAACCCGATCGGGTCGAAGTCTTCAATGGCCGCCACGCGTGCAGCAAATTCTGCATTCTGGCGGCGCAGCACTTCGGACTGCCATTTAACACCCTCGAGGTGACTCCTCAACAGCAGCCGATCCTCTTCGAAGGATACACGAGGCACGATCGTTTCGGCGTTCAGCGACGCATCCTCAACTTGGATCCCGACTTCGAGCTGGCCGCGCGTTTTTTTAACGAGCGGCAGTCACCGCGACATAACAAGTTCGCCAAGCGTCATGCGACGCGTTTTTCGCCGCCGGAGGCCGCTGGATATCGCAAGAAGGTCACGTTCTTTCTGAGCAGCCAAGACGAGTTCGCTTCCTTGGGCCAGGCATGGAAGTCACCGTTCCTCGATTCGGCGGTTGTTGCCGAAGCCAGTCGCCGTTGGCCGAACTATTTCTTCTGTGTCCGCTTCCACCCCAACCAAGCGGACATTGGCAGCGATGTAATCGGCCCTTTTCGCGAAGCGGTTCAGCGCGACAACGTCCACGTCTATTACCCAACCGACACCGCCAACACCTATCAGCTGATTGACTGGAGCGATGTAGTGGTTACGTTCGGCTCGACAGTGACGGTGGAAGCTTGCTGGCGCGGCAAACCTGTGATTCTGTTGGGTCCGTCGTTCTACGATCAACTCGACGTCGCCGACACGCCTGCCTCGCCGGAAGCCTTTTATGAACTGCTCGGACAGGAATTGACGCCCAAGGATCGGACGAATGCGGCGCGTGTCGCAAAGCATTTCTTGTGCGACGACAATCCGATGGCGTTCCTGAACTGCATCGGCGGAAAAATTACGCCGCGAGGCTTTCGACGCCCCCTGCAGACGCTGGGCTATCTGGCGCGCTATACCGAGGTGCTTTCCTGCCGGGTCGTTAAGTTTCTGGTTCGGAAACGTCCAAGTGCGGACAAGGTGATTTCCAGCCTAGATTCCGGTGCAGATCAGTCCGATCACCCCAGGCGGCAGCGCGCGGCTTGATCCTGAAGTACGAAACCCTGATTTGCCAAGGCAGCCGAAAATCAATCAGGATCACCGTCAATCCTTACTTCGCTGACTCCGATTTCAAGCTTTTGTAAAGCGAGTTAATTCGCGCGCAGTATGCAGTCGGCGGTCGCCACCGTGTGAGTTCCTTTTCCGAGGATTTGTTGCGGCTCAGCTCAGCGGTCGAGTAGGACGCGAGGCTATTGCTACAGTGGCGATTTAAGAAAGACGTGAGGAAGTACGTCCACATCCTCAGGCATCTACTGGAGAACCAGGATCTCCTGGCAGAGTATATGTGCCGGGGCAGACGAGATCGTCTTGCATCTCAATTTGATCTACTCCGAGCGATTAAACTATTTCATTCGCGACCTCCAGCGTCGTTTTCCTGATGCAAAAGTCCGCGTTCGTTTGCTATTCGACGGGATCTTAAACAGGCGGCGTCGGCCGATGAGCGGAGTCAGACGGCTGCCGCAGTATGTCAATCGACTCACGTGGTGCTGGGAGTCTCGGCTGAACTACTACACGTACGAGGGAGATCGGCTCGGTGCCGACGCGGATGTCGTGGATCGCATCTATGGCCCCGCCGGGTTTCCACATGAATACTCTCTGGACAAGTTCCATCCGTTGCGGTTTGCACCGGCGGCCGACTTATCAAAGCGGCGGCAGGCGCTCATTCTAGGCTCACCGATCAGCTGCACGCAGGCTCACGAACAACTCGTGGGTGATCTTATCGAACGGGAAGTCGAGCGGTGCGGCTTCGACGAGGTGATCTACAAGCCGCATCTGCAGGAACGGGAATACGGGCTCACGCTGTCGCGACCGGGCTACGAACTCATGTCCACCACGCGTTGTGTCGAGCGTTTATTGACGGAACATGCGTACGAGGCGGTCTTTGGCAACGTCTCGACCGCTCTTGTCACCAGCAAACTTTGCTCGTCGCAGATCAGGGTGGTGAGCTGTGGGTTGCTGTGGATTGGACATTATGGAGCAACACATGTCCAAGACTCGGAGCATTCATTCCTATCGAAGCATGTGCCAGCAACTGGGAATTGAAGTGATCGATGCCGAACGACTTGCCGACGATTCCATGCCAGCATCCAAACCCGCGGCGTAGCGGTCAGCTGCGTCCGTCAAGGAGAACCGTTCACGCCGCGCGTCGAATCGCCAATTGCGAGGTTTCTTCTCCGTTCGGGCAATGCTCCAGGATCATCTGACGCAACTGGCCAACGCTTAACCATTCGTCGTTGGTGTTGCTGGAGTAAGAGAAGCCGGCAGGACATGGACGTCCTTGGGCCACATAAGCCGGGGGTTCGTTGCTCCAGCTACGAATCGTCGGCTGAACAATGAACGAATCGTCGAACTCGATTGTCTGGCGGGCTTCGTCCGACGGGATCATACACTCGTGCATTTTCTCTCCCGGACGGATGCCGACGACTCTGGTCTTGCACTCCGGAGCGATCGCCTCCGCGATGTCGGTGATCGTCACACTGGGGATCTTGGGAACGAACAGCTCGCCACCCGCCATCCGCTTGAATGCATCGAGTACGAATCGCACGCCTTGATCGAGCGTAATGACAAAGCGCGTCATTTCAAGACTAGTAATCGTCAGTTCACCGGTATGGCGCTGCTTTTGAAAGAAGGGAACCACCGAGCCGTTCGAGCCGACCACGTTTCCGTACCGCACCGCGGCGAATCGTGTTCGACCGCCGGAGATCGCGTTTGCCGCAACAAACAACTTGTCCGAACACAGCTTGGTGGCACCATAAAGATTGACAGGCGCAGCCGCTTTGTCGGTTGATAATGCGACTACTCTCTCGACGCCACAGTCGATCGCTGCGTTGATAACATTCTCCGCGCCGCCGATATTCGTCCGAATGCACTCTTGCGGGTTGTACTCGGCGATGTCGACGTGCTTCATCGCCGCCGCGTGGATGACAAAGTCAATGCCTCGCATCGCGCGGCGCAAACGCGACTCGTCTCGGACATCGCCCACGAAATAACGAATCTGTGGAAACTTTTCCGGCGCAAAGCAATTTCGCGCCATATCAACATGCTTCTGCTCGTCCCGACTGAAGATCACCAATCGCTTTGGTGGGGACTCCTGCAGTAGGATTTCAGCGCACTTTTTGCCAAATGACCCGGTTCCACCGGTAATCAAAACGTGCCGATCTTTCAGCATCACAGGGCGTACTCCTTTGCCGAATAGACTAATTAAAGGGGGGCGATACGTACTGTTCTCGTCCGTTGCAAGATGTCTTTCTACACCGCTTCGAAGCAACGATCTCCAATAGTCCGTTTATAACCGGATTGGCAACGCCGAAGCTAGAGCAACAATTGCCGCTCATCTCGAATTTCGAGTTCGGCACAATTGACCTTGGCCGAGACGGCCAACACCGAGTAAAGTCCCACCTGCATCCCCTTCGTGAATCTTCGGCCTCGTGCAACGTTCCCAACCCTACAAACTTGTTGCTGAGTTCCTAAGCAGGTACTTACCATTTGAAGGAGTCACGCAGCATGATCCCCTATAGTCGCCAAACGGTCGATGCAGAGGACATCCAGGCTGTGGTTCGGTCGCTGGAATCGGACTGGTTGACGCAGGGGCCGGCACTTGAGACCTTCGAGAACGGCCTTGCGCGGCATAGTCATGCGCGATTTGCCGTGGCCTGCAATTCGGGGACCGCGGCGCTACACATGGCCTATTCCGCGGCTGGCATTGGGCCAGGAGACGTCGTGGTCGTGCCGTCCAATACCTTTCTTGCAACGGCAAATGCCGCAGTCTATCTCGGCGCGGAAGTTCGTTTTTGCGACGTGGACCCCGACACCGGATTGATGACGACAGGCACACTCGAGGCGGTGTTGGATGATTTTGTCCGGGCTGTCGTGCCGGTGCATTTTGCGGGGCAAGCATGCGACATGGACGCCATCCAACGACTCGTCCAGGAGCGTTGTCCGCGAGCCGTCGTGATTGAAGATGCCTGTCATGCGATCGGTGGTATTTATCGCGACGGATCTCCCATTGGCTCGCCGAATCATGCGTCGATGGTGGTCTTCAGCTTTCACCCGGTAAAACACGTCGCCGCTGGTGAAGGCGGGGCCGTCACGACGAATTGCCCCCAACTGAAAGATCGTTTGGAACGATTTCGTTGCCATGGCATGACCAAAGATCGCGCTCAGTTGCGAAGACCGGATGAAGGACCGTGGTACTATGAAATGCATTCGCCGGGATTCAATTATCGAATCCCCGAGGCGGCCTGTTCGCTGGCATCGTCTCAATTGGCCAAACTGCACCAATCCGTCGCCCACAGACGCAGGATTGCCACACGGTATCTAGACCGATTGGACGGAATCCCCTATCTCTCGCTGCCACCACGATCACACCTGACGACTTCAGCCTGGCACTTGTTCTGTCTGCACATCGATTATCCCGCCTTGGGGCGTGGCCGCGCCGATGTAATGGCGGAGCTAAGAGAACGTGGAGTTGGCACGCAGGTTCATTACTTTCCGGTATCTCTTCAGCCCTACTACCAGGACCGCTATGGGTATGATGAAGCCCAATTTCCCGGTGCCATTGCTCACTACCAGCGTGCGCTTTCCATTCCACTTTTTCCTGCCATGACCGACGCAGAGGTGCAACAAGTCGTCTCCGCGGTGGGTGACGTATTGGCGCTCCATTCCCACGAACAGCGGCAAGTCGCCTGATGAAACGTTTTTTTTGGCCAACACCCAATCCCATTACGCTGCACGGCGCCGGCTCCATCTCTTTCCGAGAGATCAACGACTCATGAAGACAACCGTTATCATTCAAGCCCGCGTGGGTTCAACTCGTTTGCCTCGTAAGGTGCTGCTTGATCTTGGAGGGCAGTCGGTACTCAGCCGCGTGATTGAAAGGATGCAGCATTGCCGACACGTCGATCAGGTGGTCGTCGCCACAACTGACCATGCGTTGGATGATGCCATCGTCGAGGAAGCCCATCGCTGTCAGACGACGGTCGTGCGAGGCAGCGAAGCCGATGTGCTGGACCGATACTATCAAGCTGCCGTACATGTCGGTGCGACGGACGTCATTCGCATCACCGCGGATTGCCCGCTGATCGATCCGATTCTCATCGATCGACTGATCCAGCAATTCCACGGGCGACGTGCTGCCGGCACGCCGCTCGACTACTTGTCTAATGTCCATCCCAGAACATTTCCGCGCGGCCTCGATGCGGAACTGTTCACCACCGATGCCCTGCGGACCGCCCACCGTGAAGCCGTCGCCACCTTTGAACGGGAGCACGTCACGCCCTTCTTCTTTTTGAATCCCGATCGCTTCCGAATGGACAATCATGCTCAGCAAGTGGACCACTCGGCGCTGCGATGGACGCTGGACGAACCGGCCGATCTGGAGTTCTTTCAAGCCGTCTTTCGTTTTTTCTCCAAGGAACAATTCATCAGCACCGAGCAGGTGCTCGCGCTGCTGGAAAAGCACCCCGAGATAGCCTGTCTCAATGCTCACATCGAACAGAAGAAGTTGAGAGCAGCATGATTCCAGATGAGGTTCAGATTGCTGATCGCGCTATCGGCCCCGATCATTCGCCGTTCGTCATTGCCGAGATGTCCGGCAACCATAACCAGTCGCTGGAACGCGCCTTCGAGATCGTCGATGCTGCTGCCAATGCCGGAGCACACGCTCTCAAGCTGCAAACCTATACAGCGGACACAATGACACTGGATGTGGACCGAGATGAATTCAAGATTCTCGATTCGAGCAGTTTGTGGCACGGCAGGCACCTCCACGAATTGTACGAACAAGCGCACACGCCTTGGGCGTGGCACGGCCCGATCTTTGAGCGTGCTCGCGAACGCGGGTTGATCGTGTTCAGCTCACCCTTCGACGAATCGGCAATCGAGTTTCTGGAATCCTTGAACGCACCGGCCTACAAGATCGCGTCCTTTGAACTGACGGATCTGCGTTTAATCGCGACAGCCGCCCGGACGGGCAAGCCGTTGGTGATGTCGACGGGAATGGCAAATTTGGCGGAGATCGACGACGCGGTCAGCTGCGCCCGACAACATGGCTGCGATCAGATTGTGCTACTGAAATGCACTAGCACGTACCCCGCAACGCCCGAGTCGACAAACCTCCGGACGATCCCTCACCTCCAGCAATGCTTCCAAACGCAAGTCGGCCTGTCGGATCATACGGCAGGCGTGGGAGTCGCCGTGGCAGCGGTGGCATTAGGTGCCACGGCGATCGAAAAGCACTTTACGTTATCCCGCGCGGACGGTGGCGTCGATGCCGCGTTTTCGCTGGAGCCCGATGAACTGAAGTCCTTGATTGTTGAAAGCGAACGTGCGTGGCAAGCACTGGGCTCGATCCAGTACGGAGCGACGGGAAGTCAGCGGAAGTCGTTGATGTTTCGGCGTTCCATCTTCATCTCGGAGGACGTGGCTGCCGGGCAAGTCGTGCAGCCCTCGCAGATTCGCATCATTCGTCCTGGACATGGCCTCGCCCCAGGCTTGTGGGAGCGCGTTTGCGGGCGAACAGCGCGTCGTGACCTCCAACGCGGCGAGCCGACGGATTGGGACATGTTTGTCTAGGCATCGATCAAGGCGCCGCTTTCCGATACCGTAGCCGCGTTGAACTTTCCGTGGGCATCGTTTCCCAGCCGAGACGCGAGAAACAGAGGGCAGAAGCATGGTTGTCGGCTTTCACCGTCGCTACTAACGGCGCTAACGCTTCGTGATCCATCCAAGCGCTGCCGAGTCGGACCAGTTCCTTCCCGACTCCGGTCCCACGCGCGGCGCCGCACACGGAAAAGCCGACGTTCCATTCGTCTTCGGGCGTTCGGTTGAAGCGAATCTGACCTACCGGCGTCTCCTCTCGCAGGGCGACCAGCAAGCGGGCGTCAGCCGAGTTCAATTGCCCGTCGAACCATTGGCAATGCGATTGCCACTCGATCTTCTCCGAACAGAGTGAGTTTTGACGAACCTCGGGATCGTTGGCCCAATCGAAGTAAAGTTGGCGATCATTGTCGTTTGCTTGACGCAACCAAATTCCCGTGTCGAGTTCAGCCGCCACGCGTGACGCACCATAACCATCGACGAGATGACGATATTGCGTTGGCCGCCGCGGACAGCAATGCATCGTTCTCAGCAGTTGCCCCAATCCCTGCCCGGCCGCCGAACCATTGCGCCGCAGCGCCTCGAGAGTTCCCAGCCCGGTCGCTGTTCCAGCCGACGTGAGTTCCCGATAGATCGGAAATTGATTGTCGGCGATGACCAGGATCGCGCCCGGCAGTCCGAAATAAAGCCACTCCCAACACGTGCTTCCACCGGCACTGATGATGCCATCGGCCCACCGATACTGACCAGACATTTCCTGAACATTCGTCATCACATCCACGCGATGCCGTGACGTGGCCGCGGCGTGCTCCAGGTCAAGCCGATGAGGATTCGCAGCACCCACCAAGACACGAATCGCCAACTCGGCGTGCTCACTTTGATCGAGCAGTGCAAGGAGTCGGCCGGTGGCGTTATCGGGATCACTGCCACCTAAAGTGATCAGTACCCGTCTTGGATCGACGGCGTCCCGATCTTCCGGCGCCGCTTGCACCTCCAAGAACTCTTGTCGCAAGAGGGCAAAGCGAGTACCCAGCAGACGCTTGCAACTATCGACCGAGTTGGAGTAGGGCTCGTGGATAGCGTGCGGGTTTTGATTCAGGATCAGCTCACAGTTCCAGGGATCGCAATAGTCAAAGTCCGTGACCATCGCACAACTTAGTTCGGCTTGCTGTATAGTCGTCTGAAAAGTGCTGTCAAACACGTAGCCGTCAGCCACTACCCAGGCCGCGCCGATCTGCTTTGCCAACGCGGCCGTGTGTGTGGCGTCTCGGCGGCTGCCGCGACGAATCGAACCGCCCGCCACCTCGCACAGCGAAATCACCTCGACCTGCCCAGCACGTAATCGTGAAACCAGTTGAGGCGGCATTTCTATCGTTGCGAACTGGACGCTACCGCCCCGTCCCTGCCAGGCCTGAGCCAGTGCCAGCATTCGCATCGCGTGGCCCGTTCCCATCTCTTTCGAGGCATCGACACGGATTAGTAACGGGAAATGCATCGTCATGGGTGAAATCGAGCTGCGGAAGGCGTAACAAATCAGATCCAAGCAGGAATTATAGATGGTAACGGACGAACAGGGACAGACCAAAGCTCAAACCCCCGAGGCCTGTATCCAGGGTGCCTTAAAGAATCTTGCCCGTCTGCCGCAAGTACTCAATCACCTGATCCGCGAGCACCTCCGGCGTGTGCTCGGCGGAAGCCAATCGTAGTTCAGGCCGCTGGGGAGCTTCATACGGATCATCGATCCCCGTAAAACCCTTCAATTCGCCGGCACGTGCTTTCTTGTAGAGCCCTTTTGGATCTCGCGACTCGCAGACTTCCAGCGGCGCGTCGACAAAGACTTCCACAAAATCGCCAGCCTGTCCACTGCCCTCGATCCGTTGGCGAACCGCATCGCGATCGCGACGGTACGGACTGACGAACGCCGTGATCGTGATCAGCCCAGCCGAAGCAAACAGCTCCGCGACCGCTCCGATACGACGAATGTTCTCTTCGCGATCTTGCGCCGAGAAGCCCAAGCCGAATCGCTGGGCAAACTGTTCGTCGTGTTCGGCGGCCAACATCGCGGGGCTGGCATTCAATCCGTGACGAACGTTGTCGCCATCCAGCAGGAATGTATGGGCGCCCAACGCGTGCAGCTTATGATCGACGACGTTTGCCACGGTGCTCTTGCCGCAACCGCTCAAACCCGTGAACCACAGCACACAACCGCGATGCCCGTTCAGCCGCTCGCGCTCCGCGCGAGAAACGGCCTGCGAATGCCAAACAACATGTACATCTTCCTTGGTCATTGGTCATTGGTCCTTGGCCATCTGACGAGCGGCGTCGCCGTGTGGGTGATCGTGCTTAGTCCGAAATCCCCGCCAACTCACACAAGTTCGCCGCCATGACCGGTTGTGGGCAACTCCAAACGAGAAAGAACAATGCCTCTCGGCACCACCGTCCGGCGGGGTGCCCGACCACGTAACCGGTTCCCTTGGCAGCCGCCAGCGCCGCCTGGGATGATCGGAGCGCGAGGCTGTTCGCGCGCGTTCTCAAATTCTCGGTCGAACAAACCGGTTCGTCAGAGGCCGCATTTAGTAGATCGCTTCGTAACTCGCGCCAGTCGGCCTGGAGGGCCTCGGTTGGCAGAGCGAGTTCCGGACGTTTGGCAGCTTCCTCTTGCATAAAGCGGATGGCTCCTCCGGCCAGGCCGATGGCGAGTGCCGAGGTTTGAAAGCCTCCGGGGTTCGCCCCGACTCCTTGCTTCATAACATCCTCGACCGGCCCCGCGACAATCCACTCGCGACTTAACGCTACGCGATCGCAGTGAACCGGACCGGTATGACTGGCCGAAAGGCCCACGAGCTCCGCGACCGGTGCGACCGAGACACCGGGTGCGTTCATCGGCAGCACCGCGAGAATCTGTCGCCCGTCGTCGAGCGTGGCTCCGATCAGGACGTGGTCGGCAAACGGGCTCCCCGTGACCCACGGACTGAAGCCATCGATCACAAAACCATCGTCCGATTCCGCGGCCCGCAGGACCGGCTTCGCCAGATGTCGACGGCTCGTCGTGAGATGGGAAATCCCCACGGTTGCGAACGACTTGCCAGAACACAAGTCCGGCAACAGTCTGGCCTTAAGCGGCTGGTTGTCGCAAATCTCGATCCGGCGGCAGGCTCCGGAGCGTTGGGTAATGACAAAAGTCGTTGTCAGACAGGCGGCACTCAACTCGAGGTAGCCCCGCATGATATCCGCCTCGGACCAGCCCTGACCGCCCGATTCGGGCGACAAGAACCACTCGAACACCCCGTACTCGCCGCAAAGCCGCAACTGCTCGCAAGGCCAAGCCCTCGGCCGGTCCAATTCCGCAGCCAGCTCGCGAAGTCGGTGGCAAAGCTCTTGGAGACCTTCGTCAAATGGCGTTTCGATTCGAATTCCCATAACCGCCAGCATACTTAAAAGCACGCCGGGCTATCTAGCCTGGCCGTGTCGGACCTAAGT
>JBBDHZ010000183.1:0-20144 GCA_040880645.1 Minisyncoccota bacterium
AACGTGATTTTTCTATCTTAACTCGTGGTCCAAATATTGGGGTCCACTTCATTCACTCGCCGGCAACGTCGTCGATGTCGCGGCCCGCGTAAAGGGTGGCGACCAACCCACGCCACGCGTTCCGAAGCGTCAAACCATTTGCGGCGAACGTCGCGCACTGTTGAAAAGGAACGAGCCTTCGGCCGCGTTAAAGGGCCACACAGAGCGGACGATACGCGGCGACTATGGTGGTGTTTTAATCGCCCGATCAAAAAAGACGAAAGTTTTTTAACCTGCAAATTCCTTAATGGATTCGCCGAGCAAGATTATTGATCGTCCCCAAGACGGCCAAATAAGCCAGAAATGGTTTGATGTATTTCCAGCACCCCGATACAGTCAGGGTTGCAGCGGGACAGAGTAGAGCCGTTAACACAGCGACCGGACACGGAGCTGGATATGGTGCGCACCCGCTAACAAAAAAATCTGATTCCCAACACGGCAACTGACACACAGAGCCCGTGATCGCCACTAGGAGGCGGTTGCGGGCTTTTTTCGTTGGTACAGACAGGAGCGAAAGCATGACAGTAGAAAACGACAATGACTCCGACCTCGCTAGCGAAGAACTCTTTCCGCTTGGCGATGCAAAGAAATGGTTCTTGGGGAACCCACCCGCAGCCAACACGTTGAGGCGATACGTCTCAAGTGGATGCAGGGGTGTCGTCCTGGAATCGATGGTGCTACGCGGACGGCGGCACACCAGCAAAGAAGCGATTCGGCGATTCGAGAGGGCTGTTTCTCAGTCCCCACTGTTTGCTGAAAGGAAGTCCAGCGGTGCACCCAACTAGCATTTCCCCTGCGGACCTGCGGGAGTTGGCGAAGATGGTCGCCGGCGAAGTGGTCGAGCGGATGGCCGGCCGTCCACGCTTGGTCGACGGTCTCGAGCTGGCCGAAATCTGCGGTGTCAGCCTCGCAACGATCGAGCGGGCGAAGGCTGCCGGCGAGATTCCGTTTATTCGGTTCGGCAGCCGGATCAAATACGACGTCGATTCCGTGATCGCGGCGAGGGCCAAAAACGCCCAACGCCCGACCGCGGACGAGCAAACCGAATCGCCGGTCTCGGCACTCGAGAGAGCGAGAGCGCGTCAGCACGCTCGACACCAAAAAGAAAACCCAGCCGCGGGCAACCGGCTGGGCTCTCAATAATCCGTCGCATAGGAACGACACAGCATAGGAACATTCAATGTCCACATTCAAACGACAAAAGTCAACCCGCAGCCCCGAGGAGCCCTTGGGCCGGCCGCCCCGACCAGCTCCGAACGAGGTCGGGACATTTGAGGAGCAGATGGACGCGGCGCGCCTAGCGATGGATCTAGGCGACGCAAAAGCCACAAACGCCCGCATCGAATGGGCCGAGGCTCGCCGTCGGACGATGGCGCATGCACGGGGGGCGTAAGCATGGCAAAACAGACATATCCAGCTTACCGAAAGCCGTACTTTGCGCACCGCATTACACGAATTCTGTTCAAAAGCTGCGCAGCGTTGGACATCGGGCATCACGCGGTGCATCTGATCATTTATGTCGCGCATACGGAGGATGCGGCCCGGTACCGAGGGTCCGTCCGGTTCTGGAACAGCCAACTCCTAGCAACGCTCGGGTTCAGCTCACCGAAGCAACTGAACATCGCGAGGCAGAAGGCTGTGGACGCAGGGTGGTTGGTCTACGAACGAAAGCACGATCGCGCGGTGGGGCATTACTGGACGCAGATCCCCGATGAGTGTGCGACCGTGGACGATTCTCCAGTCGAGCCTTCCTGTTCCCCAGACGGAACGGAAAGCGGAACGGAAAGCGGAACACAAAAAGGAAAGGAATCCGACTCGTGTTCCGTTACAGGAAAGGGAAGTGCCCCACAACCTGACCCACAAACAGGGTCGCAACCGGGAACGGAAAAGGGGGCACCTTCTAACCCTAACCCTAACCCTAACCCTAACCCTAACCCTAACCCTATTACGGCATCTGCCGATGCCGGAGCGTCAAAACCGAAAAAGTGCAAGAAGGACAAAACAACGTCACGCACATACTCAACAGATTTCGACCAGTTCTGGGCCGTCTACTGGAACCGACGAAACAAAAGCTCCGCGGCCGACGCATTTCCCTCAGCGATCGCACGCATTGTCGACGATTCGCAGATCTCTCGAGCTACAGACGCGGAATCAGCACTCCGATGGTTGGTCCACCGGACCCGGGAATACGCTCGTCAGGTCGACGACACGACGGCCAAGCTCCACGCGAGCACCTATCTGAACCAGGATCGTTTTCTAGATGAGTTGGAACCACAGCAGTTCGCTGGCAGCGGCAGACGAGAGCCGGTAGTTCAGTACACGATTCCCCAAAAGCGAAGAAAGGTCAAAGGATGAACCCCAATCGAACCCACGACGACGAGCAGTGCTTGCTTGCCGCTGTCATAGCGGCCCCTGAGACGATCCAAGAGGTGGCCGCAACGCTCACCTCGCATGACTTCCATAGCGAGCCGCACCGCAAGCTTTGGGCTCTCCTGGAGGCGATGCACGAGGCGGGCGAGGACATCCGCGATCGCCGCCGGCTCATAAGCAACGTTCGTGATTCGGGCGTGATGAACCAGATCGGCGGCGCGGCCGGGTTCGGTGCGCACTACATCGACGCCGGAGTCGCAGGAAACGTTGGGTTCTATGCCAAAGAAGTGAAGGCCCACTCGCTTCGGCGTGACTTCCTTGCAATGGTTGACACGGCTCGGTCGGAAGGTGCTCGTGCTGATGATCCCGTTCCCATCATCCAAGAACTGCGTGCGATGCTCGACAGGATGCTGACGAGAGCCTCCGGTGGTGGTGTTACGGAGACGTTGAAGCAAGCTGCTGGACGGCAGATCGATCTGATGAAGAATCCTGGCCAGGAATCCACTGGAAAGCTGATCAAGACGGGCATCGACTGCATTGATGACAAATACGGTGGGTTCGGGACCGGCAAGCTAATCGTTCCGGCGGCTCGCCCTGGAAACGGGAAGAGCGCGCTGATGAAACAGATCGCGGGCGAAATGGAAAGACACGGTCGCAAGACGCTGATCGTCACCCTGGAAATGAGTCCTTCGGAGATTGCTACGCGGATATTGTCGGAGCGGACCGGCATCGACGGCACTCTCTTCGAGGTCGACGACGAGGGCGCAAATGAGCTGAGCCCCGATCAATGGAAACGTATCGAGGACGCCTACGAGGCGATGCACGAGGACGTCATGCACATACACGCTCCGACCGGTCGGCAGGCGACGATCGAGCAAATTGCCGGCTACACGCGACTGATGCACGCCAGGCACGGGATCGAAGTGATGATGTTGGACTACATCGGGATTGTCGAGAAATCTCACTCCCGCCAGACGGACTACGAAAAGGTGACTGCGGCGGCCCGCACTCTCAAGAGCCTAGCCCGCGAACTGGGTATTGTGGTCGTTTGTTTGAGCCAGTTGAATCGCGGGCCTGAGAAGAGCGAGGGTATCCGCCGACCGCGGCTCTCCGATCTCCGAGACTCTGGGGCTGTGGAGCAGGATTCCGATGTCGTGATGTTTCTCCACCGAATGGAGGAGGGTCAGGACGATTTCGCTCTAATCATCGCCAAATGGCGAAACGCTAAAACCATCACCTGCCCCATGCGACTGATCGGTGAGCACACGAAGTTCGTCACTCGAGAGGTCGCGGAAGACGGCGACACCGAGGTCCAGCATGTTCCGGCAATGCACGGCGAGTTTGCGGCATGGGGTGGATGAGATCACACCATCCGCAACTGATATCCGCTCACAAACGAGAAAAGCAAATGAAAACGACAAAATCCGCCACGATGATTCCCGTGGCCCACGACGGCCGTCAATTGTTGGTCGGCCGAATCAGAAAGCAAATACGGCAAGGGTCGTGGGTAATCCTGGTTCGTGATGGCGACACCTACCAGTTACTCGCAGCGAGAGACGACCGGAGCGGACCGCATGCGTCGATTGCTTTAGCGTCGTTCCTGGCTCCTGAGCAACTCAACGAGATCGAGCGAGGTGCCGCCCTGGAGGCCGTCACGCCAACCAAAGCGAAACGGAAACGGACCACGCGAAAGGCAGCGAGGCGGAATGAGCGGTGCTGACGGGTTCAGACCGCGGAGGGTGGAGGGTGACGGCTGGGGAGGCTTACGGATGGCTGCACGAGCGGCGAAGCGATGTGACGCCAAAGATGTAACGGGAGGGCCAAGGACGGCGGGAGGTGACGCGACGGATGGCCGACTACGATAGCGATCAAAGGTTGCCGCCGCCGACGGCCGATACTACCGATCGACAGCCACACCGCCGCCTATTTGAGATTCCGCGAAATGCCAGCCCTTCCAGACCTGTCAGAACTGACCCAGCAAGTGCTCGCCAGGATCGACATGACACAACAAGAGATCGCCGACGCAATCGGAGTGACACAGCCATTTGTCAATCGGATCAAAACCGGCAAGAAGCTCCCTTCGCTTCAAACGCTGGCAAAGCTCGCAGAGCTAGCTGGCGGAGAACTGGTGGTCGAGTTCCGTGAACCGAAGAGGAAGAAAAAATAACCAATGGGCATTGACTGAGCATGCCCAGTGGTTATTGTTTTCTCCGCAGCGGTGAGCGTTGGGCCATCGCGGGAGATCGACCTAAGACGGTCGAACATGGGTTTCATACCAAATGGAGAGGACGATGGATTTCATTCGGACGAATGCAGCTTTGGAAAAGATGGAAGCACGGATTCAGCACTTGGAGGTTTGCCGAGATCGACGGTGGGTGAATCGTTTCGGCGGGTTCGACTTTGGCGTCAATGACGAAAGTGACCGGGAATTGGCCGAAAGCATGTTCCTGATGGCCGTACATGAAGGCCTGGACGAGGCGGACCTGTTGTGGATCGTATCACCGGATGAGCGGGCAACATGTGACGCCTGGAACGCCGAGAAGGGTTTCAGTCACCGCATCGGACCGATCGGCTCTTACCACGACCTGGGCGACGCAGAGGTCGAGCAGTTGCGCGAGATCGTTCGCGAGGCAGAGAGCCGGGCGCGCCAAGAGATCGCCGACCGCGTGGTGGTCCGTGCATGAATCCTAGCAACGCGACCGGCGCTCACCCGGCGCATTTTCGGTCAATGATGGCCCAACGCTTTGGATAGCTATAGGAACTAACGAAAACTGACGACCCTAAAGAGGGGCGGCGACCGTTTCTGACGTACCTACATCCGTCGCCGGCGACTGTTGCACCGCGGTCGGCGGGCCGGGAAAGCTGCCGTCAGGCACGAGCAGGATGAACCTTCGCTATCCGTTGCGCCAAATGTCGTCCTCGCCGCCTACGGTGCGGACGCTCTATCTCCGATGTGGGAAGGCGCGTATCGGGCATTTCTGCCTAAAAGTGGAGCGGTCTACCCGATCGCTCAAGATGTCAGCCATCGGCAGAGGATCGCTAGTGCTTTCGGTATCCCAACACCGAGATCCACGACCTTCGCTGCTTAAGCAGATCCACCAGTTCGCTTCCAGTACCGGCGATGGTTCCGAGATTGAGTGGCACTAAGTTCATCGTCACCGACAGAGCAATCTTACCGAGCGTCAGTTCGCGACGCATAATCTCTTGAACTAACTCGGTGGCAATGGCTGCAGAAGCGAGCTGCCGCAAATCATCTGGAGCCGCTCCTTCTGCCATGCCGCTCGCGACGGACTCAGACACGCGGGTAATCATCCTGCGAAAATCTCGGCCACTGGCGGAATCTCGAAAGGCGAGGATGTCATGCCATTCCCAGTCTCCAAAGTCGGGAAGCTGAAGCGCACGCCAAGCGTGAAAAGCTGTCTCACGCAACGATGGCGTGAGCTTGCCTGCCCCAGTTTCAGAAACTGAGACTGCGAGACGTGCCACGGATCTGTCCAGCAGCATCGGAACTTCCAGGAAGTACGATAACAAAGCGTCCTGGTAGTACCGAGGCAACAACTGCGACCTCAAGTACCGATTAGCCGGGAGAGCATCATCATGAGTGCCCTCGCCTATCTCTCTCCGGGCCAAGTCCTCTACGGGTCTCTTTACGGCCGGCATGAGCGAATCTGCTCGCCATTCAAGGAAATCTGCGTCCTGAATTCCAGCTTTGGCGACAAGGGGCATATAGTCGACATCCACTGAAAAAGCGGAAGTGGAACGCAGAACAGGTGTCCCACCAACAGCAACTCCAAATGCAGATCCCTTTGTGTAGGGCTTGAACGCGGTTCGATCACCAGAGAAGGAGTTTCCAGGCATGTTCCACACCATGCCCTGTCCGTCGTTCCCGGCGGAAAGGTGAAGCCGGCCATCCTCAAGAACGACTCTGTCGAAAACCGTCACGGCGGACTTGAGATATCGTTCCAATGCGGCATGGGATGTAGCATCTTCGAACCACCCCATGTTCGATGACAGCGGAAGGTAGACAGAGCTTTCCATTGTGGTGCAATCCTCAGATTTGGCGTATCGGCGAGAGCACTTTGTCACGCAGCCCAGAAAGAATAGCCGAGAAAGCCTAGAGCCAGGGCGCGCCGCAGTTTTTTCGCCTGCCCTGCTTTAATGGCACCTCGCCACCGCGCTAACCGGCCGCGCAGCGGTCACGCCCCTAAGAATCCCCGTCGCTCTGAGCGGCGACGCCCCAATCCGCTCGTCACCGAGACCTAGACAGCCCGACTTCCGCGGTGGGGCCATGAGTTTCGTCTTGCGATCGAACGTCACTACAGCGGGAGATGGACTATCCCCGTACACCCTCGCATTGAGTTGAGGCTTGGCGACGCCCGATCCAGCGGCCTGCGGAGTTGTGCTGTTCGCTTACAATGGCCGAGTGGCCCACAGCTTCCCAGCGTCCCCAAACAAAGGCACCGCAATGCAACGCGACATGGAATTGATCCGTCAAATTGCGTTTGAAATCGAGCAAGCGACGGGAGATACACTTTCGACGAAGATTGAAATCGAGGGACACAGCGCCGAAGCGATTCGCTATCACTGCGCGCTGATGCATGAAGCTGGATTGATAAAAGCAGAGCCGACGGCCAATTTGCGACGAGGGAAGAAAAACTTTTGGATCTCCCGCCTGACGAGTAAGGGGCATGATTTCGTCGACGCGGCACGTAACGACACGTTGTGGAAAAAGTTCACAGCCAAGGCAAGAGAAACTGGCGTGGCGCTCACGATCGAAATGACGATCGCATGGCTAAAGCAAGAGGCGGCTGAAAGGTGGGACCTGGGCGGAACCGGATCAGAATGAAGGGGCGCACCCGCCAAGTCACGGTTGGCTATTTGGCTGCGTTGTGGCCGAAGAAGTTTGTAAGTCCGGCAACTTGACCAATTTGTTGACCGACTTGTGAATCTGATGAAGCCAGTCGTTCACTACCTTTTGCTCTATCTCGTCGCGCGTCAAGTAGTCCGTAAACCTCGAATACGTTTGTCCATCACCATGAAACGACAGATACCTCGCAACCATAGAAGCCTGCTGAAGTTGCCTGTACGACCGCCAGATTCGCTCGTACCGGTTCGTGCGTCGGAGTACATCGTTGCGAGTTTCGTGATCCGGGCAATGCCGGCGCGGCGCTTTCTCGTCGATTGATAGCAACGCTTCCACCAAGTGCAATCCTTCGTAGAATGCGCAAACAACGACCCATGGCAGGCAATCATCGTCCTGCTGCAACAAGATCGAACCGGCTTTGCGGTTCCGAGCAACGGCCGCAAGATGCGCTTGTTTAGATGGCATTACCGCCTACTGCCCTACTTCGGAATAGCCAATTCCGAAGAACTGCTCCACGTCTTCGCGTGGGCACCTGGGAAGGGCCAATGTGTTCACGCGAAGCATGTCAAACCGGTCACTTCGCGACAATTCGAGATCCAAGTCCGTCAATAGCTCAGACAGTTCTTCGTCAAAATGCGTTTCGCGCTGCACCACCAAGAACAACAAGTCGGAATTGCGAATGGCCAAAGATGCAGAACGCAAACGGGACCGGTACTGCTCGACCCACTGGTTCAGCTGCTCAAGCAGGTCATTGAACTGCTGGTAGCACTCGCCGGCGTGATCAGCGGCGCGACATGCACGGATTAGCTCCGTGACCGTCCGAGGCGACACGTTGCGGCCCTTGTCTTCCAGCATCACTTTCAGGTCGCCATCGTTTTCTTCGGCCAGGTGGATTACCTGCGCGTTTTCAGATGGCACTGTCATATCGTTCGGTTCCAGGGTGGCTGCGTTAATGAGTAACTCCGTATTACCGCAAATTCGTCCGTGTCCCCAGTCAACGCCAGCAATTTTTCCGATTTACCGGGTTTTGCTGTGAATGGCCCGCAAGTATTGCGATCATTATTCGGGCTGTCAATCACGAAACATCAAAATGGGGGGCGGGGGAGCGTAAAAGTCCCGTCCAGGACGCTTCCCAGCAGCAGCGTTAACCGCTTGTGTCACTCTATTGTAGTTCACGTGAACTGCCTACATCGCACTGACCAGTTGTACCGCTCACGGATTCGATGCTGAGCCGCAAAAAACGTTCCGCATCGCTCGCAGTTTTCTGTTGGAAGATTCCCGCGAGAAGGCAAGAAACGGGGCACCCGCCACGGCACCGGGGGCAGGTTGCCGGTTTCCCGTAGGTGCCCAGCGGGTGCCGCGACACCTTTTGCAAGAATAGCTAAAGCGTTTTTTCCGAGTCTTTTTGTACTTTCCGCTACTTCGAACCGGTCCGCCGTTTTTGCGTGTTTTCTTTATACGAGAGAAGGGCGTTTTCTGCCCCTGCCCCTCGTAATTTTGGTTCAGCCGTTCTAGGCTCGAGTCCTAGCGGGGCAATCCTTTGTTCACCAGTCGCCCTTCCATGCCCTTGGTCGTCCTGCTCCGCCGCCCTTTTTTCTGACGGGCGGGGCCCGTTCTGCTGGATGCGGATGGGCGTCGCGGGGCAGAACCACGGGGACGGGAACCGGTCGCCCGCTCCCAATGCTCCGCACTCACTTGCAGACAATGCTTGGCGGAGCGATTGCTGCGGATGCTCTCGGAGCCAAAACGGTCCTGGACCATTTTGCGCGTGGTCCATTCTCACAAAAGGCCAGAAAACGCTGAGAAACTGAAAGAAAGCTTGCGAAGGCGTGAGAGCGGCGATATGCTGATTTTCGTTATACGGAAAGCACCGAAAACCCCCGCGGTTTTGCTGGCGTTCGGGACGCAGAGGTCGCAAGTTCAAATCTTGTCGCCCCGACTTACTAAAACCCTGGGAAACATTGGTTTTCTCAGGGTTTTTTCGTGTCTCGACCGAGCCGTCCCGGTCGCCGCAATGGTCAGGAAATGACCCCGTTTTCCCCTGCTTTCCTAGATTTGGTGCAACCGTTGGTGCAACCATTCGCGCCAGGTCGCCGGCGTTGTCTTGCAGGGGCGCTAGCGGCAGGGAAGGGAGCGACGCCACAGCGGCGGCGGTGTCGAGCAACCTAGCGTCGGTGTAGACCCCCATCGTCAGCTTGATGTCGCTGTGCCGCATTGTCGCCTGGGCGACCCTGGGAGCCACCCCCGCCATCGACAGATGGGTCCCGAATGAATGCCGCAGGGCGTGAACGTGGACGACGTACCCGTCGGCGTCGACTTTGGGAATCCCAGCCGTCGCCAAATCCCGGTCCATAATCCGCAGCAACCCATCAGGGACACGGAACACCCGGTCGCCCGGCTTCCGGTCCTTCACCCATGCTTGCAGGTCGGCGGCGAGGTCGTCGCGAATCGGCAGGGTCGAACCTTGTCGGTTCTTTTCGTTGCTTCGCTGCAATCTGACGAACGGGACGTCGCCGAACGACAGGTCGGCCACGCTCAGCGTCCGCAGTTCGTCAGCCCGTAGTCCCGTCAGAACCGCCGTCTTGTAGATCAGCGCCCGTTCGTGCCCGAGCCGTTCTAGTTCCGGCTTGCGGTGGTCCGCCACTTTGGAAACCGGCTTGCCTTTGTTCGGTCCGGTGCGAACGGTCATTGCATCGAGCAGGGGACGACGTCGCGCCGCGTCGAGCAGGCGACCGAGTTCGGCTTCGGTTAATGCTCTTGCCTTGCGCCGTCGGTCCGCCTGGGCGTCGCGTCGTCCCATCCCCTCAAAAGGATTCGCCAGCAACCGCTTGTCGCCGTTCATGTGCGATTTCTTGCCAGTCATCCGCTTGCCGATGCACCAATAGCCGAAAGCGACCCACAGCTCGACGTAGCCGTTGTAGACAGCCGCCGATGCCTTCCGTTCGTCGTCGTTCACTTGCTCAATCAGCCACCGTTCAAGTCGGTCGACGTTCAGGTCGCAGAGGAAACGAAAGCCGCAAGCGGTCGCAGACTCCTTCAGACGGTTTTCGGTGGTGTTCAGCCGGTCGGCGTTCACCTTGCGGTCGCCGAGATATTGGACGTAGGCGTCGATGTGCTCGACCAGCGGCGTCCCTTGGTGGTCGGCGATCCTCGCTTGGTCGCTGGTGATTACTTTCCCTTTGACCAGTTCGGCGCGGTCGGTCAGTTCTTTCAACTTGCCGAATGCCGCTTGCTTGTCCCGGCAGCCGGTCGAGACTTCGCGGACGACCCCGTCGCCGTCTCGATACTTGGCGGTCCAGGTCGCCGCTTCGGTCTTGATTCGCTGGGTGCCGTCCTTCCCGGTGGTCACTTCGGCGGACCGCTTCCGCTTGCGGCGGTCGGTCCACTGGGCAATCTGCTTGCCTTTGCGAGTAACAATCTTCGCGTCCGCCGGCATCGGCCGCGTTACGGTCTTTTTGATGAGCGTTCCCATCGCGGGGCCTTGCTCCTAAGTGCGTAGGCGTGACTCGAAGTCTTCGTGTTTGTTGGTCAGCCGGTTCTGGATGACGTTCCGACTCACTTCAAATTGCCGACCCAAACCGGTCGAAATCGAATCCATGCATTCATCGGGGTATTCTGCCGGATTCAAGCCAGCCGTTCGAATTTGGTCAACAGCTTGTTCGAAGCGTTCGTCGAGTTTATCGGCCGGAACCAACAAACAATTTGCGAAGGTGTTAGCTTGGTATTCCAAGAACCCGTATTCGCGTTCGGGAATTTGTGCGGCT
Source organism: Minisyncoccota bacterium (assembly GCA_040880645.1). Lineage (GTDB taxonomy): Bacteria > Patescibacteriota > Minisyncoccia > Phycocordibacterales > CSBR16-193 > JBBDHZ01. Next base: position 11,038 of record JBBDHZ010000183.1, read on the forward strand.
TGCGACTTCCAATCTTCGATGGACTCAAACGCCATCGTCTGTAAGATTTCGCGGTGCAACACCCGATGCCCGAGTTCATGGGCCAATGAAAACCGGTACCGGTTCAGACGTTTTTCAAGCACGAATTCATCGACCGAGATAATCGTTGTGTCCCGTGAGATGAATGCATCAATGTTGAAGGCATCTTGCAACCCACGAATCGGAACCACCTCCATTTCGTAATCGCGTTCAACGATCAATTCGATGGCGATCGGAAAGCGATCGCAGACATGGCTTTTGGAAAGCGTGCTTGCAGCTTCGGCCTTCAGGCGGTCGTAAGATAGAAACGGGACATGCATCAGCTTCGGCGGATCCTCTCGACCAATGCGTCCAGATCAATGCCACCCGATTGTTGTTCGTTGCGAATCGTGCGGAACAGCGCGGGCAGCTTGTCAATCGTTTCGTCGTCGCTCAAAAGGTCGCTCGGTAGTCGTCCACGCTCGGCGGCAGCCGCGTCGAACAAGCTGAACCACTCGTCGCCGCCTTCTTTCAGGCCTAGTGCCGCCGCGTAAACCTCCACCCGCTCATCGGAATCGGGGGCAGGAAAACGCCCCCGTTCGAGCTTGCTGTAATTACCGGCGTCAAAGCCGTTCTGACTACAAAACTCTCGAAGCGACAGTCCCTTTGCTAGCCGAAATTCCTTTAAAAGTTCCCCAAATCGTGGCATTTTCGTTGTCCTGTAAAGAAGTGTTGTATGTATCCTACAACGCTTCAGCAGCAAGGGCAAGCTTAAATTTCCAACACCCCCGAAGGACTAGGCGTCGTTCGTCCGATAGCCAACAAACCCGCCGCAGCAACCGCAGGTCGTCCGAATCCAGCCCGAGCGGCGTTTGTCCGGTGCGTCGACCCATCGGTCGCGGTCCCGGTGGCAGCATCGAGCGGGCTCGGACCGTTGCGTCGGTGCGGCCGGTGGGCTCGCTGGTGCGGTCGGCACCAGTGGGGATGCAACCCAAAGAGATCGCAGGTCATCGAGCGTCGGTGTCTGCATAGTGGAAAGTTTGCTTTGAGTTTGTCTCTCGGTCCGTAGGACCATAGAGAGACAAACTCTCTTATGGTCCCTTATGGGAATGGCGACATCTGGGTGTCGCCTGGGATGGTGTCAAAATGTCGCCTGGACGTTTCCGCTCAGGCGACATTCAGGTGTCGCCTAGTGGGGCGCAAAATGTCGCCTACCGCTTAGGGGGCGAGCGTCACAAATCGTGGAGCCGTTCGCGGCTCACTGGGAACACCCGATAGGACGACGAACCTTGCCGGAACCCGCCCCGCCGAACCACTTTCAGCAAGCCGCGTTCGGTCAGGCTTCTGACCGCCCGCTCGACCGTCTTGCGGTCCAGCCGGCAGCGATTCGCGATGTCGCGTTGTGACGTCGTCGCCGTCCCCGTGTCCTTCGTGTCTCGGTACAAGGTCCACCAGACAAGCAACTCGGAACGTCGCAGCTCGGCGGCCGTGAAGTCGACGAACGCATTGAGCACCGCGAAGCGGTCAGCCGTCTTTCGCTTCGGCTTCGGTTTGATCATTCGTCACCCCACAATCCCGCCAAGGATTCGCGCAGGTGACGCGACGCGTCCGACATCATCGGTTCAGCAACGTCGAACGACTGGTGGGCGCGGTCGAACGTCAAGTCGCAGTCGGTCGGCTTGCCGTATCGCGATTTCAGTTGCTTCAACGTGACGTCAATCACCGCGTCGTCATCGTCGGCGTCTGAATCGACGGCGGGAACCAGCAGATACGCGTCGTCGGCCCCATATTCGAGTTCTGACGACTCCCGGAACGACGCTAGGCTCAGACCGTCGCCGGCATAGCTGGTGCGTCCCTTGGCATCCTTGGAACGCCCTACGGCGGATAACGCAATGATGCAGCAACCAGCATTGGCAAACCGCCGTATCGAATCCATCGTCGCATCGACCGAGCCGCGTTTGTCGTCGTGCTTACCGACCGGGCGAATCCGCTGGACGTAGTCGAGCACAATCAATTCGGCGTCGATGGTGTCCGCAGCAGCGGCGACGTTTTCGAGCGTAAAGGGAGCTTTGACGAACACCAGCCGGTCGGCGATGTCGTCGAGCATATCAAACGCATCCTCGGTCCGGTCGCGTTGCTTGTCGGTCAGTCGTCGTTCTTGGATGTCGTCGAGCAGGACGCCCGAGAGGCGGCTCAGTTGACGTTCTAACAGCCGTTCCGGCGGCATCTCGACATTCGGCCACGCATACCCGCAGCGACGCGTCAGAACGCATCGCCGAAACAACGCCCTGCATCACGAAAGCCGTTTTTCCCATGCCAGGGGCACCGCCGATCAGCGATACCGAACCTGGACCGAGCCGAACGTGGTCGAGCCCCGGCCCGATGTCGTACCGCCTGGGCGGCTCCCCATGCAAAACGTCATCTTGCCAGTCGTCGAACAGCCGGTCGCAGCGAACATAGTTTGCACCGCTCATTCTCGATTCCCTCCTTTGCTGATTCCGTTTTCGATTGCTCGGCGGACATCGGCCGGGGGTAGTCCCGAATCGAGAGCCCCCGGTGTCAGCAGAGCGTGTGCAAGCCGAGCAGGACAACCAAATTCGCCAAGATTCGCGGCGGCTGAAAAGAGCGATTTGTGACGGTCGACGTCGACGTCGCCGCAAATCATCTCCATCGTCAGCCGGTTCAGTTCTGACCGATCGGTGTCGCGTTGCTGGACCGCTTCGGCTGCGGACTTCACACGCTCGGCGGCGGTGGTCCAGTCGTCGACGGCGCGTTCGTCGACCGCTGGTTCGTCTGGCAGGTCAAACGGTAGCGGCTCGGCGGACCGTTCAGCGATTGCCGACGGTTTCAGCCCGAGCAGTTCGTCGACCGTCAGGATTCGCTTGTGCCGTCCCGTCTTGCCGTGTCGGCTATTCGGGGCCCGCAACGGTTGCACGTTGCTGTAAACGACCGTATCGACCCGCACCCGAGCCGCCTGGGCGACATCCTCGGCAAATCGTCGGGTGATCCGGTGGAAGTCGACCGACGGCTCCGGCTCAAACAGCGACGTAGGCAAGCCGACGTGAAACCCTTTCGAGCCGGAAAAGAACACCAGCAGGTCGCCGTCGTCGATGCCGTACCGGTTCAGGATGGTCGAGCACAACCGCCGAGCCGAAGCGGTCGCGCCTTCAAGATTCCCGTTGTCGTCGATGTCGAACCAAACGAAACGGGACCAGCACCGGCCGCAGAACCCCGACACGTCGAGCGTCAGGTCGGGCCGGACGACGCGTTCTCGCATTGCGTCGTCATATTGGAAGGGAGACAAGAACCCTTCGCTTTCAATCTGTGCCAGGTCATCGCAGGCCGCGTAGGCCGCGAACGCCCGGTCGTATTCGACCAGACGACGTTCGCGGCTACACGGACCAACAATGCGATACCCCAGCGGCATCGCATTATTCACTAGAACGACTCCCCTTGTGCGGCGGAATCATCATCGTCGCGGTCAACGCTACCCGGCGCATCGGTCGACGGTTCGGGGGCGAACGCATCGGGCTCCGGGCGAATCACGTCGACCACGTCAAACTTGCGGACCCGGTTCGATTCAAAATCATCATCACGGCGGATCGTCAGTTTGACGCAGCAGCGAAACACAGCCGGCAGCGGCTTTTCTAGCTGGGCGAGGTCCGTTACCCCGAGTTTGGCGAGGTCGCGTTTGGTTCGCGACAGCGCAGCTTCGGTAAACCAGACCTCATGCCAGAACCGGGCCCCAGCGTGCTCGCCTTCGACCACTTCAAACGTCAGCCGGTAGCCCGGCGTCCCCTTTGACTGCGACTCGATTGCGTCCCCTTTGACGATGTCGGCGAGGTATTCGCCTTTCGGCAGCAGGTCGTAATCGTTTGCCGCTTCGGTCGTACCCCAAGCCGACTCGATGGTGTCGAGCTTGCCCTTGGCGCGTAGAATGTCAGTGAGTTTTCCCATTGCTTTAGTTTCCTTTGCGGTGGGTAGAACTAGTTGATGCCGGTTCGGTGGTGGCAGCCACCGAGCCGGTTTTTTGTTGAAAAGAGAGAGCCGCCCGCAGGCGTTTAACCCGCAGTTTCGCGGCGTCTCGGTCAGCCAGTAGCCATTCGCCGAGCAACCCGCCGTTGCGCGACGTTCGCTTGCTGCGATCCGCACCGCACCAGAGAATCAGACCATCGGCAGCTAACTGCTTGATTGCGGGCCCGAGCCACTTCCCGCCGTCGGGATAGGGTCGTGACGAATCCCGAACGATGTCGTTCGCCGTCGCCTTGCCGCTTCGGCGTTTTAAGAGCACCGAGAGCAGCGCCAGTTGAGCGGCTCGGCTTTTGTCGTCTTTGCTTCGGAGTTCAACGGGGTCGCCGACGAACACCGACAGCACCGTCGCTCCGGTGTCGAACAATGATTGCTGATTCATCGCCGCGCCCCCTTTGCCACGTTGCGGCAGTTGGGGCAACCGTCAGCGACCCATTGCTCGATGGTCGCCCGGTTCCACCGGACCAGCGACCCGAGCTTGATGGGCCGGGGCATTCGACCGGCATCGGCCATCCGTCGGACGTGTCGCTCAGAGCAGAGCAGAAATTCGGCAACCGCTGGGACGTCCAGCAGTGCCCGCCGTCGACCGTCAGTGATCGAATCGGCGATTGAGTGGGGAGTTGTCATGCCTATGCCTGTAGTCATGTGCCAGGCGAGCACCGCCGCGATACGCGACTGACCATGCTCGCCATACACAGACCACAGACCGGACCGCTTTTGTTTGAATGGGACCGTCCGCCGCGTTTATGAAAAACGCCGGTCCACCGCGGAAATTACGGCATCAAACGCCCGCGAAGAAAAAACGCGAAAAATCACCCGCCGGTCCGATTCGGTCCGATTTAGATTTCGGACTGCCGTACAACCGACCCACCAATAGCTTTCGAGCTTCCCTTTTTCAACCGGATGCCGCGGTCGTTTAGATAGTGTCGAAAGGTGTCTGGGTTTTCGGGCACCATGTTTGCCACTTCGTCGTCTTTCAGAATTGCCGCATGAAGTTCGGGGGCGGTCATCAAGTGCGCATCGGGTATTCGGTTCAACGCGTAGTCGTAGGCTGAATTCGCTTTAACGCGGGAGGGCATATTGGCCCGTTTCTTCTTGGGGTGTCGATCATCGTCAGACGCTTCCGACTGCTCTGTTTCATCGGCGTGTGGTTTAACGTCGTCTGTGCGAGTCTGTGCATGTACTTCCGCACCGCCATCCTGTAGTTGCTTGGCCGCCATTGCAGCCGCTTTATCATAGGTCCCGTTCATCAAAGCAGAGAGTTTGGCGGCGTCTGCTTTTGAGAAGGGATGCGGCGGTATCGGTCCGCTGAATTTTGGTTCGATGCCCAATCCAGCGACCGAAAACATTGCTTCGGACGACTGGGGGCGTGATTTAACAGATTTGCTCCGCGCTGATGCAATGTCCGTTGCCTTTGCAATCGCCTTCGCGACCGGCAGCATGTCGATGACGTCATACGGTTCGGCCGTTTGCCCGACCAACCAGTTGACCAGCCTTTTTCCAGCATCCCATCGTTCCGTGCTTTCATCGCATAGTCCCAAATCAACGGCCACTCGCTGCATCTTCGCATTAAGCGTTCGGACAGCGTCATCCACACCTTTCAATTGCGTTTCGCCGAGACTGAACGCGCTGATATTGCGGGCGGCGCGCATCGTGTATTTGTGAAGCACCGCCACGGGCTCGCATTCGACGCAACAATCTCTGCCGAATCGGTGGGGCACGTTGATCTTTCCACAGTGCTCACACGTCACAGGCCATCGGTCGGCAATTCTCAGTAGATGCCTCGCCGAGTCAGCCCGAAACAGCGGTGGCAGCGGATCTTGAGAAAGCAGGTCTTGGGCAACCTCTCTTGCATCCTTTCCGGTAACGATTTCTTGTAGGTTTTTGACTAAAACCCAAACCGCATACGCTTCCTCTTCGGAAGCCGTCCCGTCGCAATAGTCGGGCTTGAACCCGTCGGCGGCGATTCGCAAGTTGTCTACTGCGTCGGTCATCCGTACTGCTTCAACCAGCCTTTCCAACGCATCGGTCAACTCATCCTCGCCAGATTCGCCGAGCAGTTCACCTCGGCGGCTCAAAGCTATGTTGTGCCATGTTTGCGACCAGTTGTTCCAAGCGGCTTGGCTGACGTCAAAGACGTGCCGACATCGTTCGGAATCCTCAAACTGCTTCCGCTCGGCTTCTTTACGGGCTTCCGCTTTCTCAGCAGCAATTTGTAAATAGTTGAGACTCATCTCAGCGTCCTATCCTTTTTGCAGACGGGCGGACCCTGCCACCACAGCCGGATAGGTGACGGCGGCGGCAGAATCCAACGGCGGAAGCGATCCGCCAACCCTCGGAAGCCGCCGGGGGTCAGCCGGCGGCGGTCGATATGCGGGCGACCAAACCCGCAACCGCATTATGCCATAGGTGACGGAAGGTTCAGAGGCGTCTCACCTTTGGCGTCCCACCGAAAACCGAAAAACTGATTTTTTGGCAAGCAGTGAGCGGCGGGACCACTTCGGTCGTGCACGAAGGCTACACCAGAAAGCAGCCGCCCCGGTCGCCGGGTCCGAAAGAACCACCGAAGCCTCCGAATTTCGCCATTTTGGGACCCACAGAAACGCCACGGTCTACGGGGACGACAGCCGATAGGATTTGGACGGGGCATCGTCGCAACGGCGAACCAAGAAACAGTTTGTTCGGCCGCCTCGGTGTTTGCTTGATGTGTCTAGGGCTCCCGGACGCAGGAACCTGGGATGGTAACTGACATCGTTCGGAAGGACCCATCGACCGCCGCGACCAAAGCAGCAAGGTACCCATCTTGAACACCCGACCCGAAAACTTTCGCGAAAAAAAGCGGCCCAGGCTTATGGGGTCCTGGGACCGAAGCCCGTCAGGAATCCGCACCCCCTCCCGTCGACAGCAATCGAGGATTGGCGCAGACCGCCCCCAAAGCCCCCAGCGAAACCAGAAAGCGGACGGACTCTGTGTAGCGCCAGGTGGGCTCGATTCCACCGCGTCAAATGGAACCGTCCGGAAGGACCCATGATCGCCCCGAGTAGGTAAGTTCGCAGCAATCAGAAATCGCTTTCACGTCCTGACTCGTTCAGGACTCACCTCAGTTTTCAGGGAGCGATTCCGGGTCGACCTGCGAAGACACAAACGCAAAGTCCTCCTCACTCATCTGAAGCGACTCGTTGTATTCCAACGCCTCTGGTTCTGCCACGTAGTCGACTTGCCCGTGCGATCGCTCGACTACTTCGACGATTTCGTCGAGCGTCACGCTGAAAAACTCTTTTCTTGCATTGATGCGATTGACCCTCCGCGAATTAAATTCTCGATGCAATGCGCCTTCAAGCGAGGGAGCGTTGTCGCATGAAATCATCATGTGAACGTCGAAAGGGAATGGTACAGAAGCATCCCCCAATTCCTTGACTCGATCTAACGGTTCCAGACGTCGTGTCATTCCGATTTTGAAGACGTTTTCGCCAAAGCTTCCGATGTTGGAAATGACGTAGACGTTGCCTGCCTTTGTGAGCTGCGCCATAGATTTTGCTCGCTCAGCCCTTGCCTCTGCGTCGGCAAGACGACGCCTCAGTTCTTCCACCTCAGTCGAATGCTCGTCATGTGTGCGTGCCAGTGCCTCCTCGATTGCCTTTTCGATTGCCTGCTCTTCGGCGGCAATCTTCTTCATCTCACGTTCGAGTTCGCGTTCAGCTCGTTGTTCCTCTCGTATTTTCTCTTTGATACGGGCTTGCTCTTCCTTGGCCGCCTGTTTTCGTACCGCCTCCTGGTAGTCACGTTTCAGCTGGTCGGAAAATTCGTCAATTGTCTCCTGCCTCACCGGGTATCCCTTTTTTTCGCAGAAGGCGACGGTTTTCATAAACCTTTCCTTCTGCGTCGCAAAATTGTTCGGAGTGAGTTTTGACTTGATGCTCTTTTCAACCTCAGACAGCAGACGCTTGCACATCGCTTCGGCTGCGCCGCCGTATTCCGCTCGTTCTTCGGAAGCTTTTTGACGGTCCTCTGCCGCTTCCTGTAAAAGCCGTTCGTGTTGTTGTCGAAGAGAGGTGCGTTCCTCCTCAACCAACGAGTCAAAGTTCTTATTCAGGCCGTGCAGTTGTTGAGTTAGACGTGTGTGGTATTGCTCATGCGTTTGCAGGCAACGATGCAGTTCGTCGAAGCCCTCCGTCATGGCAATAGCTTTGCTCTTGGCATCCAGGTGAATGAACATACCGGTTAGGCCAGCCAGCAAAAAGATGCACGAAACGACGAATAACATCGTCATTTGTCCCATCACCAAAGCGACGAGACAGAGCAGGAGAAGCGAGACAAGGCCCACCACAATCAGACCTGCCAGGAAGCGGTCCGTTTTAGGGTCTCGCTTGCGAATCTGTGAAGCCACTTCGGCTAACTGAGCTGGCCGGTTCTTCGGGTAGTCGAGGAAATAGACCCGTGTGCGGCAAGATGGGCAGATGCGGGGCTCGTTGAATTGCTCTTCGGCGGCGGCGACCTTTTTTCCGCATTCTGGACAGTATCTTGTGACCTTTTGGCCTGAATTCTCTGGCATCAGCGTCGCTCGTATCTCGATTCAATTTGATGGAAGGACTCAAAACGCCCACCGTACCACAAGCCGGAAAGCTTTGGGGATGGGATCAGGATCCTATCTAGGTGGGTCGTCCGTTCCGATCTTGCCGAGACGGCAGCGGTCCGTTGCAGCGGCCGGAAGAACCCGAAGGGTAGAAAGGGAGCGGCATAGGGCGAGTGTTCCCGCAGGCGTCGCCAGCCGCCCCCCATCGTCCGAAGAACCTACCCGCCCCCGGTCTGCTGGTGGCGCAGCGCGTCGAGCAGTTGGACGCGTTCGTCGTCGCTCAGTTCGACGAACAGCCGAAGCAACTCGACCGCTTCGCGTTGCACCGATTCTGGTTTCTGGTGCAACCACTGGTGCAACGGTTCGGCGTCAGGGGCGTTTCGCTCGGTAATACGTTGGGTTTCCCGTTCGTCGCCTGTACGTTCGGGACGCAGAGGTCGCATGTTCAAATCATGTCGCCCCGACTTGAAATCGATGCAGCTCGTCGCATTCCATGGCGGCGGGCTGT